>JAWKZW010000001.1:4512500-4817500 GCA_041395725.1 Gammaproteobacteria bacterium | reverse complement strand
CTGCCGTGGGCGTTGGAGATTTGAGAAGAGTTGCTCCTAGTACGAGAGGACCGGAGTGAACGAACCTCTGGTGTTCGGGTTGTTACGCCAGTAGCATTGCCCGGTAGCTATGTTCGGAAAGGATAACCGCTGAAAGCATCTAAGCGGGAAGCCTCCTTCAAGACGAGATCTCCCTTGGACGTAAGTCCACTGAAGTGCCGTTGAAGACTACGACGTTGATAGGCTGGGTGTGTAAGCGCTGTGAGGCGTTGAGCTAACCAGTACTAATTGCACGTGAGGCTTGACCATATAATCGCAGGTTTTTGGTGAAAGACTTACCAGGAACTGAGATTGTGTGAATAAGCAATCGTAAGACTTTGATGACAGGTCAGATTTGTATAACGCAAAGTACGACTGAGTACGAGTAAAAAGCTACAGCATACAGTCTTCATTCATTGAATTGTTGAGAACAACCGGTCGGAGGAATCTGGCCGGACAGCCCGGCTGCGCAATAACACATTGCAAAGCGGGGTTTACAGAATTGCCTGACGAACATAGCGAGTGTGAACCACCTGATCCCATCCCGAACTCAGAAGTGAAAGTGCTCAGCGCCGATGGTAGTGTGGGGTTTCCCCATGTGAGAGTAGGTCATTGTCAGGCATCTAATAACAAACCCCATCCGGCGTTGCCGGGTGGGGTTTTTTATTAGATGCGCAATGACGGCGTTGCGTTGCAACGCGTCATTGTGATTCGGATTCTGGCTAAGCCAGAATCCTCACCCTTCGGGCGGCTTCGCCGTCCTGAATGCTGCGCATTCAGTCAGGCATCTCATGAGTAGTGGGGTAGTGTCAAAAATGTTTCGCACTTTTTCTTCAGGGGCAGTCCCGGTTTTTGGTTAGGCTGCTGAGTGTATTGCTTCCTGATCCATCTCCCTCAGCAACTCCATGTTCATGTACTTGCGGGTTCCCCAAGACGTGGCAGAAACATGCCGAAGCCTAGCAGCCACCAGCATCAATGCAGAGTGACCATCCGGGAAAGCACCGACTACCTTGGTCCTGCGCCTAGCTTCCTTGAGCAGCCGTTCCATCGGATTGTTGGTCTTCAGCTTCAGCCAATGCTGCGGTGGATAAGCATAGTAGGTCAGAGTTTCATGAATTGAGTTCTCTACCAGCTCTGCTGCCACTTTGAGCTTCATCGCTTTTAATTTCTCAACGACATCCCTGGCCTTATTCTCAGCGGCCTCACGACTCTCCTGGGCGTGAATGGCCTTCAGCATGGCCGCTACCTCTCTGACCCTGCCACTAGGCACATGGGAGAATACATTGCGATAAAAATGAACAGCACAGCGTTGCCAGTCCGCGTCCGGATAGACCTCTGCAAGTGACTCGATCAGGCCCAGACAGGCATCTGAGATAAACAGCCTGACGCCTTTCAATCCGCGTTTCTTCAGCTCCTTGAGGAAGCCCAGCCAACCGGACTTGTCTTCCTTATGCCCCTCAGAGACGCCCAGAATGCGCCTGAAGCCGTCACTGTCTACACCAATGGCCGCCAGCACCGAGACATTCTTCACCTCGCCGCCCCAGCTGCGCTTGAGCACGATCCCGTCCAGATATACGTAGGCGAAATCCCCCTCAAGGGGCTGGCTACGCCAGCGTTCAATATGCTTATAGACCTTCTTGTTGAGATTGGAGACCGTGCCTGACGAAACCCGGGTGCCCCACAGCGCCTCAGTAATATCTTCCACGCGACGAACTGAAACCCCAGCCAGGTACATCTGCACAATGGCTTCCTCGATGGATATATCCCGGCGTCGATAGCGTTCAATTATTGCTGTCTCAAAGGTCTGCTTCCGCAATTTCGGCACCTTGATCTCGACTTCTCCGGCTTTCGTGTGGAGTTTCCGTTTGTAGCTACCGGCCCTGGAATCAATGCGGTCCGGGGAGTGCTCGTAACGCTGGGCATTGCAGAGATCATCAGCCTCAGCGTCAAGCATGGCATTCAATGTCTCTTCAACGGTTCCCCTAACCATCTCATCCAGATGGCCGCGGATCTCGCTCTCGTCGATACGTATCACCTTGCTCAAAGGTTTTGTGTTATCGTTTTTCATGGGTGGCTTCCTTATGGTCTGTACTGTGGTTTGGCGATTACAGTTTTAACAGACCGGGGCCACCCCCTTCAAAAAAATGTGCGAAAAATATTTTACGTTATCAGTAGTGGGGATGGGCTCTTTTATCAGGGACTGGTGGGGGCTGCTAATGTCGGTCTTTTGGGCTGACCTGGGCTGAGCAGAAGGCTGATGGGTTTTGTGATTCGTATTTCGTGTGCGCCCGAAATCCTCACCCCTCAGGGGCAGCCTTTGGCTGTCCATAACGCTGACACGTTTGTGATTCGTATTTCGCGAGGGCGCGAAATCCTCACCCCTTTGGGGCAGCCCTTGGTGGTCTGTAAGGCTGACGCGTTATATGACGCGGATTCTGGCTGAGCCAGAATCCTACTTGGTTTCGTGGTCAGGTGGTCCGCTCAGATATATTTCGTTTGTATCCACGCCTATTACACCCTCGGGTATAAAATTCATCGCTAATGATTTTCTGATTGCATCATTTTCATGCCGGTTTACTTTGTGTTTTAAATAGGAGGGGAATATTAATACCGTATCGTTACCCAGTTCGAAAACGTAGGATGGGCCATTCAGAACATTGTAGGTTGTGGGCTTTAAATCAAACTGATTGGTGACAGGCTTTTCAAAAGTTATTTTCGACTTTTTTCCTTCCGGTAAATCAAAATAATACACCGCACTGAACATGGCGTTGCCGTGGTTATGTAAAACCGAAATCTTGTTTTTCTCGGTTTTAGTAAACCAGGATGTCGTCATATAAAAGGTATTCTCATACAACATTACGTTTTTTGTGTAGTCGTTGATAATGTCTACAAATGCCTTTTTTAAATTCGCATTTTCGTCCAATACTTTCAGATTTTTGGATATCTGCAGGAAATAATCAGCATTGTCTTCAGAATTTGTGCTTTTCCACTCCTGTTTGTCATACAAGCCGTGAATTTTTTCCAGGTCAACTTCCACGTCGTTATAAGCGACGATTGGTTCAGGAAATATAGGAAGAATTAGTGGTTTCATTTGTTGGGTGTCTCCAAGCTTGCTTGTGGAACATCATTTCGATCAGCGGTATGTTCTGCCCCTGACTCGGATGCTGATGTAATGCTTTGAAAATCGACTTTTTGTAGAGCCTATCCCTGGGCGGTTTACGATCTCTACATTTTATTCATTCTTTATACTGTATTAACTCTAAGGAGCCTCTGCTCAATTACCACAATGCTCTGGCCTTCAGACGAGTCCTCTGGCATAGCAGGCTGTAACGATTCAGGAGAAAATTTCGTGAGACAGCTTTTGTCAATTTTGATTTCTCGTCCGCTTATATTGCAGTATGCCAGCTCTGTTGTTACACGGTGCCGGGAATACGACCTTAAATCCAAGCCTCTCCCTGTCAGTTACATGCGACTGATGCGTGACATGAACATGTCTGATGCCAGTGAGTCTTAACCTGTCGGCCGGTCCCTTCTCAAGATATCACCAGGGTTACAGTATCCGAGTGATAAATTGTTACACGACGTGGGGGGGCCATTGCCACGACTGAAACTCGAGCGTTAGTGCTGGATGTCTGCCATTCGGGGTGAGATTCTCAACGCCAGATGACTTGAATTCAACAGATTTATCCTTGAAGGGCAGCATAGGATGATTTTCTTACTCAGGTCCGGAATGAGAGATTTCCGGGGTTGTAGAGGGGGCGGAGTGGTGGATCTTTGTGTACGTGTAATCAACTGGTTTACAGACATCAACTGCCAGTACCTTGTACCTGGGCTTGCGCCAGGGAACCCGCGCCTGTCCTCGGGTATTCCGACGGTTTCCGGGTCGCGGTTATCCAGGCAACCAGGGGAGGTAACTGGTCTTCTCTTCCCGGGAAAGTTCTGTCCCCGGGTGTTTCGTGTTCTTTTACGTAAATCAGTTCCGCTGAATCGGGTGCGTGAATTTTACCAGTTACAAAGAATTACAAAATATTCCCTCCTGGTTGTCTTTAACTAATTGAAATATCTATGTTAAATGCAAACAGGTTGTCGTATCGGGCTTGCTTGTGGATAGCAGATTAGTTATCCTTCGCGACCCGATCTCTGGCTACTGTAAAACCTGAGTTATCGCCGATTGATGTAGCCTTCTTCAGCGAACGGAATGGCGAGTTGGGGAATTTGCGCGCACAAGTTACCCCGTACCCTGGTGTTAAGCTGGCATTAATCCATAACCGCGCACTATTAAAGACACAATATCGAGAGAGTCCAAGATGAAAACAAGAAACCGATTGATTTCGTCATTCATCGTCAGCGCCGGCACTCTAGCCTGCGTTTCCCTGGCATGGGGCCAAACAGGCACCAGCGTTTATGAAGGTGACTGGCCACAATACCATGGCAATGAATTTGCCCAACGTTACTCGCCGCTTGACCAGATTAATTCTGAAAACGTTGGCTCTCTCGAGCTGGCCTGGCGCTTTTCAACAGAGAATTTTGGTCCCACCACCGACTTCAACAATCCTTCAACACCCCTCGAGGTTGATGGGGTGTTGTACGCCAACATAGCCAGCACCCGCAACGTGGTGGCGCTGGATGCGACAACTGGACAGGTTTTGTGGTTGTGGCGCCCGCAGGAAGGCGAGCGATTTGACGAAGCGCCCCGCAAGGGCGCCGGTCGGGGTGTCGCTTTCTGGAGCGACGGCAACGAATCCCGGGTGATTGATGTCACCCCGGGTTATCACCTGGTTTCTTTGGATGCAGAGACAGGTATCCCCGATCCGAATTTCGGTGACAACGGCATTGTTGATCTGTTTGTCGGTCTGCGGAATGCCGATGATCCACGCTTCCCGTATCCGGATATCGGTCTGTCGGCTGCGCCCTTCGTGATGAACGATGTGATCGTGGTAGGCGCGGCACACCGGGTCGGTATGCGTCCCCGTTCCAAGGCCAACGTCAAAGGTGACGTGCGTGGCTTCGATGCCCGTACCGGAGAGCTGCTGTGGACGTTCCGTACCATTCCGGAAAGGGGTGAGTATGGATTCGAATCCTGGCTCGATCAGGGTGTCGAGTTTACCGGTAACGCCGGTGTCTGGGCACCAATGTCGGGCGACCCTGAACTCGGCCTGGTTTACCTGCCAGTTGAGTCCGCTACCGGTGACCGTTTCGGTGGCGATCGCCCGGGCGACAACCTGTTTTCAGATTCCATAGTTGCGCTGGACATCAAGACCGGTGAGCGCCAATGGCACTACCAGTTAACCCACCATGATATCTGGGACTGGGATATTCCTTCAGCGCCGGTATTGGCCGACCTGCCCAGCGGCCGCAAAATACTGATGTCGGTAACCAAGCAAAACTGGGTCTACACCTTTGATCGTCAGACCGGTGAGCCGATCTGGCCTATCGAGGAAAGGCCTGTCCCTGCTGGCGATGTCCCCGGCGAGTGGTACTCCCCTACACAGCCCTTTCCTACCCGCCCGGCTCCTTTTGACCGGCAGGGCTTTACCGAGGATGACCTGATCGACTGGACACCGGAAATCCGCGCGCTGGCGCTGGAAGCCATTGAAGGTTTCCGGCTGGCGCCCAGCGTCTACACTCCCCCGTCTCTGGCAGATGCCGCGGATGGTACCCGCGGCGTGTTGGCCTTACCGTCAGCTACGGGCGGCGCCAACTGGGAAGGGGCAGCCATGGATCCGGAAACGGGAATCCTCTATGTCCCGTCCCGTACTGCACTGGCGGTGATGTCACTGCAGAAAGATGAGGAGTCCGATCTCGAATACAGCGCGGCGTTCGGCGTGCGGGTACCCCGGGTCCAGGGCCTGGAGATCGTCAAGCCGCCTTACGGTCGGGTTACGGCTATCGATATGAATACCGGTGACCATCTGTGGATGATCGCCAATGCCGATACCCCTGAACGCCTCGCCAATCACCGCCTGTTAGAGGGCGTTGACATCCCTGCCACCGGCATCCCGACGCGAGCGGGAGTCCTGTTGACCAAGACCCTGCTGTTTGTCGCGGAAGGAACCGGCGGTCCCGGGGCTCAGCCTATTTTCAGGGCTGTGGACAAGCAGACCGGGGAAAGAATTGCAGAAATTGAATTGCCAAACCTGCAGTCCGGTTTACCTTTTACCTATGAGCATGCAGGCAAGCAATATGTAGCCATGTTCGTTGGTGGTGGAGGCCAGCCTGCTGAACTGGTCGCCTACGCATTACCGTAATTTTATTGATCAGGAGTAAATACATCATGCGAACTTTATCTCATACCTTGATGCTGGCCTCGGTTCTGGTTCTGGCTTCCTTACCGGCCCGCGCTGCCAACTGGGAACTTGACCCGGCGCAGTCCCTTGTCATCTTCAAATACTCGTACGGCAGTGAACCTTTTCAGGGTGAGTTCAGAAACGTCCAGGCGACATTCGACATCGACCCATTACGACCCAGTGCCTGTGAATTTCAGGTCACTATTCCCATCAACGATGTCTATGTTGATTCGCCGGAAGTCAAAGACTATCTGCTGGACTATGAACTGTTTGACGTGGATACCTGGCCGACGGCCACTTTTACGGCCGAGAATTGCAGCGTACAGTCTGCCAATTCTTTCGTATCCGACGGCACACTGACTATCCGCGATCAGACCCATCCAATCAGCTTTCCGTTCATGCTTGATGTGGAAACCTGTGATGGCCAGGTCTGTTTCCATCTGACCAGTGAAGTGACTATTCAGCGCCTTGAATACGGCGTGGGCCAGGGTTACTGGGCGAATACCGCTGAAGTTCCAAACGAAGTGACCATTGAGGTCGATGTCTACGCAATCCAGCAGTAATTAGATAGGTTAATTAGATGACTAGCAGATTATTTTCCAACATCGGTCGGGTTTCACTGATCCTGGCCTGCTCGGCGTTACTGATGTCGTGTGATCGTCTCCTGACGCCCGGCCAAACAACTGATATAGCAGAGCTGCGCTCGGGTGCCTACACGCTGGATACCGATCACGCAGCATTGCTGTTCAAGATAAACCACCTGGGTTTTTCGACTTTCATTGGCCGTTTCACTCAATTCGATGCGACGTTGGATTTTGACCCGGAGAATATCGAGAACTCCAGTCTTGAAGTGATTGTGGACATGAACTCCATTGATGTGAATCTGCCGGAGTTCGAGGAAGAACTGCGGGGCGGTAGCTGGCTTGATGCGGAGACTTACCCCCAGGCGATCTATCGAACCACTTCGTTTGTTGAGGCAACCGGGGAAAATTCGTTTGTATTCGCCGGCGATCTGACTTTCCACGGTGTCACGGCTCCGGTCAATCTGCAAATCGATTTTCATGGTGGTGGCCGTAATTTCCTGACTCGCAGCTACACACTGGGTTTTTCGGCCAGTGCTGAATTTCTTCGCTCTGACTTCGGCGTCGATCGGTTTACCAGTTTTGGTGTCGGCGATGAGATCGAGCTGGAGATTCACGTAGAGTTTATGGAAGGCAGTTAGCCTTTGATGCCTATCAGCCTATAGCACTGGTGGTCAGTAAGCCTGTACTCTGACGGCACTACTCTGAGCGCTGGAACTCTAAAAACCCCGGATTGGTCACAATCCGGGGTTTTTTACTCAGGTACCGATCATTTACCGGTCAGCAGGCGGCGCGACATCAAACGGTCGACTGTTGCCTGGCGTCAGCGTACCGCATTGAGGTTCGCTGTAAATCTCTAACGATTTTCCAGGCGATTGAAATCGAAAAGGCCACCCTCGACAGGATTGCGGGTCAGGAATGCCTCGTGCATAGCGTCGGCAATTTGCCAGAATTCAGGATCCGACCGGCGGATACCAAAGTCGTCCAGCAGTCTCCCGTAATCCTCCTCTGTACCCAGAGCCTGCACCTGCGTTACAAAATCCGCGAGTTGGGCAATGGTCACCCGTACGAGAATTTCCGGATATGCGCCGATAAAGTCATAGGCCAGGCTTACGGTGTCCTCTTCTGGAAGGCGGCGTTCCTCATTGTTGAACAGATGAGAAATATTTGTGTAAGCGTTGTTAGTCAGTAAAGTGTAGTAATGTGCCGTTTCGCTGTCGGGGTCAGCAATCTGAATAAACAGGGTCTGAGGTAAGACCGATGCGGCGACACCTCTGGTGCTGGCGAGTTGTGCGAGCAAGTCTCGTTCGCGCGGCCCGGTAAATCCGTTCTCCAACCCATGATGACTGCTCAGTACGGGTGCCAGATGTTCCCTGAGGCGTTGGTGCATTTCGCTCAAAGGGTTCTCTGCAGATAATCCGGTTGTCGAAAGATCATTGTTGAACTGACGGTGGGCGGCGATGAATTCGCTGACCGGATTAACCGAGCCCCGATACCAGGTGGACCAGGCTTGCGAGCTTGCTTCGGCTGGCAGAAACAGGAGGAAGTTGGATTCCCCTTCCATACGGAGGAAATCCATGTAAATGCGCGAGTTCAGCTGGTGTGAGACATTCCCATAGACATCAAAACCGGCTACCAGCAGGTAGTGAATGCGTTCGAGCAAAGGGTAATCGATAACCCACGTCGTCTGTGGAGTATCGCCAAGCAAGCCTTTGACCACTGAGGCGCTGTCGAAATGGCGAAAAATAGTCAACGCCGCATTGTCATTCTGCCCGTTCCCATCCCAGATCAGATCCATGCCGACAGGCTGTATTCCGGCAAGCTCTTCCTCAATGTAATTCTGGCGCGCGGTCAGGTAGTTTCTCTCGTCGCGAGCATATTCGATCCAGTTCACTTGAAAGGCAGTACTTCCAGAACTGGCGGGCAGAGGCATGGCCTCCAGGTGCTCCAGAATCGGGGCGGCATCGGCAAAGGGGCTGGTCGGGTCGATAAAGGTTACCCAGAAATAGTCATTGATCACGTTCAGCGCCGTTTGGCCTCTGCAGACCGGTCCTTTGATGAAGCCCATGATGGTGAATTGTGCTTCGTCCAGAAGGAAACGATAGCGGGATTCGGAAGGCAGTTCCCGGAAGGTGAGAAACGGATTGGATGATTGTTCCAGCTCATAGGAGGGCAGAGCAGTCACTTCGTAATCGGGCACATAAAACAGCTCATTCCAAAAATTTCTTCTTTCTGCGTCGAGCCTGTAGGGCAGGTTGTTCTTTACGGAGATACTTTCCCGAACCGGCATCAGACGGTAATAGACGCGCTCAATGCCGGGATCGGAAATTGGCAGGGGTGTATTGGCTATACGAATCGGCTGGCCGGGAGGGGTCGTGGATCTGACGAGATTGAAAAAAACCGGCTCAGCACTTTCTTTGAAATAGAGATTGGCAAGAAACAAGTGCTCGTAAAGGTAGCGGTTCACCAGCCTGGCTTTCAGAGAATCACCGTTGAAATAGCTTTCCCATTCGCTGACCAGAGCCTGGAGCTCAGGAGTAATCCGGTTTCTGTTCTGGAAAGGCGCACCCTCGGCAATCCACTCGAGCACCAGCTCGGTTTCAGCCGGCTGCAGCCCTGGCAATCCATAAGGCATGCCCCAGAGCGGTTTCTCCGTCCGATAATCGTCGTATTCTTCGATGGCCGGGCACACTTGGTCCCGATTCAAGCGAAAATCAAAAGTATCCGGGAGAATGCGTGCCTCGGGCAAGGGATTCTCTTGTTTCAGCAATAGTTGTTGAGCAAGCACGCTGCCCGACAGATTGGCCTCTCTGGTATTTTCCCGCTCGTTGAGTACCGGGAAAAAATCTTTCTGGCGCCATTGCGCCGTTGAAGAGGCGTCTATGAAAAGACGGGAGGGCTCATCGGCCAGCAGTCTTGACCCATGGTAGACAAAACTTTTGGATGCCCCCCGGGTTAAACCCTCGAAGGCGCTCAGCTTCAGCTGACAAGGTGCGTCATAGCAGGCATGGCAGACGACGCAGCGTTTCTCGAGAACAGGATTGACCTCGCTCCAGAAGTCCACACTTCCACTGGTCAATGGCTGATCATAGCGGGCAGGGTCGGCTTCACCGAGCTCTGCATCGAGTGCGGTTTGTGCCGCGATGCCACAACCTGCAAGCAGCCCGATGATGAACAATAGTGCGCTAAATCCAGAAAACTTGAGCATTTTGGGATTCCTGTTCGGGAGCCTGGCTTACAGGCTGTCTGGTCAATAAAACGGGTACGAGTGCGCAGGTCAATCGGTTTAAGCAAACACTGTTTCTGAATCTGTATGCAATCCGTTAGCACTCACGAGAGTATCGGTTCGAGTATTTTTTTCAATGGATCCAGGTGGCGCTCATATCGCTCCCAGGCTCGGGAACTCCCCTGGTACATAGGCAGCTTCACCTGATTCCTGCTGACCGTTTGAACCTCCCTGGGATTGTTGTAGAACTCCAGACAGGCTGGTTCCCATTCGATGCCGCAGTGAGTCAGTAACCTTCTGGTTTCTTCTCCCTGGCTGGTGGTCAGCTGTTCGTAGTTCAGGTCATAGATCTGTGTGCCGTGACGTTCTTTCCAGAACTTCATCAGCTCGTTATACAGGCGATAAAATTCTCCTATGTCGCGCAGATCGCAGGCGTAGCCATTCGACGTGCCGGCAAACGCCGTCTTGTAGAGGGACCAGCAGACAGCCATGGGCTCGCGTTCGGTATGCACGATGATGGCGTCAGGAAAGGCGGAAAGGATGAAACCGAGCCACAGAAAATTGACCGGCATTTTATCCGTGACGATCTGGTTGTCAGTCAACTGCCGGATTTGCTGCAGGTAGTGTTCTTGCAGTTGCGGGAGGTAGTCATTCAATGCCACGCGAGGATGATAGTCGGTGAACAGTTTGACGAAGCCGAAGCACCACTGCCCCATGGCTTTCAGTTCGCCTCCGCCATAGACCTTCGAGTGGGAGGCCAGGATCTGCTCAACCAGGCTTGTGCCGGATCTCGGCATGCCCACTATAAAGATTGGTTTCAGTGAATTGGCCATTTCCAGGGGTTGTACCGGTTGAGCGGAGAAAATTTCCCGTACCCGGGCAACCGTACTTCTGGCGTCGGCCAGGTTATCGGTCTTGCCTCGCCTGTGGTGCCAGTTTGCTTCCTCCAGGTAGCTGAAGCAGCGCTCGGTATCGCCAAGATCATCGCTCACCTTAGCCAGGGCAAAGCCCAGCAGGACAGCCTGCTGGCTGCTGCGGCTGACTTGGGCATACTGATCTTCCATGGCCTTCAGAAGTTCGTTTCTTTCACTCCAGGTCCTGGAGTAGGCCTGTTCAATGAAATCCTCGAATTGCTTTTCCGTCGCTGATGCTGGCATGGCGGCACTATAAATCACGGACCCTTCTGGATCAAATTACCTGCCTGACACATCGAGCAGCCGAAGCAAGGTGCACTGAATGGCCGCAGAATTTGCTGCTCAATGGTTGCAGCTTGGCTATAATCCGGGTTAGGGAAAATCATTTATAACCCGGTGCAAATAAAAACCGGATTCTTACCAAAAAAAGGCGAGAGAACATTGCAGGAATCAACCAGCGGGCTGATTGAGCAGCCCACAGCAATCAATCAGTCCAGCCAGGTTGACACCTGGCTGGTGCGGGCGCACAGCCTGGCGGCTTTTGCGACACTGCTGCTGGCCGTGTTATTCGGTATTGTAGTCTCACTGCAGTTTTTCCTGCCGGATTTCGCCGGCCTGCTACCCAGTTGGGGGCGTCTGAGGTATGCCCATACCCAGGGCATTATGCTGGGCTGGCTGGGTAATGCCTTTCTCGCCTTTCTCTATCATGCCGTGCCTATCCTCAGCGGCCGCCAGGTGACCAGTCGGCGCCTCGGATTGTGGTTGTTCGGGATCTGGAACTTCGCCGTTATGCTGCCTGGCTGGGTGCTGGTACTGGCCGGCGTGAGTCAGCCGCTGGAATGGGCTGAATTTCCCCTGCCTGTCGATCTGCTGGTAATCGTTGCCTTTATCCTGGCAGCTATCCAGTTTCTCCCACCCTTCTTTCAGCGCGGTTTTGAAAACCTGTATGTTTCAAGCTGGTACATTATCGGCGCTCTGGTGTTTACCCTGCTGTCCTACCCGATGGGCAATATTGTTCCTGAGCTGGTACCGGGAGCGGCCGGCGCAGCATTCAGTGGTTTGTGGATTCACGATGCGGTCGGCCTGTTTGTGACCCCGCTGGCACTGGCTATTCTTTATTTCGTCATTCCGGCCAGTACCGGTCGGCCGATTTTTTCCCATTTCCTTTCCATGCTGGGGTTCTGGGGGCTGTTCTTCTTATACCCGCTGAACGGCATACATCACTATATTTTTTCTGTCATACCCATGGCTGCCCAGACTACCGCCATTCTGGCCTCTTTTCTGCTTGGCGCGGTGGTGGTGATCGTGGTCAGCAATCTGATGCTATCCCAGCGTGGAGCGGGCCTGATACCGGCCGAGCCGGCGCTGCGTTTCGCCTCCATGTCGGTGGTTTTTTATCTGATAGTCAGCCTGCAGGGTTCCCTGCAGGCCAATATGAGTTTCAGTCAGGCCATACACTTTACCGATTTCGTTATCGGACACTCACATCTGGCGATGTTGGGGTTTGCCACCTTTGCCGGTATTGCCGCCATACTTCATGCCTGGCAGCGGATCCCTGATGCGCCTTATAACGCCCGCGCCATCGACTGGGCCTACGGGCTGCTGGTAGTGGGCATTACTCTGATGGTGGTTGACCTGACGGTCGCCGGGCTGGTGCAGGGCGGCCTGTGGCTGGATGGCGCACCCTGGCTTGAATCGGTTCGCGCGTCCCGACCTTACTGGGTTTTTCGCAGTCTCTCGGCGGTGCCGGTCGCGGCCGGCTTCGTAATGCTCTTTTATGGGCTGCTGGTCGGGCCCCGCGGTGCGGGTGTCAGTGCTGCCGAGGTGACACGACGGGCTCTGGGTCCCGAGCAGGCCAGTGTAGACACCCATTCCCCCATGCAGGATCCCTCCCGGGCCCTGCGCCTGTCTTATATTGTCGCATCGGTGGCAGGAGTGGCTTTCTTTGTATTTTCCGTGTCTTTGCTGGGCGTCTTGCCGCGCGCAGTGTTGGAGCGACAGACAGCAGTGCTCGGGCCCGCGCAGGAACTGCCCCTTACGCCATCGGAACTGCGAGGGCGTGACATCTATGCCCGGGAAGGCTGCGCCTATTGCCATACCCAGCAGATCCGCTATACGGCGGCGGACATGCAGCGCTTCGGTGCACCCACCCTGGCCTGGGAGGGGCGCTTTGACTTCCCCCATATGCTCGGCACCCGCCGCATAGGCCCGGACCTGTCGCGCGCTGGTAATACCAGGACCAGGCAATGGCAGCTGGCACATCTGTATGCTCCGCGCAGTGTGGTACCTCAATCCATCATGCCGGCCTACCCGGAGTTTTTCGAGGGCTCACCGCTTCGTCCCCGGCAGCAAGCGCAGGACCTGGTGGCGTATCTGGAAACCCTCGGTCGGGCCCGGGAACTGGCGTGGCCGGAGGGTGACGCCAGGGGTCGCCAGGCGCTGCCTGATGATCAGTGGGCGCAGATGTCTCTGGGGGCGACAGAACTGAACGCCCATGCCGCGCGCACCCGGCCCCGTGGCGACGCACCCCGCCTGGTCGAGCAGCCGGTCACTGACAGAGGTCTGCAGCTATGGCAGGACAACTGCAGCGGCTGCCATGGCGACGAGGGGCTTGGTGACGGATTGGCCGCGGCGTGGCTGCAGCCGGCGCCGGTCAACCTGGCGGCGCATGAGTACCGGGCGGATTTACTGGCCGATATTCTCTGGAACGGCGTGCACAACAGCGCCATGCCGGCCTGGCGTGATCGCAGCCTGGAAGAGCTGGCGCTCCTGGCTGCGGTGGTGCAATCGATAAGCTCGGTGAACGATTCACCGGGAGAGACCGTGCAGATTCTGGCGGGCCAGGCGGTGTATTCGGCCCACTGTGCAGAGTGCCATGGGGATGCGGGCGATGGGAATGGGTTCGCGGCGGCGAGTTTGCCTATTCCCATCGCTCCGACCGATTTTACCCGGGAGCGACTGAGTCTGGAGGAGAGCCTCAGAATTTTGCGCAACGGGGTGCCTGGCACGTCCATGGCGCCCTGGGGCGATCGACTTACCGACAGTGATATGCTGGCTGTCAGCCACTACCTGTCGTCTTTATACCAGCGAACCGGATCAGGAGGAGGGCAGTAGTGATAAGTTCAGTAATCGTCCTGCTGACGCTGTTAATGGCAGCCGTGTTTGTTCTGGTTTATGTGCTACGGCCCGGGTGGCGTGCACGTATCGAACAGCCCAAATACGGTTTTCAGCAACAATTGCAGCATTATGACCGCCTGCTGCAGCCGACAAAGGCAGAATCCCACGCCGAGGAACGCCCATGAATCCATCAAGCAGCACAACAGGCCGGCAATCAGGCAGCACCGTACTGGCTTTATTGGTCAGCACGGTATTGGGTGTTGGTGTCATCGCCGGAGTCCTGTTGTTGCGTCCGGCCCCGGTGTCGGACTCCAGTCCGGAGCCCAGTGTCGAATACGGGCGGCGCCTGATAAGGGAAACTGCGGCGCTGATGGGCCCCGGGCACGAGGACCCGGCGATGCGTTATTCAGGCACCAACATGGATTGTGCGTCCTGCCACCTGGAGGCTGGAACGCGGCCAGGCACCCTGTCTCTGCTTCAGTCCGCCGCCAGCTATCCACGGTTTTCTGGCCGGGACGGTGGGGAGCGGGATCTTCGGGACCGCATCAACGGCTGTATGACCCGCAGCATGAATGGCCGCGAGTTGGCGCGAGACAGCCTGGAGATACGCTCCATGGAATTGTATATCAATAACCTCTATAACCAGTTTGGACTTATGGGGGAAACCCGACGCCAGTCCGGCGAGCCGCCGGTGTTTGTCGAGCCAGACCGGGCGGCTGACGTGGCCGCGGGAGAAATTGTCTATAAAGAGCGCTGCCAGGTTTGTCACGGCGACGACGGAGAGGGATTGCCGGCTTCAACAGACATGGCTGAGGGTTACCTGTTTCCACCGCTGTGGGGCCCGGACAGTTTCAACAATGGTGCGGGTATGACGCGGCTGTTGACTGCGGCCCGCTTCATCAAGGCAAGAATGCCTCTTGGACAACCCGACCTTACCGACGCTCAGGCTTTCGATGTGGCAGCCTATGTCAATTCTCACGAGCGTCCTCAAAGGGCCAATCTGGAATTGGATTATCCTGACCTTACCAACAAGCCGGTTGACAGCCCTTACCCGCCTTATGCGGATCAGTTCCCGCTCGAGCAGCATCGCCTTGGCCCATTCGGACCAATTCGTGAGTACTATCGGAATCTGGAAGTGTCCGGAGACCGCTGAGCCACGGCCCTCGGAAGGGTGCTTTGGGGGAAGGATGCTTTTAAGGAGTCTCTGATTAAGGGTGAGGAGACCCCTGATCAGACATTCCATCCACAGAGATGCCTGATCAGGGGGCGGAAGCCTTGGTTTGCTTGCCCTCCCTCAGCCCGCAGCGAACAGCAGGCTGTAACCGTATTCCTGGGCGCGGGTCGCAGCCAGCACGCCGGCCGGCACAAAACGGCTGTTGGGAATATTGTTGCTGATAAGCTCCTGGTGTATCTCTTCGAACGAGCTGCTACTGGAGCGGGCCAGCATGCCGGCTACAGCCTGGGTCGCCCGGCTGCAGATTGCAAACTGTACACCTTTGCCGGCCAACGTTGCCAACGTAGTCCCACGGTTGCCATAAGCGGCCTGCTCAATGTTCATCGGATTTACTGCCAGGGGCTGATCGCTGCCTGGCGCAGTGAGACCGACGAAACGGCTTAAGCCCTCACCGTATTTCGCCCAGATGGCGTCATTGTAACCAAGCGGGGTAGACATGTGCCTGAAGCAGACAATCATGGCGTAGTCAGCATCACTGCCACCATACACTTCGCTATGCCCTGTCAGGATATTATTGGCGTAGTTCAGCGCATCGGCGCCGCCGGCACCGCGGGAGGAGTCAATAAATGCCCGGTGGGTGCCAGGCAGCTCATCCATCCAGGCATCCTGCTCGTGGCGTGCCGGGGTAAAACCGGCGCTACCGTGATGTTGTGCGTGATTATCAGCCGCCCGGGCCGTTGCAGCCAGGGTGGCGCCAGTAGCAACCACACCTACGCCGGTCAGGAAACGGCGTCGCCGGTTCAGCAGTTTGGAATCCTCTCTCATAGTCTTGCCTCGTCTGGCTTTTCTGGTTCAAAAAATGGTTTTTTCAGCTACACGGCTGATTTTACAGTAAAAAATCTGGCAACTCAGCCGCCTCTTCTAGCATTCAACTACAGAAGAGGCCTGTTGTCGAGTGCTGGGAGCTGGAAAGCTGACCCAGCGCAAACCGCTACCTGACGCAAGTTGGCTTTCCCCGTGTCCTGAAGAGTGAGACCCCTCGAAGTCGTCATGGATACAAAGGCCCGGAGCCAATACCGGGCAGTCACTGGCCCGGCAGAGATTGTCTGTCTCAGAGGCCGAGAGTCAGATTCAGTCCGTCAGCGGTATCCTGTTGTCGGGATCAGGTCTGAAGATCAGGTAGGAAATGTCGGTTTCGAGTTCACTGAACCAGTGCGGTGTATGCCCCGGAATAATTATGACATCACCGGGGACTACCCGGCGACTGACGCCGTTTTCGATGGCTGTCCCGCGCACCCAGGTTTCGTTTTCCTGACGTGCCTCGGTCATGGTGCCACCTGTCACCAGAGTCGCATAGCCGCTCAGCATGTAGTAAATCTCGGTCGTGTTCACCTGGTGTAGATTCGAGCCCCCGGGAAGCTCCCTGGGTCGGAATACTCCGTAAACGCCGACCCGGTAGTCTCCGGTTACTTCGACATTCCTTATCGGTCGATCACTTACCCGGTCCTTGGGAAGCGCATCAATAAATTTGGCAATTTCTTCTGCTGTAACATCGGTTGCCACAGGGGGGATTGCGGGTGCAGGCGATTGTGCTCCTGTGCCGGGGGCCAGCACGATAAACAAAAGTGAGAGCGCGATTTTTTTCATGATTATAGCTCCTGGTAAAGGCCTGGCAGTGGCCTGCTGTCTGTTGCCTGTGGATCTCCGTGGGACGGCACTGACCCCCACGCTGGTCTGAGAGCCTCTAATTGCCTGTGTATCCTGGCCCATGCAGTATCTTTCCCGGTCGTCGGCCGGTATGCCTGCCATCGGCGACCACCAGCTCGCCGTTCACCAGCACAAACTTCATGCCTACCGCGTACTGATGGGGGTCCTCGAAGGTGGCCCGGTCGGCTACTTCGTCGGCATCGAAGATGGCTATATCTGCATAAAAGCCCTCTGCCAGCAGCCCGCGGTCACGGATGCTGAGCCGTTGGGCAGTCATGCTGGTCATTTTACGGATCGCTTCTTCCAGGGAAATCACCCCACGCTCCCTGACGTAATACCCGAGTACCCGGGCGAATGTGCCGTATTGACGCGGGTGTGGCGCGCCGACGCCAAAAACCCCCAGCGGGCCATCGGAGCCGATTGCGACAGCGGGGTGTTGCATGATCCGATCGACGTCCTCCGGGCCTATGGCGTGATAGACGGCGCTCGCACCGCCGCCCTTGACGATTTCGAACACAATTTCCGCGGCGTTTTCCGGTGTGGGCTCCAGGCCTTTTTCGATTGCCAGATCAGCCAGGTTTTTGCCCTCCATGGAACGGTCCCAGGTGTTGCGGGAGATAAACACGTTGCGGGGGTGGCCGCCCCCACGGTCGTAAAGAATCTTATCGACGATGGCGTCCTTGACGGTCTGGCGGGTCTCCTGGCTGTCGATCCGGGCCAGCATCCTGTCGTTGCCGCCTTCCTGCGCCCATTGAGGAATCAGCGCCGTGATGCCGGTCTGGGAGGCCGTGTACGGGTATTGGTCAACGGTGACATCGATGCCCCGCGCCCGCGCCTCATCGACCAGTCTGAGAGAATCTGCGGACTTTCCCCAGTTCTCCACACCGATGACTTTATGATGGGTTATCTGCACCGGGATAGCGGCTTCCTCGCCGATGCGGATCGTTTCCTCGACGGAGTCGAGCAGCTGGTAGGCTTCCTCGCGCATATGGGAAATGTAGATGCCACCGTACTCTGCGGCGACCCGGGACAATTCAATAATCTCCTCGGTAGGAGTGAAACTGCCCGGTACATAAAACAGACCGGTGGAAATCCCCAGCGCTCCCTGTTCCATCGCTTCGGCCACCATGTCTTTCATGCGCTGCAACTCCGGGGCCGTTGCGTCGCGGTCTTCGGGCCCGATTACCAGGTTTCTGACCGTTCCCTGGCCCACAAAGACGGCCCAGTTCGGGCTGATTCCCAGTTCCTCGATCTGTCGATAGTGCTCGCCGACAGGGAAGGGCGAGCTGCCGTCATTGCCTTCGGTCAGGGTGGTGACGCCCTGCAGCAGTGAGCTTTCCGCCGTGGGTACATCGAAGATGCCGCGCAGGGCGTGGGTATGAGGGTCGATGAAACCAGGGGCTACCGTAAGTCCGCTGGCATTGATTACTGTGTCGGCGCCGGCGTCCGACAAGTCTCCGATTTTTTCGATACGATCGGCGCGGATCCCGATATCAGCCTTGAACCAGGGATTCCCGGCACCGTCTATCAATCTGCCATCCCGAATGATGATGTCATAGCGGTCCTGCGCCACCGCGTTACAGGCAATCAGACTGAGCAGCAGCCAGAATCCAGCACGAAAAATCTGCATGGTTGTGTGACCTTTGAGGAGAGTGGAAAAAATGGCATCCTCGTGAGCATAGAAGGATTCTTAAATATTGTCTATTTCAACCGGTCAATGGGGCTGCTGGAGAGACCAGTAAAGGTAACAGGGCAAACGCCAGGCGCGATTGCAGGGTGGGCAGGCAGGCTGCTGGCCTGGTCGCACAGGACAGGCACTGTGTTCGCGCCAGAAGCTGTGATTCATGCCAGCGGAAAATTCTGATCTTCAGGCCCGGTACCTGCCTGCTGCGGAAGGGATCCCCGGTCGCCTGCAACGATGCATTGGGGCAAGTGATGAACAAAAGTCAAAAGGCAGGATCCTCTCTTGCGCTTGCGCGTAGATGCAGGAAAGCCTGTCTCCGTGGTTACAGTCAGCATCTCAGAGCTGACTTGATTAACAGGAAGAGTATCTCTGCTTTTTCTTGAATCGGGCGCTGGTCAACGCGGGTCCGGTTGCAGTGATTTTTTGAAGCGTTTGAAGTTTTTCACGTAACTGTCAGCGCTGTCAGCAAGCCTTGCCTGCTGCTCTGGCGACAGAGCTTTTACCACCCTGGCGGGGGCACCCATTACCAGGGAGCCATCGGGGATCTCTTTGTTCTCGGTAACCAGGCTGTTAGCACCTATCAGGCAGTTTTTACCGATTCTGGCACCGTTGAGAATGATTGACCCAATACCGATCAATGAGTTGTCGCCTATCGTACAACCGTGCAGCACCACCTGGTGACCGACTGTGACATTGCGGCCTATGGTTAAGGGGATGCCGGGGTCGGTATGCAGCACTGCACCGTCCTGAATGTTTGAATTTTCGCCGACCGTAATGAGTTCGTTATCGCCGCGAATCACGGCGTTGAACCAGACGCTGGTATTATTTTCCAGTCTTACCAGGCCTACGACCGTCGCGTTGTCGGCGACAAAATAATCCGCGCCGACGATTTCAACCCGTTTGTCTCCCAACCGGTAAATCATTATGCCTTCTGCCCCTCAGACTCTGTCACGGTAAACGGAACACGAACAGGGTGTTGCCCCCGCTACGCTGCCGCAGTTCGGGAGTCAGATTGCGGTAGGTGACGCCGCCACCGGCCGCGATGGCGATATATTGCACGCCGTCGACACTGTAGGAAACCGGGAATCCTCCTGCCGTCGAATTCAGCAATTGCTCCCAGAGGATCTCGCCCGTGTCGGCATCGAATGCGCGAAAGCGCCGCGCGTCATCGGTAACAAAAACCAGGCCGCCACCGGTGGTCAACACCGAGCCGCCAATACCGGCTCGCTGCCGGTGAATCCACTTGGCCTCGCCAGTGGCTACATCGACGGCAGAGAGCAGGCCGACCTGGTCTTCAAGGCCGGGTGTTGCGACCACCAGGCTGGTGGCAGAGCGATGGTGCAGGCCAACGGTCGGCTCCACCGGATTCAGGTATTGTTCCATACAGGCGTTGTTGGTGGGCGTATAGACAGCATTGGTCTGAGGGCTGTAGGCGATCGAATTCCAGTTGATACCGCCGCGGGTGGTGGGGCAGATGGTTTTCCGCTGCCGGATCTCGGTGTAGTAAAGATCCGCATTGGTAATGCCTTTGTGTCCCTCGATGTCGACTCCGACTATGACGTTCTGGTAATTGGTTTCCCTGGCCCAGAGAAATTCGCCGGTAGCGGCGTCCAGGGTCCAGATGATTCCGGTTTTGCCGGGCACGCCGGTGATGACCTTGCGACGGGCGCTGGATTCGATATTCGGGTTGATCCAGGATACAGCCTCTGCGTTGGGCGTTACTTCGGACTCGACTACGAGGCGTCCAAACGGGTGATCGAGGTCCCAGTTGCCGCCGGGAATGTGCTGAAAATACCAGGCAATTTCACCGGTATCGGCACGCAGGGCCAGGGTGGAGTTGGTGTAAAGAACATCCCCGCCGTCGGTCTGGCGCTGGATATCTCCCCAGGGAATCGGTACACCAACTCCGATGTAAATCAGATCCAGCTCCGGATCATAGCTGGGGGGCATCCAGGCAGAGCCACCGCGGCGGCGCTCGTCGGGCACATCGCCCCAGGTTTCCCCGTTCGGTTCTCCCACGCGGGGAACAGTGTTGGTCCGCCACAGCTCCTCGCCGGTTTCAGGGTCATGGGCGGAGACCCAGCAGAAGGTATTGATGTAGTAGCAACCGGACATACCGGCGACCAGTTTGCCGTCCAGAATCTGTGGCCCACCGGAATAGTGCTGGCCCACGGTCCAATCGCCCATCTGCCTTTCCCAGATCACTTCGCCGCTGCGTACGTCCAATGCGATCAGGTAGGCATCACGGGTCGCCAGGTACAGCCTGTCGCCATACAGGGTCCCATTGCGGTTAGCGCATGCCAAAGGTGCCACGTGATCCACTTCCGGGCGTCGGTACTCCCATAGCAATGTGCCGTTGGTGGCGTCCACGGCTTCAATAAAGTCACAGGCCTGGGGCAGAAACATTACGCCGTCGTGCACCAGCGGCGTGGTTTCCTGCAGGCCGGGTGCCATGGTCCAGGCCCAGGCCAGGCGCAGGCTGTCGACATTGTCCTTGTTGATCTGGTCAAGGGGGCTGTACCCCCAGTGATTCTGTGTGCCACGCCACATCAGCCAGTCGCTGGCGGGAGGGCTTTCCAGTTCAGCGTAGGTGACCGGCGTATACTCCTCCAGCAAGGACTGGGCGGTCGCTCCCAGTGTGACCATGGCCAGAGATGACTGGACCAGGGCGAGAGCAAAACAGCGGGTGAGGGGATTATTCATATTATTTTTTCCCTGTTTGTCAGGACCGCAAGAATAAAAGGTCTTGCGGTCGGAGCGCAACTGGATGGAGCCCATCAAGGCAAAGCAAATACCCAGATGACGCCACCTTGAGGCACAAATGTACGGGTACCGCGAATCTGGTCGACGCGACCGGTCATGCCGGCGGCATCAACTCCCCAGCCGGACTGCACGGCTACGTACTGTTTACCGCCCACTGAGAAGGTTGAGGGTACGCCGATGATTCCCGAGTTGGTGCGGAAACTCCACAGTTCCTCCCCGGTGCTGGCGTCGTGGGCGCGGAAGTAACGGTCCGTAGTACCGCCGCTGAAGATCAGGTTGCCGCCCGTTGTAAGTATGCCGCCCCAGTTATGGGATTCAAACTCACGGGTCCAGACTTCCTCTCCGGTGTTCATGTTCCAGGCCTGGATTTCACCGATGTGGTCGGCTCCTTCGCGCAGGGTGAACTCCGTGCGGGCGCCGGTATAGGAACTGCCCGGCATGTAGGTCACTTCACGACCCTGAATCGCACCGCAGTGATTGTCGTTGGCCGGGATATATACCAGCCCGGTTTCAGGGTTGTAGGCGGCCGGAGGCCAGTCTTTTCCACCCCATAAGGATGGACAGAATGACGTGGTGCTGCCATCAGAGGTTGGCTTGTGTTCCGGGTCGTAGGTCGGTCGGCCGGTTTCCGGATCGATGCTGAGGAACGCATCCTGGTAGACATAAGGCACCGCGTCGATAAAACCGATCCGATCGGCCTGCCGTTCCAGTAACCACAGGTAGCCGTTCCTTCCCGGGTGCACCAGGGCGTTGATTTCCCGACCGCTTCTTTCCACCGGCATCAGGATAGGCGTGGACACCTCGTCCCAGTCCCAGGAGCCGTTCCAGTGGTATTGGTGATGGGCACGAATGGCACCACTGTCCACATCCAGGGCCAGCACGGAATTGGTATACAGGTTGTCGCCGGGCCGCTGGTCGCCGATCCACGGGCCAGGGTTTCCGGTGCCAAAATACGCCAGGCCCAATTCCGGGTCATAGTGCCCGGGAACCCACACGGCGGCTCCGCCGGTACGCCAGGATTCGCCTGGCCAGGTTTCATTGCCGGGTTCCCCGGGGGAGGGTACCGTGTAAGTCCTCCAGAGTTCTTCACCGGACTCGGCATCCAGGGCGACCACAAAACCGCGGATGCCCAGCTCGCCGCCCGAGGCGCCCACCATGATTTTGCCATCGATAGCCAGCGGGGCCATGGTGATGTAATAACCGAAGCTGTTGTCCTGCACCGGAGTATCCCAGACTTTCTGACCGGTTCGGGCATCCAGCGCAATGACGCGGGCATCCAGAGTCGCCGTATAGACCTTATCACCATAAAGTGCCACGCCGCGGTTGGTTCTGTGGAAGGCGATGAGGCTCTGGGGCAGATCGTGCTGATACCGCCACAAGAGATCGCCACTCGCCGCATCAAGCGCGTAAACCAGGTTCTGGGGGGTGGTGACAAACATAACCCCGTCATTCACTATCGGTGGCGCCTCGTGGCCGCCCAGAACACCGGTTGAGAAGGTCCAGACGGGCAGCAGTTCGCGCACATTGTCCGCGTCTATCTGGTCCAGAGGACTGTACCCCCAGCCATCCAGAGTGCCCCGGTAAGACAGCCAGTTGTGGTCTTCCGGGTTCACCAGCCGGGCGTCGGTCACCGGGCTGTAGTCCGCCAGTGGCGCTTGCGCCGAGGTGGTGATTGTGTTCAGGCAGATCGCCAGCACAGAGGCCAGGGCTAGGGGGTAACGGGCTACGGACATCATCGATCCTCGTTAAATTATTGTTTTCAGGATGTGCGATTAAGGCGCTGGCTGAAACGTTATTCCCTGCGTCGGGATTTGTCCAGTTCAGCGGGCCTTTGGATCAGCCTGCCGGGTTACTCGGTAAATTGATAGAATGCCGCCGCCGCCCGGTACAGGTTATACACATCGATTTTGGAGCTGACCGCGAAGGGCGTATGGATAGAGAGCAACGGTACGCCAAAGTCGATCACCTCATTGTTCTGGGAGGAGAAAATGCCGCCGATAGTCCCCCCGCCGGCGCTGCCCACTTTATAGGTGGAGGTCTGCCAGGGCACCTGGTTGGCATCCAGCAAAGCGCGGGTCCAGGCGATAAACTCAGAGTTGGCGTTATTGCCCTGGCCGTACAACTTCAGATTGACGCCGTAACCCAGTTTGGGGGCATTGCCGATTTCCCAGGCACCCGGGTTCATGGGGTTAATGCCTGGATTAACATCGATGGAAACAAACCGGGTATTGCGCATGGCGGTGCGCAGATGGGGTTCGCGGTAACTGTCGCCGAGCTCCGCCAGCAGCAGCCGGGACAGCAGGTCGGTGTAGTAGTCCGACCCGGCACCGGTGTTGTTGCGATTGCCCACTTCTTCGTTGTCCACCAGGTAAGCAACCGCCGTGTATTCAGGGATTTCAACCTCTGCCAGGGCGCGCATGCTGGTGTAAGCGGCAAGTCGGTCGTCCTGGCCATAGGCCGCGATCAGGCCACGATCGAACCCCATATCTCTCGGTGCGCCGGCAGGCACCAGCGACAGCTCCGCAGACACCAGGTCGGCAGCAGTAATGCCATAGGTTTCTCCCAGGTACGTAAGGATCTGCTGACGTACCTCTTCGCCGGCCATACCGGGAATATGGCCGATGACCGGATCCAGGTCTTCAGGGCCGAGAAACTCATCGAGGCGCTGGCTGCCGCGGCCCCGATCGACGTGCGGCGACAGCTCCGGGATCATGAATACCGGATCATCGGGATCAAGACCGATTGAGATGTTGACCACAGTGCCGTCCTTTTTGTCGATTCGACCCAGCAGCGCCAGGGGCAGGTTGGTCCACTGGTGGAATTTTATACCGCCGTGGTAGTTGGTCTGGAACAGGGCGAATTCACTGTTCTGATAGAGCGGGCGGCCTTTCAGTTCCAGCCGTGGTGAGTCGATGTGGGAACCGATGATGTGAAAGCCTTCCGTCATGGAGCGGCGGCCAATGATCATCAGGCTGATGGTCCGGTCCCGGTTGACCTCGTAGTAGCGAGCCCCGGGAGTGGCGAAAGACCGGTCATTCCACTGGCTAAAGCCATTGGCCTCGGCAAACGCCACCGCTTCGGTCACGAAGCTCAGCTCCGTTCGCGCCCGATGGATAAAATCCTTGTAGTTGTCAGCGAAGTCGAAAATGGCTTGACGCTGGGCTTCGGTAGTACCCAGCCAGGATGATTTACAGTCCAGGGAGTCCTGGCAATCTGTCGCATTTTGCGCGGCGACAGTGAATGGTAAGCAGGCAAGTATCAGTAGTAGTGTAGCGAAAGACTTGTTCATGACGGTTCTCTTGACGGGTAGGTAAAACAAATTCCTCAGACAATAATCAATCCGGCAGTCCGGTGTGTCGATGGAGCGGGCTAGCGGTCAATAACCTCGAATAACCAGACTGACCCGCTGGTCACAGCCTGTCCTGCCGCCGGGTTGAGCTGATCCGGGCCGCCGGCGTATTTGCGGATTACTTCTGACATTACCCGGGCCGCGATCGGGCCCTCAGTTATGCGGTTCAGCCGCTGGGGGTAAATCCTGTCATCGACCCGGATAAGAATCCGATTGTCCTCGGCCAGGTAAGTGGGCCACTGCTTCCAGAGCTGGCCGAGGGTGGAGGTCATGTAGCCACTGACAATATAAAGCCTGCCATCCACTACCGGTACCCAGACTGTGCGCGAGGTGGCCGGGTTCAGGGTCTGAATTTCTATCTCTTCCCTGTCGCGGATGAAATCCCAGTTATCCGGCGAAGGAGAAAGCTCCCCGCTGCGGAAAGGCCCGCCTATACTGATGGTAAACCAGGGCCAGAATTCGACCGGACCATCATGCAGGCGCATGGCGCCGTAAGAGACACCGAGCAGCAATACAAGGGCCGCGATGCCTGTCAGGACCCACTTGGCCAGAAGATTTATCATTATCAGCCCATCCGGAATGTATGCCGTTATAGCCAATCGCTGGCCGGGTATGCGCCATCGCCCCGGATTTACGGAGCTGCCTGGAGCAGTATACGCATTTGTTCTCAGCGAAACGAGTTCAGGCGCCGACAGAGCTTCCAGATGGGAAGCTTTTGCTGCCCTTAAGGGGTATTATCCAGAAAACTTCTGATTTCTCACTGCAGCACTCTGCGGTAAGTAATCAGAAGTTCACGGAACAAGTTCCATCAGACTACCGCAGAATTTTGCTGCAGTTAATCAGAGCTTTCTTAAGCCCGGCAGAGGGGTACACCATGGGAATGATCAAACAGGCACTTATAGTCATCCTTTGTCTGCTGCTGATCCCGATCACAGCAGTTGCCACGGCTGCCGCCAAGGCTAGATTTGCTGATGGTCCTAATCGGGTATTTTCCGGGGGCCCACTGATTGCGGGTGAGCTTCATGACGGAAGGGAACCCGACTGGCGTTTTGTTAACGCACTGCCGACCATTGAAATGCAATTGCTGGACCCGCCGCTGTCGCGCCGAATCTGGACCGTTGAGTATGCAGGCAGACTTTACGTCTGGTCCGGCTACATGGGCAGTACGGTGGGGTGCCTGTGGAAACGTTGGCCGGTGCAGGCGCAGCGGGATGGTCGAGCGGTGTTCCGCATAAATGGGGTACGTTATGAGCGGGAGCTGCGGCGAATCCAGTCTGGCGAGGCACTGGACGGTATCGCGGCAGCAATCACCAGTAAGTACCCCTCGCAGACAGATCGGGCGGCAATTGAAAACGGCGATGTGTGGTTGTTTGAAGCCGCGCCGAGAAACTGACCGGATCCGGAGTGTAATGATGAAGAGTTTCTATTGGGGTATTGCGGCGGCGCTGCTGCTTACCGTGCTGATTGTCGCTTTCGTACCCGGCGCCGCTGATACGGTAGAGCGAATCTTTCAACAGTACCTGGGCCGCGCTGCCAGGTAAGTGCAATCGTTGACAGGCTCCGGATGCGTTTGCCAGCCTCACAGCAGCAGGATTCCGGGCAGGTGGACTTGCCCCGCAATTACTTTTATTCTGTTGCCAATCAGGCAGTAAACCCGGAGGACGCTGACCATGAAAGCGAGTCTGCGGGTCCTGATAGTCATCCAACGGTGGGGCATTAAATGAAACATCGACCCTGTTTATCAGCCGGAGTTTTCGCGCTGGCAGCTACGGTTGCAAGCGCTGTCACCCAGGCTCAGCAAGCAGCCTATGAACCACCCCGGACCGAATGGGGACAGCCGGATCTGCAGGGAGTGTGGAACTTCGCCACCAACATTCCCCTGGAGCGTCCGGCCGCCCTTGGCGACAAAGCCTATTTCACCGATGAAGAGATAGCAGCGCTGGCCGCTCAAACGGAGGCTGGTCTGCAGGCGCTGAACAATGCCGGCGCCAATGGTTACAACACTTTCTGGCTGGAAATGGGCAGCGGTCAGGATAATCGCACCTCATTGATCATTTACCCGGAAAACGGCCGTCTGCCGGCTCCCAGGGAGGGGGTGTCACGTGTGAATGGCGGGCTTGGCAACGACGTGGACGGAGTTCGCCCGGTTCGATTTATTGTTGGCGGTATCGGCAAAGACGGGCCGGAAGACCGAGGCCTATCCGAGCGCTGCCTGATGGGATTCAATGCCGGCCCCCCGTTCACGCCGAATCTTTACAACAACAACATTCAGGTTTTCCAGAACCGGGACACGGCGGTCATCATGACCGAGATGGTGCACACCGCACGGGTCGTGCCTCTTGACGGTCGCGAGCATGTGGATGACAAGGTGCGACTCTGGTCCGGTGACTCCCGTGGCTACTGGGACGGTGATACCCTGGTGGTCGAAACCCGGAACTTCAACAGCCTGACCAAGAGCTTTGGTGCCTATGGGGATTCCAGTGATAAATTATTGATCGAGCGGTTCACGCGCACGGGCCCTTTCACTATGCAGTACGAATTCACTGTCGATGACCCTGCCACTTTTACCGATCGGTTTACCGCCATGATCACCATGTCCAGGGTGGATGGACAGATTTACGAGTACGCCTGCCACGAGGGCAATTACGCCATGCAGAATCTGCTGCGGGGAGCTCGAATGGAAGAGCAGGGACTGGTGGAGAGCGGCCAGTAAATAATTTACTGGTCCGCCACTGACTGACAGGGGGCGAGGCTCAACGACTTACTGAGAAATGGGGATGCGCAGCTCCTGCCCGACCTGAAGCGTATCGTCATCCAGCTTGTTCTCCATCATGATGGTGGCGACCGTGGTGCCGTACTGGTTGCCAATGCGCCACAGGGTGTCACCTTTCCTAACCTTGTGATTGACCAGACTGACACGGGCAAGCTCTCTGGTAGTCGATGTCGCGGTGCCTTCACTTCCCGTTGTGGGGATCTGCAATTCCTGACCCACGCGAATCATGTCCCCGTTCAGTGAGTTGGCCGCTCTGATTCTGGCGACACTGATACCAGTCAGCGCGGAAATCTCTGACAGGGTATCACCACGCCGAACAATGTACTGGCTGGTGCCGCCAATCATCGAAGCTACATAGCTTTCATAACTCTCGACAAACACCGCGACATGATAATGGGGTGGACGTCTTTCCCGGGTTACATCCAGCACACCCTTGGCTTCCAGGGATAAGAGTGTATTTTCCAGCCAGGAACGGCATTGACGGCCCCTGGGCACACGCAGATCCACGGCCATGCCAGCCGGATGGACGGAGCGGGTGGCAGCATTGGGAGGCTGTTGGTCTATAGGTCTCGACAGGCTGGTCACCGTCAGTTTTTCACCGCAGGCATTGCGGTATTGGGTACTGAGGCGATTGACGAAAAGTTTGACGCCAGCGCGAGCGTACGGAAACGAGACATCATGCAATGTCAGACTCTGGGTGGGCAGTACGCGGACCAGTTGCCCACCCTCTACCAGGCGAGACATGTGCTGGGCGGTCTGCACGAAGGTAAACCCGTAGGCCACCGCCAGATTGTTCTGCCTTTCAATTGAAGATGACGATCCCCGCAAAGTCTGTGCGTGGGCGCTAAGAGCCAGTGTCAGGCTCGATGCAGTTAAGAAGCCAAGAACAAGTTTGTTCAAAACGTGTTTCCTTTGAGTCCTGTATTCTGATCTGTCTTGTTTTTTTGATAATTCTTTTGCCTGCTTGCCCGTCACTGCGGCCCCGGCGCCAATCACGGTGTCTGGCGGGTCAAGCCACGCAGGCGCTGGATCAGCCCGCTACTGATAGCGGGGTTATCGTCACCCGAAACCTCGAGTTTGTCCAGTACCTGACTGAATTTAATAGTAAATGTGTCTGGATTTTTATTGCTTGTGTCATGCTTTTTGAGAAAAACTTTAATTTTGAGTGGGATTTTTCCTGCTTTTCTAACCAGATCACACTATTCTGCCGCCAGCTGCTGTGCCGCTTCCGCCAATAGCGGGGCCAGGGAGATACAGTTGCTGGCATGGCTGATACTGTCAGTGCTCCAGATCTCCGCGACACCAGCCTCACGCATGCGCTGCTGAGCACCCGGGGCAAACAGAGCGTGGGTTACCAGTACATTCACGCGCGTCGCGCCCTTTTGCAGGCACTGGGAGGCGGCGATGGCCACAGTCTCGCCACTGCTGACCACATCGTCCACCAGCACGATTTCGCGGCCGGTCATTGCCAGGTCGGGGAGCTCAACGGTCACCTGGCGGTCGCCGGAGCGTGTCTTGCTCCCCACCCCGAACTCCAGGCCACAGTCTCTGGCAATGGTTTCCACCCACTGCAGAGATTCGCTGTCCGGGCCAAGCAGTAACGGATTGTCGCGGGCCCGGAGAAAACGGCTCATCGCCGGCCCGGCCGATACGGCCAGGCTGTTCTGCAGTGGGATTGCCTCCTGCAGTGCGTGAATCCGGTGAAGGTGGGGGTCCACGGTAATAACATCGTCAAACAGCCCGGCAAGAAAACTGCCGACGATCTGTTGACTGATTGCCTCGCCAGGATAGAACGCAATGTCCTGGCGCATGTAGCACAGATAAGGTGCTATCAACGAAACGCGCCGGGCGCCCAGCTGTCGTGCCGCAGTGGCGGCCAGCAGCAGTTCGATCAGCTTGTCATTGGGACGATCGAGGCTGCGGCAGCAGGTCACGTGCTCCGGCAGCCCGGCAGGCAGTGTCACTTTGCTTTCGCCATCAGGGAAACGGTGCACAGAAACTTCTGCGTACTCTTCACCCAGAGCGGTGGCGAGATTTTTCGCCTGATTCCGGTAATCTTCAAACCCAAGCAGCATCAGAACTCCACAAAAGGTTTCGGTATGAATTCGTCCCGGCCTATCCGGTATCCGCTGTCCTCTTCACATAACTGTCGCGCGAATTTGAAATCGGCGGGAAACTGGGCGAATACCCGGTAAAGAGGGTCGCCTTTTTCAACCGGGTCGCCCAACTTTCTGCACAGATCAACACCGGCACCCTTATCCATTGGTGCACCTGCAAAGCGTGCAATATGCGCCATCTGCAGATTGTCGATTGCGGTCACAATTCCGCTCTCCGGGGCGCAGACTTCATGTACCAGCCTGCCCAGCTCCCAATCAGGATCGCGGGCGCCCTGCGCCTTGATCAGGGAGTTCATCTTGGTCAGTGCGCGGCCCGAATCCAGAATGTCCCGCGCAATTGAAAAACCCGAGCCACCCCGTACATCAGGGTCGAATTCCAGAATCCGGCCCGCCAGTTGCAGTGACTTCTGGCGCAGATCCTGCGGTGCTTGCGGGTTGTTCTCCAGCACCGACATGACATCACGGGCCTCCAGCTTGGGCCCGATACCATTCCCCACGGGCTGGCGTCCATCGGTAATAACCACCTCCAGGTGCAGGTTCAATTGGTCGCCAACGAACTCAAACAGTTTACGCAGCCGCTGGGCATCAGACATCCGTCGGATTTTGGCAGTGGGACCCACCGGGATATCTATAAGCAGGTGGGTTGAGCCCGCTGCCAGTTTCTTGGACAGAATCGAGGCCACCATCTGCCCCTGAGAATCGATTCCCAGCGGACGTTCTACTGAGATCATGATATCGTCGGCGGGCGACAGTCGGGCTGTACCGCCCCAGGCCATGCAGCCTCGTTCTTTCCTTACAATATCGTGCAGCCTGCCAATGCTCAGGTTGACTTCGGCCAACACTTCCATGGTATCGGCTGTACCTGCCGGCGAGGTGATGGCACGGCTGGAGGTTTTGGGAATCAACATACCATGGGCTGCCACGATGGGTACCACCAGCATGGAGGTGCGGTTGCCAGGAATGCCACCGATGCAATGCTTGTCGGCCACCAGGTCTTCACTCCAGTCAAGCTGTTCTCCGGAGCCCACCATGGCCTGCGTCAGGTACAGCACTTCATCCCGGTCCAGCTCGGTTTTACCCGTCGCCACCAGAAAGGAGGCAATTTCCATCTTGGAGTAGCGACTCTCGGTTATGTCCTGGATGATGTGGCTGAATTCTTCGGAGCTAAGACGCTCACCATCGATCTTGCGGCGTACTGAGTTCATGGAGACAGGCGGTCCTGCATGTTCCACCGACACCAGTTCGCCTTCCTTGAGGCCCAGATTGTCAAAGGCCTGCTCGGAGAGAGCCAGTTGATCGGTCAGAACAATGCGGTCATCGTCAACAACGTTCAGCACCGCCAGAATCCGCTGTCCGTCCCCACAGATTCTGACTTTACTCAGGGCCTGGAACCCCTCGGTCCGATAGACTTCGCAATCCCGATGCAGGTACACGACATTTTCGTGATAGGTGTCAATGCCCAAGCGCACCAGCTTCAAGGTGGGAGCTTGAGCTGAAGACAGGTTGGTGGATTTTCTGGAAGATTTCATGGCGCGCCAGCCCGTATTTTCTGTGGATGCTCGTTGGAATCCCTCAGCGCTGTTTCCGCCAATGGCGGGAACAGCAGGAGTTATTGTAACCAGAACAGGTATCGGCAGCTATGTGCAAGCCCGCAATTCATGGATTGCAGTCAAGTGGTTTTCAGCCTGGCCTGAAAGGCGCACAATGACATCTGTCCAAACAGATAAATGCGAGGGAAAAATGAACAGGATTAATAAACTGGTGCTGTCCGGCGTGGTAGCACTGCTGCTCCTGCCGGGGCTGGTCAGCGCGCAGCGTTCCTATATCGGCCCGTCAGACTCTTCCAGTGAAGACGGACCTCCGTTCAGCAGCGCCGTGCTGACTGGCGATACGCTGTATATTTCTGGAACGCTGGGTCTTGAAGGCCGCCAGGTGCCGGAAGACCCGGCCGAAGAGGCGCGTAACCTTCTCGATTCCATTCAGGACATTCTGCTGGAGGCTGGAATGACCATGGACGATTTGGTTTATGTGCAGATCTTCTGCTCCGATGTTGCCCACTACGATGTTTTCAATAGTGTGTATCGCCGCTATTTTTCACAGGAATTTCCGGCCCGGGCTTTCATTGGGGCCGGGACACTGCTGTTTAATGCCCGATTTGAAATGCAGGCTATTGCGGTAAAGCGCCAGTAGCACTGATTGATGCCGGACCGGGTCAGTCCATTGCCGGAGACATTCATTCCGGCAATGGAAAAAGGCCAGGGGGCCAACCCGGGGGGGCGGTCACGCTGGCCTTGTGCTGATCGCCGACGGGCTATTTGCTGAGCTCTGTTCAGCGCAGCTGATGCCCGGTGGCCTGACTCAGGTCAGGCCAGCACCTTGCGGAACACCTCCACGGCTTTCTGCATTTCTTCCATGCTGCCGAGTGATATACGGCAGTGGGTGTTCTGCAGCGGCGGGAAATCACGACCCACCAGAACCTTTTCCTGGAGGCAGGCCTCGCGGAACTGGCGGGCGGGCATGCCCAGGTTGACGAAGATGTGGTTGGTGTGGGAATCCGGCACCTGATAACCCATGTCCCGGAATGCTGCGATAGTAAAATCCCGCACCCGGGCGTTCTCCTCCGCTTCCCACTCGATATGCGCTTTGTCTTCAAGGGCAGTGAGCGCGGCAACTGCTGCCAGCATGTTCACGTCGCCCATTCCCCATGCCTGACGAATCGCAGTCAGGGTCGACTCCTGCCCGAGCGCGTAGCCGATTCGCATACCGGCCAGGCCGTGAGCCTTGGAAAAGGAGCGGGTAATGAATACGTTTTCAAACTCCATGGCCAGAGGCAATGCAGTTTTCATCGCGCCCGGCCGGGTATAGTTGATATAGGCTTCGTCGATATGAATCAGGGTGTCCGGGGACTCGCGCATGACCCGGCGGACGAACTGCTCTACAGCATCGGGGCCGTGGACGGTACCGGTAGGGTTATTAGGGTTGCAGAAATAAACCAGGCCCGCACCGCGCCCTGCCTCTGCGAGGGTATTCAGATCGATAGCCATCGAACTGTCCAGATCCAGATGGGTTATCGGTACGCCAATCTGTCTGGCGGTGGCCTCGCTGGTGGAGTAGGTGGGCATCGGTGTGACAAATTTTTTGCTGGAGGAGCAGAAAGCCCTGACCGCACCCTGCAGTAAAGGAGTGGATCCAGTAGCCAGCTGTACATTGCTGGTGTCCACATTGTAGTAAGCGGCAATGCCTTCCTGGAGTTCATTCACATGATCCGGCGAATAACCGCGGCCCATCCGTTTACTGGTGTGATTGTGAACGGCTTCGATGGTCTTAGGGCCAGGGCCCCGGGCGCTTTCATTCTGATTGAGCTGCATTATGCCGCCATCGTAGATGCCGGAATGGTGTGCTTGCCTGGTCTGGGCTTCAGCGGTCCTGCTCAGAATCGCCGTGCCTGACAGCAGCCCGGCGGCAGCGGTACCGAGACCTACTGTTTTAACAAATCCTCGTCGCGTTGTTTTCATTACTGACTCCTGGGGCGTCCGGCTGGACGCCGCTCTGTTTAACATGATTGTTGGTCAGAGACTTCGCTTACAAACTGCGAAGCTCGGCATCTAGACGCTCCGTAAAGCCTCGGCCATAGCCTGGAAGGCATCTTCTACAACGACCCGTGCCGAGGCTACGTTGATTCGCATGTGACCAGCGCCGCCCTCGCCATAGGTGGTTCCCGGATTCAGCAGTACGCCGGATCTTTCCACCAGCCAGTCCTGAAAATAGTGCTCTGGAGATCGAAGGCCCATTTCTTTCGCCATGTCACTGGCGTTGATGGCAGACATTGCGCGGCTGAAGTCAAGGAAGGTAAGGAACGTGCCCTCGGCCCGTTTGTATTCCACCATGGGCATATTGCGTTTCACGAAATGCTCCACCCAGGTGTGATTGGCATCAATGTAAGGCATGACCTGATCAAACCATTCGCCACCTTCACGGTAAGCCGCTTCGTTTGCTATCACGCCGAGTATATTGAGATCGGCACGGTGATTCTGGCGCACCCTGCCAAGCAGGGTAGGGTTGCGGCTGTAAAAATAGGCGTTTTTCATGCCCGCCAGGTTAAAGGTCTTGCTGACGGCATTAAAGGAGACGCTGTTGTTTACCACTTCGGCGTCGGGCAGGCTCGCGAAGGGCACATATTTATGCCCAGCCCGAACAAAGTCAGAGTGTATTTCATCGGACAGCACGACGATCTGATGATCCAGGCACAGGCGCCCGATGCGCAGCAGTTCCTCTTGCGTCCAGACGTTGCCGGTCGGGTTCTGTGGGTTGCAGACGATCATGGCATTGACGTCTGGCGTCATCTTCGACTCCAGGTCTTCCCAGTCGATCTCCCACCGGCCGTTGCTATAGACCATGGGGCTGTCGACAGTGTCTGCCCGGGTGTGCTGACACATTGAGTAAAAGCCGTTATATATCGGTGACAGCATTAAGGTCTTTGTTCCGGCAGGAACGAATGTACGCAGCCCGGCGATAACGCCCGGATAGACGCCATGAGAGATAACTATGGAATTCGGATCCAGGTCCATACCGTGGCGGGTGCCATTCCATTGAACGATCGCATCGCGCAGTGAATCGGTGCTGCTGATATAGCCCCAACTCTCGTGCTGCAGCCGCTCGGCCAGCGCTTCGGCGATACAGGGAGGCGCCTGAAAGTCCAGAGAGGCGATTCCCATTCCGTACTTGAATTTGTCGCCGTAGGTTCTTACCGGGGAATCCCAGCGGGCGCAGTTTGAGCCCCGCCGGTCGTAGGGTGTATCGAGGTCATACTTGCCATTATTGAGGCGGGTATTGGAAGAGGGCGTAGCCGCCTGCGTCGTATTTGGTGACAGTGTGCCCGCGGTTGCGGTTGCACCCGCCAGGGCAGTTAAGCCAGCGTTCTTCATGAAAGTGCGACGGTTGATTCCGGTGATTCGGGCCATTGAGAGCCTCCTCAGGTTTGTTGTTATTGCAGACAGTCCCCGTTCCCTAGCAGGATATACCCGAAAGTGCGACCAGGTAAAGCGCAGCGCGCCACGAGGCCTTGTGGCAGCAAGGACTGACTTCGAGAAACCAAAGCGGTTTTTTAGATTTGCAGCGGAAGGTGTTGAAAAAACGCTTCTTTTTCCAAAGCTGGAACCATTTCACAGGAATTTATCGCGGATTTGCCGATAATGGTGTTCGAGGAATCCCTGATTAATCAGAGGTTCTTTAAGTTGATACAGTGCAGTTGCCTGAATGACATACGCTGACGGGCCCGGGTGCTGACAGCCAGTGGAGTTCAATGCCAAGGACAACCCCGTGCATACTGCAGAGTCGTGGTAGAGAGTGAGAGGTAGAAAAATGGCTGATCGTAGCCAGGACATTCGAGAGCGACGCATTGGCGAGTGCCGTGTCGCGGAGCGCCGCAAGTCACAGCGCAGGAAGAGTGAAGCCAGTCTGGAGGAATTACTGGAGGCCGACCCCGGCTTCATCGATCGTCGCGAGGGGGAGCGCAGGATTGCCGAGCGCCGCCAGGGTGGCCGGCGTACGAGAGATCGTCGGCACTGAGCTGGCTGTCAAAGCAGGGTAAGCCCCAGGCCCCTCTTGTGCTGTCGCCGTATAATCTTTAGTATCCAAAATTCTTCGGGTGGTTTTACTTCCCGCCAGACTGGCTTGAATTGCGATAAAAATAAAAACAGCAATGAGTCCTCAAGAAATGCTAGATTTCGTTTCCCGCGACAGGAGCCACGGTTCCACGGAGCTGGCGTTGCTGGCGCTGGAAAAAATCGCCGCGCTGAGCACGGAACAAAGTAACGAATCTCCCACCAGGCTGCGCGCTGTTTTGTTGGCACTGATATCAGAGCTGCAGAGCAGCCGCCCCAGCATGGCTGCGCTGCAAAACATTCTGCAGCAGCTCTATGATCGCATCGCAGAAGTACCGGAAAACGAGCAGCAGCATTTCGGTAGTCTGGTGAGCGGCATCTGTGAGCAGGCAATTCGCCAGGTCCACGGCCAGCAGAAGGCCATAGTAACATCCATGCTGGAGCGGATTGCGCCAGATGATGTCATCATGACCCACAGTCTCAGTTCGACGGTGCGCCAGCTTTTTCAGCGGCTGGCTGAAACCGGTTGCCAGAACCGGGTAATAGTTACCGAATCCCGTCCTGGCAATGAGGGCACAGTACTGGCCGAGCTCGTGGCTGATCTGGGTATCTCCGTCACTTTTATCACGGATGCTGAGGTCGACCTGTTTGTACCCCGGGTCGACAAGGTGATCCTGGGGGCCGACACGGTGTTGGCAGACGGCTCGGTAATCAACAAGGTGGGTACAGTCTCGATGGCATTGTCCGCCAGTTATCACGGTGTGCCGGTGTATGTCTGTGCAGAATCTTTCAAACAGAAAGCTGACAACGAATTCAGGCTTGAAGAAATGGCGGCGGAAGAACTTGACTTTGTTCATCCCGGTGTTGAAGTTCGAAATATCTATTTTGAGCGATTACCCGCCGAGTTGATCACCTGCAGGGTTGATGAAAACACCGCTTTATCAACAACTGAAATGGTCGGCTGAGGCTGCTCGAAGCTGCTGCCATTCGTTCCACAATGTCTTGAACAGAGGTTCCTTCCACCACCCTGCTGTATAGAGTGCAGGTGGGGGAAATTGCATAGATAGGATCTGTGTCTGCCAGGTCAATACCGCGGCTGCCATCATAGTGCCGTCACAGTCCGGGCCGCGAGCCTGACACACTATTCGGGGTGGCGCTGGGTTATAGCCCCGGGTCGACCGGGTATGACGGCCTCTGTGGCGCCGGCACTGACAGTGCGGGCGAATCATGCACCAACATGCGCCATGCGTGCACCTATAATGGTCGGTATAAAATACAGCAGCTGATTCTCGCAATTTAACGCCAAAAGCTTCTCTGTGGGGCTATACCTGGCGAACAGACAGGTTACAATTCAGGTTCGCATGATCCTGAACTTCCCAGTATTTCGGAGAAAATCTATGTATCGCGTACGTCAGTTACTGAGTCTGACGCTTCCTTTGACATTGACACTCGTCCTGTCCCCGGCAGCGTCCGCCCAAGTCCCCATCATTCAGCCTGGAGCGCCCGGGCAGGGCAGTCAGATTATTTCCCCCGAGGAAGCCTCCAACCTCGCCTCTATCGAATACACAGAGGCGGATATCCGTTTTCTGCAGGGCATGATTTCCCACCATGCTCAGGCTATGGAGATGTCTGCCCTGGCCGGATCCCGGTCCAGTCGCGAAGAAATTGAGCTTCTGGCTGACCGGATCAACCTGTCCCAGGAAGATGAAATTTCCATGATGCAGGGTTGGCTGGAAGAGCGGGGACTGGAGGTGCCGGAGGCCCATGCTCACCATGCCGACGGGTTTGATCTGATGCCGGGCATGCTCAGCGAGGAGGAGTTCGCCGAGCTGGAACAGGCAGAGGGGCCGCAATTTGACCGGCTGTACCTGCAGTACATGATCAAGCATCACAATGGTGCATTGCAGATGGTGGAAAATCTGCTGGATCAATTCGGTTCCGCCCAGGACCCGGTGCTGTATGCCTTCACTTCCGACGTGACTTCGGATCAGACCAGTGAGATCGAGCGCATGGATGCCCTGCTGGCCAGTTTTTCGCCAGACCCGCGGGTAGGGCTGGCCGCAGGATTCCGGGATGCCGGCGAAGCGGCGCTGAATATGCGACTGCTTTCGACTCTGCCAAAGCCACCCGGTTTTTTCGATCCGGCCAATCCTGCCGGCCTGCCGGTGAGCCGACTGGCCGAGCTGGAGACCCTGGAGCCTGAAAGCCAGGAGCAGACGACTGAGCAAAGCGGTGTCGTTGAAGAGACCGTTACCGATGTGGCGGTTACCGGGCAGGCTGAGACTCCCCAGGATGAAGAGGAGGAAGAAGATGAAAATGCCGACCCCCGACCCTCGCTGCTCAGTTTCTCCAATACGGACCTGTTGTTCAGTGGAGATGCCCTGGTGGCCGGTAACTACCATGGTTTTAACATCTATGACATCAGTAACCCAGCCAGCCCGGAACTGATGAGTTCGGTCGTTTGTCCAGGCGGCCAGGGTGATGTGTCGCTGGTTGGTGACTTGTTGATCATGTCAGTGCAGGAGGTGCGCGGCCGCCTGGACTGTGGGCTTCAGGGAGTGGCACCACCGGTCAGCGATGAGCGAATCAGGGGTATCCGGATATTTGATGTCAGCGACATGCGCATGCCTCAGCAGGTGGCGGCTGTGCAGACCTGCCGTGGTTCTCATACCCATACCGTGGTGTCGAACGGCAATGACGAGGGCAATATCTATGTCTATGTCTCCGGTACCAGTCGGGTCAGGGATGACGAGGAGCTGGCCGGTTGTTCCGACGATTCGCCATTCGAGAACCCCGAATCGGCGTTGTTCCGGATCGAGGTGATCGAGATTCCGGTAGACAGTCCGGAAAATGCCCGGATCGTCAATCGTCCGTTCATTTTTTCAGATCCGGAATCCGGCGTTCTGGCCGGCCTCTGGCGAGGCGGTGACCATGGGCCGGACACCCAGCGCACCAGCGAAACCAATCAGTGTCACGACATCACCACATTTCCAGACATCGGTCTGGCCGCAGGCGCCTGTTCAGGTAACGGCATCCTGCTGGATATCTCTGACCCTGCCAACCCGGCGCGGCTTGACGAAGTGATTGATCCAGGCTTTGCCTACTGGCATTCGGCCACCTTTAATAACGACGGCAGCAAGGTCATCTTCACGGATGAGTGGGGTGGCGGCGGACGGCCCCGATGCCGTGCCCAGGATCCTCAGACCTGGGGTGCCGACGCATTTTATGACATTGTGGATGGTCAGCTGCAGTTCCGCAGTCACTACAAGATGCCGGCCCCGCAAACGGATACGGAAAATTGCGTGGCTCACAACGGTTCACTGGTGCCGGTTCCCGGTCGCGATATTTTCGTCCAGGCCTGGTATCAGGGCGGCATTTCGGTAGTGGATTTCACGGACTCCTCGAACCCGGTGGAGATCGCTTTCTTCGATCGCGGCCCGGTGGATGAGGAAGAGCTGATTACCGCCGGGTACTGGTCGGCATACTGGTACGGTGGGTATGTTTATGGCACTGAAATAGCGCGAGGGCTGGATGTGTTTGCGCTGGAGCCAAGTGACTTTTTGACTGCCGATGAAATTGCTGCCGCCTCCCTGCGGGGAGCTGACCTGGTTGTGAATGCTCAGACCCAGGAGCGCGTGGAGTGGCCTGCGGTACCGGTGGTGGCCAGGGCCTATCTGGATCAGCTGCGACGTGGTCAGGATATTGACGCGCCAAGGGCTGCGGCGCTTGGTGCCGCGCTGGACCGGGCGGCGCAGCTGCTTGATACCGAGCAGGCAGACCAGGCGACGGCCAGGGAGCTGGTCTCTCTGGCTGACTCCTTTGAGGTACAGGCGGGCGGCAGAAGCGGCATTACTCAGCAGCGGATGCTGGCGCTGGCTGAAACGTTGCAGGGAATCGCTGAGAACCTGCGCTAGCCAGACCGGAAGCCGGTCTGCAGAGACTGTTGCCGCCGACCGGACAGAGACAGAAAAAGCCAGTGCCCCAGGGCACTGGCTTTTTTTTGAGCAGAGTTTATTGTCCCCATTGTCTGTACATGGAGGGCAATAGCTTTTACTCTCCACGGAAAGCCAGCCGATTCCCGGGCACTGCGGGGAGCGCCTGAAAATAACTGAAAATAATAATCTTCATCAGGAGAAGGCAATCATGATGACCTCACGTTTTATCCGCGCAGAGCGAAACCTGCTGACCTGGCTTGGGGGGCTGTTGTTCTGTTTGATCACTTCGTCCGCCTCGGCCCAGCGCCTGCCAGGAACTGAAAACGGTGAATGGCGCTATCTGGGGGGTGATTCCGGGAACACCCGTTCGTCGCCCCTGGCGCAGATTAATCGTGACAATTTTGATGAGCTGGAAGTTGCCTGGATCTGGCGCAGTGACAACTTCGGCCCCAACCTGGATTATTTTTTCCGCTCCACGCCGATTTATGTGGATGGCATCCTCTACACGGTGGCCACGCCCCGGCGTCAGGTTGTCGCCATGGACCCTGCCACCGGCGAGACACTGTGGACATTCCGTGAGCCGGAAACCATCCGGCATCAGCGGTCCCCCCGGCAAGCCTATGGTAAGGGTGTGACCTACGCGGAAATCAACGGCCGAGGAGTGGTTTATGTCACCACGCCGGGATTCTTTCTCTGGGCGCTGGATGCCAAAACCGGCCGTCCGTTAGCAAACTGGGGCGCCGAATTCCCGGTTGGTGGATTTCCTGAGACGGGAGCAATCGATCTGATTCCGCGCCTGGTTGAAGACTGGGGGCCCTGGCAGGACTATCTGGTAGCCGGAGGCAGCTACGACCCGGATTATGGTATCCCCCGGGAACTAGGCATGGTTACTGCTTCTGCGCCGCCGATAGTCGTTAACGGGGTGCTGGTGGTACTGGTGGGGCACCAGCCCGGTTATGGTCAGACCCGGATCGAGAATGTGCCCGGTGACATCATGGGTTTCGACGCGGCAACGGGGGAATTTCTCTGGAAATTTCATGTGATCCCCCGGCCCGGTGAAGTGGGGCACGAAACCTGGCTTAATGACGCCTGGCGCTGGTCCGGGGACATGTCAACCTGGGCGCCGGCTTCGGCCGACCCGGAGCTTGGCCTCGTCTACCTGGTAACCAACGCCTCGACCGTGCAGTCCTATGCGGGGCATCGTCCCGGCGACAATCTGTTCGGAGGCAGTGTGCTGGCGCTGGATGTGGCGACCGGGGAAAGGCGCTGGCATTTTCAGATCCATCACAGTGATCAATGGAACTATGATCTGCCAACGGCCCCCATTCTCATGAACCTGACTGTCGATGGCCAGGAGATACCGGCTCTTATTCAGAACACCAAGCAGGGACTGGTATTCGCCTTTAACCGGGAGACCGGCGAGCCCATCTGGCCTATCGAGGAACGACCTGTCATCCAGACTGAAGTGCCCGGTAATTACACGTCACCGACCCAGCCTTATCCGACCTGGCCGGAGCCGGTAGACCCGATTGTACTGAACGGGATTACTGAGGAATTTGTTATCGACTACACACCGGCCTTGAAGAACCAGGCGCTGGAAATACTCAGCCAGTTCCGGGTCGGCGGCCTTTATGTGCCTGCGCTGCCCGAGAATCACGACAACCCGTTTCTCAATAACGTAGGCTGTCTGGGGGGTGGAAACGTCATTCCCCACCCGCCGGTTGCGGACCCGGACACCGGGCTGATGTTTAACTCCCATAGACGAACCTGCTCGGCCCCGGGGTTCATGCGTCCGACCAATGGCGTGGACCGTGACAATCCCAATTACCCCGAGCCCGGTACTGGCGGGGCGACACCCAACAGTACGCCAACCACCGGGAAGACGGTGGTGGCGTGGCTGCCGGGCGGTGGCGGTGGTCTGCCAAGAATTGACGGCTTGACGCTTTATAAAAGAATGAACAACCAGCTTACCGCTTACCAGATGAACACGGGTGAGAAAGCGTGGTCGCTGCCGGTGGGAGAGGCTCCTGAAGAGATTAGAAACCATCCTCTGCTGCAGGGTGTTGACGTGCCCAATAGCGGAGGTGAGGGATGGTCAATTCAGATGCCCATGGGGGACATCCTGGTTCAGACCAGGGCGCTGAGCGAAGGTATGGCGCAAATGGAACCTGACGCACCGCTGACTCTTAATGCACGGGATAAGTTTACCGGTGAGGTTCTCGCCAGCGTACCGCTGCCGGCCCCCGGGCAATATGGGATGATGACCTACCTGCATAACGGCAAGCAGTACATAGTGGTACAGGTAGGCAGTTCCCGGACGGATTTCCCCGGGGCGTTGGTGGCCTACCGTTTGCCGGATTGATTTCCTCGTAACCGGGAACTTCTGTGACCCAGGTAGCATTCCCGAGGCTGCGGGCTATACAGGTTTAATGCACAGCTCTAGGATTAGTTCGTAAAGTTTCATTTAGCACATGAAAGCTGTGAAGAAGTCCTATGAAAAGAAAGATTCATCAAGTCATTGACGTGACTCTGTTCGGGGTCGGAATAGTGACCATTCTGGCGAGTGTTGTGCTTGTCGACGCAGCGGGTCTGCAGGCACAGGTTATGCTGGTGATTCTGGGACTGCTGGTCATGGAGGCTGGTGTCTGGGGTGCGGCCCGCAAAGCCTTCTCGAATGAGCGTCAGTACTCTCGCCTTCGAGAGGAAGGTGACCGGATGATCGACCTGATCCGTAAACTGAACGGCGCGGCGGTAGCCCGTGCGCAGGGGGTGGAAGACGGAACCCGGTTTCAGGCAACCCTGGAGGAGATGCATGCCTCGGTGCGCTTTATGGCCGAACTCGCCGCCGTTAAAGACGACCAGAATTATGATCGGTTTGTGGAGGCGCAATCGGGAAGTTCCCAAGGCGAATCCAGCAGTAGACAGCACTTTTCTGACGTCGCCTGAGCCACCCTGTCTGCCCGGACAGAAGTGCCAGGACAGGTTCACGAGCCCTAGCATCAGACCCAACTCCACCCGAAGGGGTTTGCAGGCAAACTCACTGCCTTCGTTGCCTCGCCTTGACAGGCCGACGGCAAGGCGCCTCGTCAGTGACCTCGCCAGAAAGCCAGAGCGATTCCCTTATTAATCAAAGGTTCCTAAAGTCGCGGCTGCCGGGAGGTGAGTTTCCTGTTAGCATGCGGCAACCGTTTGATAACCAATCTGATCACCTCTGACATTGACAGAAGTGCCATGGCTAAACCGTTTCTTATCTTGCAACTGCGCCCTGAGGATGTCACCGCAGACGACGAGCTGGCAGCCATAAAGCGTTATGGAGGGCTGGATGAGAAAGAAGTGGTGCGACGACGGGTAGAACAGCAGGGGTTCGGTGGCATTGATCTGTGCCATTATTCAGCAATTATTGTCGGCGGCAGCCCTTTTGATGTGAGCACCCCGGCGGGGAGCAAAAGCACAACCCAGAAATCCATAGAAGCCGGCTTTGGCCTGTTGTTTGATCAGATTGCCGCCAGGGACTTTCCCTTCCTGGGCTGCTGTTCGGGTAATGGACTGCTGGGCAATTACTGTGGCGCCTCCATTTCGACCCATTACGGAGAAGCTGTGGGTGGAACCGACATTCATCTGACCGATGACGGCATAAAGGATCCGCTGCTGAAGGGACTGCCTCGCACAATAAGGGTTCTGGTGGGGCACAAGGAAGCCTGTGACACCGTACCCCCTGGCTGTACACTGCTGGCGGGTAATGCAAGCTGTCCGGTACAGATGTTCCGGTTCAAGTCCAATATCTATGCCACCCAGTTCCACCCTGAAGGCGACGCCGCCGGGTTCACCGTGCGAATCAATGCCTACCGGCATCACGGTTATTTTCCTCCCGCCAGGGCTGATGCGTTGATCGCTATGGTTGCTAATGAAAAAACGCCGGAGGCGCAACTCATACTGCGCCGTTTTGTAGACCGCTTCAGGGAACTCTAATCAGCCCGGGGATTGCTGGGACATTTGATTAATTGCCGCAGCAGATTGCGGTAAATAACCTGAGGATTCTCAGTCGGGATTTTCCTGTATCACCATCAATGGAGTGCCTTCAGAGCAGACAAACCCCTTATAGTTGGTGGGAAATATTCGTGTCGGATCGATCGGCGGTTGAGGCTGTCTTCCGCGGGGTAAATAGTGTGTGACCAGGCTTTTTCTGCTGAGCTGATGGTTGGTCCGGGGCGACCCGCCGTGATACAGACCCGAACTCCAGAGCAGCACGTCGCCTTTTGAGGGCGTAAAGCGCTGCAACTCCAGGCCTGCTGACGCGGCGGCCTTATCGAGCCCGTCGCTGTATTTGCTCAGATCGCCTGCAGCCCAGACGCTGTCATTTTCAAAAACCACATCCCCGAGCCTGTGGCTGCCCGGATAGTACTGCAGTTCTCCCGATCCAGGCTCTATGTCTTCCAGTGCTATCCAGGAGGCGATGAACTCGCGGGGTGAGCTGACGTGTACGAAGGCGATATCACAATGGGTTGGCTGCTGAGAGCCATACTCGAAACTCAAGGATTGGAAGGCGACTGGCAGCCGTTCGAAAACCAACGTTAAGAAACGGTGGACGCGCTCTGAGAAGATCGCCCGACGGGCCGCCTCCGAGACCATGTGAAGATCCAGTAGTTTGGCCTCTTCTTCAAGCATGTGTTCCTTCACAGCGGGCTCCCAGAACTTTTTCCCATCGCGCCAGAACGACGTGCGACAAACTGACGGGCTGGCATTGAGAACCCGCTCGATGTCACTGTTTACCGCATCAATCAGGTTGTCGGGTATGGCGTTTGGAATGACTACGTAGCCATTATGGATCCAGTCGCGCAGCAGCCTGGCTTCATCCTCGCTGATCCAGCCCAGTTCCAGTTTACCGGCTAGCAGGTCGAGACTGTTCTGCAGATCCGTCCAGAATCCGCCATAGGCATTGGTAAAGGCAGTTTTTTCCGAGGGAGTTTCTGTAGTCATGGTTCTGCTGTGCAACTCTCCTTAACAATTAACCGGGCTGAGGGTCGGATTCCGGCAAGTGGTCCCGGAATATTATTATTGGCGGTTTAATAACCGGCGCTGTCAGTGACGAAAGTGTGAAAAGATGTACTCAAGGTCGATCTTGTATTCGTTTTCATCCAGGACCGATTTGATGGTCCGCCCACCGGGGTGTTCCTGGTATTCACGGGTATCCACAATCAGGGGCTGACGGCTGCGTTTGTTCTCATCCAGCACGATAGTTACTTTCGGGTGCAGGCGGCTGGTCTTGTTACTGTCGATTACAACTGCTCCTTCACCGCTGCGCAATTCGACCAACGAGCCGGTCGGGTAAATGCCCAGGCAGGCGATAAATTCTTCTACCAGCCAGCCGTCAAATTGGGAATCCCGGCACGAGAACAGAATTTTAATGGCTTCGGTCGCCGGCCTGGAATTATCATAACAGCGATTGGTCGTTATGGCGTCATAGGTGTCCACGATAGAAATAATCCGCGTGTACAAGCCAAGACTGCTCGCTTTAGCGCCCCGGGGATAACCGCCTCCGTCAATACGCTCATGATGCCCCCACGCTGCATCGATGGCCTCTTTCGGCAGTCCCTTGTCTTCTTCAAGGATTGCCTTGCCAATCTGGCAGTGGGTTTTGATGACGGCAAATTCTTCCTCGGTGAGCCGGCCCGGCTTGTTCAATACTGCGGGGTCGACCTGCATTTTGCCGACGTCATGCAGCATGCCGCACAGCCCCAGTTTTTCCAGTGAACTCTCATCCAGTCCCAGATGGCGTCCCATGGCAATAGCAAGAATCCCAACGTTGAGACAGTGCTCGGCGGTATACTCGTCGCGGTTACGCAAGCGGCTTAACCACAGCATGGCGTTCGGGTTTTCGATGATGCTGGTTACGCAGGCTTTGACCGAACGGCGCACATTAGTGACGTTAATCCCCCCACCGCGACGCACATCCTTTAATACATCCTTGATAACTCCCAGGTTGTCCTGGTGCTTTTTGAATGCAGTGTCGAATACGTCTTCAACCGGCCTGGCGGATTGATAGCGGTCCGGTTTCGCCGACTTGAGACGTTGCTTGTCCACTGGTGAGATCTGGGACTTTTTACGGGGGGGAGTGGCTGGTGCATTCACGAGTGCCCGGGGGCTCTGGACATGGAGGCTCTTGCCTTTATCGATGTAAATGAAGGCACATTCTTTTTTTACTTTTTCCAACAGTCTGTCGTTGTCCAGCAGAAAGCCCTGGAACAGGAAGGGCGTCTCCAGCCAGGGGCGATCAGCATAGGCCATGTACATGCCAAGGCGAATGTCGTTGGCATTGACTCTGATCAGCTCGCGATCAGTCTTGGGGGGGTGGTCTGCCATGTAATTTCGGTGTACATCAGGGAGTAGGGGTGATTTTAACTATCAGTAGCGATCCGCGAATAGTACTTAAATCACGGTTTCAGTGAAAGTCCGCTGACAGGCTTTCATTGACCAGACAACCGCAGAGCGGGAAAAGCCTGTTTAAAGCCTGCTTAAGTGCCGGACGATAGGGGAAAAGGGTTTGGGAACAAAATATTGCAGCAATCTTTGGGCTTCGCCTATACTCCCCCAGCTCCCCCAGCTCCCCCAGCTCCCCCAGCTGCCTCTGCGGCTGAGTGGCTGGTACCAGCATGACCGGTGTCTCTGTTTCTGCAAATAGAGGCCAAACAGACTGGGCAATGCGCTTCAGTCATCCGCGCCCTGCTAAACCACAGAGTGATAGTGGGAATAGTGGCGATAAATATAGGGGGATATGGCAAGGTGGTTTATAGCCTGATGAATGTCGCCCAATATAGCTTTAGCTGGCTGAAAAGACTGGAATTGAATGTGGAAAAATTAGAAAGAATTAAAAAGAATTAAAAAGAATTACAAAAAGAGCCGCTATAAAGTGACCAGAAAAAAGCAAAAATTGAAGAAAATAGGAAATTTAAAGAGAGAGTTAAAATCAACAAGAATTTATAACCCTGAAGCCTCCATTCCCTTGCAATAAACTCAGACAGGTCCAAACTGGCTCAGTGTTCTAGGTTCATACCCACAAGATATCTAGGGGGATATTATGCGCAATACCTTTCCCGGCAAGCGTAATGCACTTACGTTAGCAGTCATGATTGCAGGGACTTCCCTGACGTTGTCCGCTGTAGCACAGCAGGATGAAGTTGAAGAAGTTGTAGTCACAGGATCCTATCTCAGGGGCACGCCGGAAGATGCGCCGTCGCCGGTGGATGTCATCGACCGGGCCAGTATCGAGGCCCAGGGCGCATCCCAGATATGGGACGTGATTCGAAATCTCGAAGTCAACCAGGGGTCCGATACCAGTGTGGCGGGCACCAACGATGCCGGCCAGCTATCCGGTACGGCCTCGGTCAATCTGAGGAATCTCGGAGGTAACTCGACGTTGACCCTCATAAACGGCAAGCGCTTTACCCCGGCTGCCGTTGTGAGCAGCTCTGGCCAGGAGTTTGTTGATCTTAATAGTATCCCGCTGGTCATGACAGACCGGGTTGAAGTGCTGACTGACGGTGGCTCCGCCCTTTACGGATCCGACGCGGTAGCCGGTGTGGTTAACATCATCATGCGCACCGACTTCGAAGGCCTGGAGCTCTATGCCGATACCCAGGGAATCCAGGAAGCCGGCAGTACTTATGAGGAAACCATCAGTGGTATCTGGGGAACCAGTTTTAACGATGGTGACACGCGTCTTGTTCTGTCTGGCGAATATTTCAATCGCGACCCAGTCGCCCTGGAGGATTCCCAGTATTTCGATGAGGACCGGACCATCAATACCGGCCGGGTAGGGTCATTCAGCGTCAGCGGTGTGTTGGGTAATCCTTTTACCGCAGCTGGATCCCGGTACATCGATAATGATCTTACTGCCCAGAATAAGGCCGAGCGCGCAGCATTGGGCGAGGCTTTCAGTGGGCTGCGGGGCGTCGTCTATGTAGATCCGCTGTGTGACGAGCTCGCCGGTAATCAGGGTGACTTCTTTGTCGATAACCGTTACAGCGGCATTGGCAGACGCAGCGGAACCTGTGTCGAGGATAATATGGACAATCAGTTCATCGCTATCGGTCAGGAACGCACCAGTGCCGCTGCCAGCTTTGAGCACACCTTCAGTGATTCACTGGAGTTCTACTCGTTCTTCCAATATTCCGATACGGAAACGATTCGAGAGTGGGACGGCACCGCTTCTTCCCGCTCTACCCATCTGTTTCTTGATCCTACTACACTCGGCGCGCTTTCCAGCTTCTTCGGCAATGGTGTGGCGCCATTACCCACTAATGCACCAATTCTGGCGGCAAACGGGGGCCCGGGTTTCGGCTGGTATGGCAGTGGCGTGCTGACCGGCTGGCCTCGTACTGATGACGACCTGACCACTGAAAATACTTCGTCGGGCGTGCAAACTGGGCTGCGCGGCGAATTCACCGCCCTTGACGATCGCCGGTTCAATTACGATGTCAGTCTGTCCTGGAGTGATTCCAGTATCGAACAGAATGTGGCGACACTGCAAAGAGACCGGACGGAACTGGCCATCAATGGCCTTGGCGGCCCCAACTGTACGCCGAATGGTACAACCGATGCCAATTTCCTGGGTGTCTCCAGCTTCGCGCCCCTTGCAGGGCTGTTCGATGTTGTGTTTCCGGGCTATATCCTCAATACACGGGAGTCCTACTCCCTGGCGTTGACCAGTACTAATCATGGCCAGGGCGGCTGTGAGTTCTTCAATCCGTTTCTGACTGCGCTGACCGACCCCAACCTGGCCAATTCCCAGGAGCTGTTGGACTGGATGTCCACCCGCATCAAGCGCGCCGACAAGCGTAACCAGTTGATGGTCTTCGACGCGATAGTTTCCGGTGAGCTGTTCGAAATGACCGGCGGTACCGCCCAGTTCGCAGCCGGCGTGCAGCGCCGGGAACGTGATGCCTCAGGCAGGGCACCGGCAATCAATCAACCAGGCCTGACAGTTATTACAGGATACGGAGATGCACCCTTTCCGGGCGGCGATCTGTTCGCGACACCCAATCAGTTCGAAGAGGGAATTACCAATAATCTGGAGTGCGCCAGCTGTATCTTCAACTTCGATGACAGCCGAAGTATCAATGCGGCATTTGTAGAGTTCTCCCTGCCGTTCGCGGCCAATGTGGAATCCCAGGTTGCCCTGCGCTGGGAGGACTATGGCGGTAATATTGGCAGCGATATTTCGCCGAAGGTTGCCTTAAGCTGGCGGCCGATCGAAGAACTGCTGCTGCGCGGTTCTTTTTCCCAGTCGTTCCGGGCACCCAATATCGGGGTTGTAAACCAGGCATTTGAGGCTTTCTCCACGACCGTGCTGGATCCTCTCCGGAATCAGGACGTGCGTGCCGGTCTGCTGCCTGCTACCAATGACAACGGGATCGCCAATAGCTCCTTTACCTCCGGGGCACCGAACCCGGATCTGGGTAACGAAAACGCCAATACCTACAATATCGGCTTTCAATGGACTCCTGACGGAGCCTTTGACGGCCTGCGTCTCGGTGCCGATATCTGGCGTTTCGAGGTGGAAGACCGTGTGCTGCCGTTGATTCCGCGGGCGGCGCTGAATCCTGAAATCGCCGCATTCAACGCGGCGGTACAGGATCCCAATAACTTTATCCTGAACGACAGCATCCCGCTGGATGGCCGGGGGCCGGATGGTCAGCCCATCGCGTGTAATCCAAACGATCCGTCCACCTATGACGATCGCCGCAACTGTGTGGTGAATCCGGCTGCCTACGTGGTACCGGGCATCCAGCGCACAGTGAATGATGAGAATGCGGGACTGACAACCATCGTGTTGCCGGCGGTCAATGCGGGTAATATCGAAGTCCAGGGTATCGACGTCAGTGCTGGCTACAGCTGGGACAACGATTGGGGTCGGTTCCGCGTCGGTATTGAGTACACCCACGTTGACGAATATCTGGTCAAAGACGTGCCTGGTCTGGAGCTTGGCCTGCAGGAGACTGGCAAGTTCGACGCCGCGGGTGTAGACGGCGAACAGAATATTGTGCGGGAAGTGCCAGACAACAGAGGAACCATCAGTTTCAGCTGGAGTCGTGATGATCACCGTCTTTCTGTTTTTAATCGTCATATCGGTTCTTATCAGGTACTCAGCCACGATGATTACCTCGCCAACCCGACCCGTAATCCGCTTGATGCCGCTTTCGCCAAGCCAAAGGTCGCAAGCTACGACACCTGGGATTTGCAGTACAGCTACACCATGCGCTGGTCCAATCTGGCGCTGGGAGAGACTCAGTTCTCTCTGGGTGTGATCGACCTGACTGACGAGGATATTCCGCTGTTCCGACGTAATACATACGATGCATCGGTATTCGATGCCCGCGGTCGACGCTGGTACGCGAGAGCGAGGTGGTCGTTCTAGAACGGTCCGATTGCGCAGCCTGGCAGACCAGGCGCCAGCCAGTACAAAAAGCGGCGATGAGTGATCATCGCCGCTTTTTCATTGGGGGCGGGTATGGATGGAGCTATTCAGGCTCCCTGGCTCCCTTTATTTTTGCCCGCAGACCTTGCAGGGATTTTTCGATGGAGTCCCGGGCGTTGGCAGAGACACTTCCATTCGTGTATTCTTTTCGCACGGCCTCTTCAAACTGCAAGATAACCCTGTCGATACCACGAGAATTTTCGGCGTCGGCGTCGTGCTGATCAAACAGATTAATGGCCTGTTCGGTTTTACGGCCAAACTTCAACAGTGAGGCGAACAGGGCTTTTTCTCCATGGTTGCCTTGTACAACGTCGATACAGAAAACCACCACCGACAGGGGGCTCAGCAACAGATCCCTGAGGGCATCAATATACAGTTTTACCTGAAAGACCAACAGCCTGCGGAACTGTGGCCAGATATGCGCCGGGGCTTTTATCCCGGTCTCAGGTCCGTGTTCGGAAGCGGCAGGCTTTTCACCTGTTGCCCCGGAGTCAGCCTGCGTGTCCCGGTCCACAGATTGTGATTTATCCTGCATTTTAACTCTCCAGCTTTACAGAAAAATAAGTAACTGCTGAACGGCATTCAGTTGCCAAAGATAATACAATTTTCGTACCAGGCGTGTACAAGCACGGAAATCGCCTGCTGGCAGGAATAGAAAAGCGGGCGAATCGGTCAGAATCGCCAATATATAGCGCGTTATTTTAAGGCGCCTCTGATCAATAAGTTCGACTAATCAGGTGCCAAAGCGGTAACGCAGCTTGACCACCAACTGGTCTCCTAACGGATCGTCCCAGGAATTCTGGAACAGATCGTCGAATTCGTCGAACAGTATCCGACGGCTGTCACCCTTGGTGTAGACGACGAAAAGGTCGGACAAGGGTGCGATCTGCCAGCGATAGCGCAGCTGAAAATTCAATTGAGACAGGCTGAAGCTGTCCGTAGGCCCGGCGGGCTTGGTGACTTTGTTCAGATCCCGATTCTTGGTCGGGGCGTCACTCGGCAGGTAATAAAACTCATCTTCTGTCGCTTCGATACCTGCCCATTGCATGACCATCCGGAACTGTTGCTTGGCGCTTAAAAAGTAGTCGAAGTTGACGTTGATACGCAGTTGATCCGCCTTAAAAGCGGTGAAGTTCTGATCTTCCTGGTGAATCAGCCAGCCATTCCGGTCGTTGTAGATGACTTCGCCTGACATATTGACGGTGTCAAGAGGCTGCCAGGTGACACCGGCGTTGTACTGCAGGTTTGTTCCGCCGGCGAACTCTCCGGAAGAGCCAAAGCTCACATTATAGCTGAGCGGCAGCGCGGAGTTGGTCGAATAACCCAGGCTGTAATTGGTTCGTTCCGAAACGGCATAAGTGCCATTGCCAAAGCTGTTTAGATCGTCATAGCGTTTGGGGAAATGCATCAGGCTGAGGCTGACCCGGTCCAGGTTGTTGAGCGTAATATTCATGTTCATGACGGGGAGGGCGTTGTTGGTACGATCACCGTTGCCGTTTTCCTCGTAACGAATGAACGGATTAAAGCTGAAATTTCTGGCCCAGCCCAGGTTGGATTTGATCCATTGAAAGCGATACCACACCTCCCGGCTGTCGTTGCGCTCCTGGAATCCAAAATCGTTTACTTCCAGTGTGTCATCCAGGTAATTCATTTGCAGTGTGTGCTGTAATCCCTGTCTTGGCGTATAGACGAAGTCGGCAAAGATCCCCTGACCACTGCCATGATCGTCGGAGTCGGAATTGATTGCCTGGCCGTCGACGCGGAAGCGACCGTCCGTAGTGAGGTAGTGAAAATCCACTGCGTGAACTTCCGCATCGGATTCCGGGTGGGTTACCAGCGAGCCAATGTAACCCAGGCCTCGGTAGGCGGCGTTCTGACTGTCTTCGTAAATCAGGCGGAAGGCCGTAAAGTCACGACCGACCTGGGAATAGCGCTGGTTATTGACCCGGAATTCGCTGTCGTCTTCCGATGCAGCCAGAACCCCGTAACGAAGGGCGCCAGCCTGGCCGGTCATTTTAACTGCGCCTATCAGATCGGCCGGCCTGATACGCTCACGGGTTGGCAGGCGCTGCCCGGGTGGTAACGCCGGAGGGCGGGGCCGGGCGCCAATACGTCGTGTATTGACGATGGCAAGGCGCTTGCCGTTTCGACCTGTGGAGCGTGGCGTGGTATTGAAGATCTCCTGGCCTTCCTGGAAAAACAGCCGTCTGTCAGGAAAGAAAACTTCGACCGCAGTCAGGTTGACCACCACATTGTCAGACTCTATCGAGCCGAAATCCGGATTTACCGTGGCAGTCATCTGGAAATTGCTCGATGGCCGCCAGAAAACGTCAAACCCCGCCTCGGTGTTGTTCGAGTTATCCACCTGGTCGAGGGTGGAGGCAATGTAGGGGAAAATACTCCATTGCTGGCGGGGGTTGATGCCGTCCAGTTCGAGCAGGGGGAGATTGCTCATGAAAATGGCTTCGGATCTGGCAATCGGTGGCCAGGCCCAGGACTGGTCGAGGTGAGCCACCTGCCTCTCCGTGTACACGCCAATACGTCGGGCTTCATCTTCCTGGGGCATGGCCATCTGTCCCCAGGGAATAAAAAATTCCGCCGACCAGCCGTGCTCGGTCACCTGGGTGGCACCGTACCAGGCACCGTCCCATTCGTTGCTGTACTGGCGCTCCGGCAGTATGGTCCCGTCAAGCTGGTTGTCGCCAAGGGCCAGCATCATCCAATAGCCGAACAACCCTTCGCCGGAGGTGTCAAGAGTCACGCCTATGCGGTCTCGATTGAGCGGAAGATTGTCCCGGGTGCTGATTCGCTGGACCAGCGTTTCCGCGGGCTGCTCCATATCGAAGGAAAGATAGAGCCCGCGACGGGTGTAAAAGATGCGTGTTTCCGTATCGTAGGGCACTTCATCCAGCGTGTCGGGAATAATAACCCGCATGTCGTTAATGACTTCAATGCGCTGCCATACCGGTTCATCGATTGCACCGTCGATGTCAATGTCAGCCTCGTCATGGTCAACAGACAGTAGCTTGATCGGTATGCTTCTGCCGTCCTGGAGTAGCAAGCCGCCGGAGGGTTGTGACTGACCGATGTCAGTTTGCTGGGCGACAGCACTGTTGGCTGTCCAGACGAAAAGCAGTACCAGCACTGCCAGGGTTCTGACCTTGAGCATAAGCGAATCGGATTATTTCAATTGGGCCGTCGGTCTTTCCCTGGCAGCAAAGAATGCCGCAGGCCCGACAGGCCGGTTTTTTTTTTCCTGTCGAATATGGCTCGGCAGGCATGAAGCGGCCAATTGTACGCGCTGAACTCCCTCGCTAAAAGTACACTGGGGCCGGAAATCCTCTGACTGACCTGCCAGCGAGCCGAAGTGCTTCCAGCTTCCCTGACCGATGCCGGATTACAGGTAAAATTTCCTTCTTGGCCAGCAGGTTATGCCTGGTCTGCCAAATTGAAATAGGGCCCAAGGTGGTTTATGCTTCCGGGTCTAATCGCCTCGCAGTAACCACGTAGTAGAAGGTAGTCCTCATGGCAACAGGCAGATCAAACCGTAAGAACAGGTCAGGCAACGGCATGCAGCTGGCCGCAGCAGGGCAAACAGCCGCGCTTCAGCAGGCCCAGACTTCTCTCCAGGCTCTGCTGTTACCGTTGTTGCTGGCTGCTGCCCTGTTTACGGTGTCGCTCAATCCCAGGATTCAGCAGAACCCGACGTTGATCTGGTCATTCTGGGCAGCGGCAGTGTTTATCGTCGTCTGGCTTGGACTGTTGTTTGTGCAGTTGAAACAGCATGAGTCCAGCCGGTCATTCACGGTAGTGCTGCGGTCCCAACACTACATTCAGGCCCTGGTTCAGAGCAGCCTGTATCTTTACTGGGGCTACTATTGGCAACCCGTGTACTCCCATTTCTGGTTGCTGGTGGGACAGCTTCTGTTTGCCTACAGTTTCGATATATTGCTCGCCTGGAGTCGTCGCGAACAGTACACGCTGGGATTTGGACCGATTCCTATAATTCTCAGTATCAATCTGTTCCTGTGGTTCCGCGACGACTGGTTTTACATGCAGTTTCTGATGATTGGCGCGGGCTTCATGGGTAAGGAATTTGTCCGCTGGCAGCGTGAGGGGAGAAGCGTCCACATTTTCAATCCCTCTGCATTCGCGCTCGGGCTGTTTTCACTGGTGCTGATCAGTACGGGTACAACGGATCTCACCTGGGGGCGGGAGATTGCCTCGACTCTCACCCTGGCTCCCAATATATACACCTTCCTGTTTTTAATCGGGCTGGTGGTGATGTATTTCTTTTCAATAACCCTGGTCGCAGGGACGGCGGCGCTGGTTTTGTTCGGGCTCAGTGCCCTGTATTCCGCCGTGGCGGGAGTTCCCTATTTCATCGATTCCGAAATCCCGGCGGCGGTGTTCCTGGGCTTGCATCTATTGATCACCGACCCTTCCACGTCGCCGCGGACACCGCTGGGCAAGACTCTGTTCGGTGCCTTGTATGGGCTGGGCGTGTTCGGGCTGTATTCCTTGTTGGGCGCCATCGGTGTGCCCACCTTCTACGACAAGCTGCTATGTGTGCCACTGCTCAATCTCAGTGTCATCGCCATCGATCGCTACGTGCGTTCCATAAATTCCGAGCGGATCGTTAACGTGTGGAATGAAAGGTGGGCCGGGTTGCGCCCGAATCTCGCCCACATGGCGATCTGGATTCTATTGTTCGGTTGCATGAGTCTGCTGGGGAAAACTGATGGCCGGCATACCGGTGACAGCGTGCCGTTCTGGCAACAGGCTTGCGCGGACGGCCGGGGAAACAGCTGCGATCGCCTGCTGCAGCTGGAATCCACCTATTGTGGCGATAATTCCGCCTGGGCCTGCAATGAACTGGGAATCCACTATCTCGAGGGGCGTATTGTACAGCCGGATCAGGAACTGGCCCTTGGTTACCTGGCGCGGGCCTGCGAGCTGAAATTCCAGGCTGCCTGCGTCAACCTGTTGAATCCGGAAACCGTTGCTCATCAGGATCCTCGCGAACTGGATCTGCGCCTGATGTTGCGCCAGGGAGGCTTGAACCTGATGGAAATGCCCGGACCGGTACTCTATGACCGCGCCTGCCAGCACGGCTGGACCTTCGCCTGTAACCCGCTGGTCGCGACGCGATGAGCACAGAACCATGAGTGCAGAGCGCGGGAATGCCGGCTCCGGGCCCGCCAGGGGTGAAGGTAGCGGCAGCACTCAGGTGGAACAGCGCAGTGGCACAATCGGGTTTGTTATTCTGTCGGTACTGGTGGCTTTTGTAGCCATCTGGATGTATGTCCAGGGGCGTGAGGCATTGCTGCCATCAGAACCTGCAGAAGTCGCAGCTGCCGGCGCTGTGATTGAAGGATTTCGCCCCGATCTCTGGCAATTACCTGATGAACCGATGCTTGGCTTTGTGGAAATTGCCGCCGGCGAGTTCCTGATGGGGTCGAATCCCGCAGTGGATCGACAGGCTTATGAAAATGAGCGCTGGTCCCAGGGTTCGCGTCAGGGGACCGTGGAGCTGCCGCGGTTTTATATCACTCGATACGAAGTCACCGTAGGCCAGTACAGTGCTTTCGTGCAGGATACCGGCCGGCCGTTTGTCCAGGCGGCGCTGTCCGTCGAGCCGGACCATCCCGTAGCCAACATTACCTGGACCGATGCGCTGGCCTATGGCCGCTGGCTGCAGGCGCGTCTCCTGGAAAGTGCACGGACTCCCGAGGCGATACGCGATCTGCTGGCCGAGGGGTGGCAGATAACCCTGCCGACCGAAGCGCAATGGGAAAAATCCGCCCGTGGCAGCGAAGGCGGGATCTATCCCTGGGGTAACCGGCTGCTGGAGGGGCGGGCCAACTTTGGCGCGCAAACAACCCGCCCGGTGGGAAGCTACGACTGCCCGGACTGCAGTTACGGCCTGTCTGACATGAGCGGCAATGTCTGGGAGTTAACCCGCAGTCCGTTTCAGCCCTATCCTTACAGGGGTGAAGTTGACCTCGGTAATTTGGGCGAAGACGCGCTTTGGGTAATGCGGGGCGGTTCCTACGCTGACGGCCCGGCCAATATCCGTGCTGCAGTGCGAGGCGGTGTAGACCCGGGTGTGCGTAACGCCACCATCGGCTTCCGCCTGGTACTGACACCCCCCTGATTCTGCCTTTACCTGAACCGGACACGAATTCCGGGGCACAAAAAACCCGGGCGTGAGGCCCGGGTTTTTTTGTTTTCCAGGATTCCCCGGGAGCTGCTACTTATCTGCTTCGTAATACTGATAGAAGCCGAAGAACATTTCCTGCCAGGTCTGCTCTCCAAAGTTGATTTCCACGGAAGGATCCGGGTTATAAGGATTCATTTCCGAGTTGTCAAAAGTCGCGTTGAATACCAGCTCACTGCCGGCGGGGACGAACATTGGCTCCTTGAAGTCGTAAGTCGTCTGCCAGTTAAACTGATAATTGGGCACATTGAGAAGCCGCTCTTCAGACCCGTCCGGGTAGATCAGTTTAAAGTCCGCATCGTAGCCACGGTAATGCATGTGTGGCCCGAGCATGCTGAGGTAGATATCCTCTGGGAACACCTTCGAAGCAGTCATCTCATGGCGATTGGCATGAGGTGGAATAGCGATATTCAGATCGGCTGCTGAACCGCCGAACACTGTCTTGGTGGGCTTTTCGTCGTGGAGGAAGATAGCTATTTCAGACGCATCCACGGTTTCCTTGCCGGAAGTGGTGTAATGCATCTGCAGCAGCAGTCCACCGCCGGGGCGAAGGGGGTAACCGGTGTTTTCCGGGAACGTATTGGGTGCATTGCCGGGTGCGTAGGCGCCCATGCCGATACCCTGGTTGAGGATTTCAAATTGATTAACACCGTCGCCACCAAATGTGAAGGCGATGATGTGGTGCAGCACCTGTCGGTCGCCTGGCTTGAACTCCACACCTTTGACCCAAAGCTCTTGTTCGTTGTTAAGAGGAATGGGGATGTTGCGGTAGTCGATCACGCCGGTGGCCGGGATTTCCTGGGGAGGAATCTTGACAATCATGTCAGGTTCGCCCCAACGCTCGGCAAGCTCCCACTCGGGGGCATGGTGCTCGATGGCTGCCAGCGGGTCGGTGCCGCTGGTGTTTGGAGATCCTGCATCGATCCAATGCAGAAGTGTCCGGGTTTCGTCGATGGTGATGTGGCTCTGATCCTGGTAAAGATGAACAAAATCCGGATCGATCTGCGCCGGCGGCATGCGCTTGGTCAAAAGAACTTCACGGATCATCGGCGACCACCCTTGCAGCATCTGGTGGCTGTTCATGGCAAAGGGTGCAATGCCCCCATCCTGGTGGCAGGAGACACAACGGTTTTCGACGATAGGAACAATGTCGCTGGCGTAGTCTATTCCTGCTGTGGCGCTCTGTGCACGGGCGGTGTAGACAATGGCCTCACCGCTGCTGGGTTGGCCTGTGAGGCTGATTTCACTGCCGTCCACCACGTTCTCCAGCACTTCCCGCAGGTAATGATCACGGGCCCGACGCCGGTTGCTGCCCTCAGTGAAGCGATCGTTGAGGGAGCCGTTGTAGACTACTTCGCGGGCAGCCGGGTCGATAACGATAACCTGTGCCGCACGGCTGACGTTCAGTAACTCAGAAACCGTCTGGGTGTCGTCGATCAGAATCGGGATCTGGATTTCTTTTTCGGCGGCAGTTTTTGCAACCAGGGCTTTATCAGCGATGCCGGTGGACTCAATCATAAAGAAGGCAATCTGCTCTTCTTCGAATCGATCCATGACCTGGTTGAAATCGCGCAGAGCGTCTTCAACCACTTCACTCACAGGGTCATAGACAAACAGCACTATCGCGTCATGGTCTGCGTAGCGGCTGACCTGGTGGAATTTGCCGAAGTGGTCGATGAGCGAGAAGTCGCTGATGCGTTGAGCCAGGGCGGTCGAACTCAGCCCGGTAGCTAGCGCTGCCACTCCCACGACCTTCAACAGGTTGTTAAATCTGAACATAGGGTTTGTCCTCAGCTGCAGGATTCATTGATATTGGTAGTTAAACTACTCCAATGAGACGCATAGTAGAAGCTGTTGGTAAACAATACTTCCTGAATATTGCAATCAGGCGTTATTTTAAACATTCAGACAGGTGTTTTTTCAATCAACCTGAGGAGCCTCTGACTGGAAAGGGATTGATCTGAATCGCTGCCGGCCTGGAAATCAGCGTGGGCCGCACGGCCCTTGTCGTTTCGAATTCACAGCAGGTCGCGGTTGGGAGTAATATGGCCACCTTGGGTGGATCCTTTCCTGTTTGAAGCAGGAGTAGGCTCGTCCCGAAAGTTGCTGGCGTCGCGGTTGTCAATGTCAATCGGGCACAGCCCAGGAAAACCCGATACTGGAAAAATAAACACACAGAACTATCAACAAACAGTAAAAACAACAAACAAATAAACAGTACAAACAAATAAATAGTACAAACAATTAAAGGATCAGACTGCCAGGTGCGCTCTAAAATTTTGCCCGATCAATTCTTCGCCTTGCTCTGCACAGGATTCCTGCTCGCGATGCCGCAGTCGACAATGGCCGAGACAGTGCGGTTTGCCCACTGTTTTGCCGGCTGTCCGACCGGGGCACCAGCAGACAATCATGTTATCGCCCGCTCCATCTACACGCTTTCTTTCAATTCCGACACGCGGATTGCCGATTGGTCCGCCTATACGGTCACAGCCGGGTCTATCGGAGTTGCGACTAATCTTTCGCGCGCCCCACTTGTCGACCCGTTTGTCACCAGCATGTTGGATCCCGGTGAATTTCCCGCTGCCGGGGAGGGGAACCACCTGATACTCGATTATCTTGTCCCCTTGGTGAGCTTTGCCGGCACACCATTCTGGGCGGAAGCCAATTTCCTGACCAATCGCGTACCACGCAACAGTGAGCTGAACCGGGGATCCTGGTATGGGTTGGAGTGGGCGGTGCGTAACCTGGCCAATCGGACAGCCAGCCTTTATGTAGTAACGGGCCCGCTTTTTGCCGAAACCGTACAGCTGTCAACGGCAGCAGCTGCAGGTGCGGTACCAAGTGGTTTTTTCAAAGTGGTAGTGGATGAAGGCGGGCACATGGCGGCATTCCTGTTTCCGCAGGAACTGCCCTTCCATGTGCACCATTGTGAACAACTGACCTCGGTCGCCGAGATCGAGCAGTTGAGTGGCCTTGACCTGTTTCCCGAGCTGACCCAGGCGCCACTTGAAGATCTCAGCGAGAAGCTGGGTTGCTTCCGTCCCTAGCCTCAACGAGACCGTGGCCCAGGGCCTGCCGCCAGTTCAGTCCGTTATCGTTGCCGGCTGGTGCAAGCGAGTTCTGACCCGGGTTACGGGCAGTGGGGCTAGGCCTTGTTGATCAGCTCTCTGCCCGGTTTCCGGTGCTAGAGCACTTCGATCAGGAAGTAGTCATCCTGTACCAGGCCTCGTATTGTCCGGTCCAGGGCATCGGTCATTGCTTTGCTCATCCCCTCCGATTCCGGTGCGGTGCCGCGACCGAATAGCACCGTTTCCCAGATAGTGCGGCCTGACCCCTGCAGTTGAACCCGGGTGCGCAGGGTGACCTGGATGGAGTTGACTCCGTTATTGTCAACCAGCTGGACCTGGGTGGACTCGATTGATCCTGCCAGGGTCACGTTTTCACCGGAATCAACCAGTGCGGCCTTGCCGTTCTCCAGGCCCTGAACCAGGGCGTCACGAACAATTGCTGCCAGAGGCCTGTCAGCGACATAGCCTTCCGCAATCAGATTGGGGTTACCGCCACGGGAATCCGTGAATTCACCGACTTTCATCGGTCCGCGGGACATGTTGCTGAAATCTGCTCTTACTGTGCCCTCAAAGAGGTAGTTGACGGTAAGCTCTTCCGCCGCAAATGCCGAAGAGGCAAGCGCGGTGCATAGAATTAAAAATGCAATGGTCTGTTTCATGACTGACTCCCTTAAATTACTGCTACTGCTTGTTCCTGGTATTCGCGCTTGTACGTTGGTTGGCGGATACGTCAATTGTCGAAGGTTTTAAAGTAAAAGGCCACCGCTGGGTGGCCTTTTCCCTGATTTTCGCGGCAGATTACCGGTTGTTGATCGCACTGGCGGGCCACGGTGCCCCTTCGCGGATAGTTGCCAGCTCTCGCATCCCCCGATAGACGAATTTCTGCACTCGTTTTCCCTCATAGGTTTCCGTCGTGTAGATGTTGCCCTCGGAATCGGTCACGATGCTATGGGGAGAAAAGAACAGCCCAGGCTGCCTGCCACCCTCCCCGAATGAGTAAAGCACTTCGAGGGTTTCACGGTCCAGGATGTGGACTTTCATATCACCGCCGTTCGCGACATACATGAATTCCTGGCCAGCGTCCCTGGAGAAAGTGATGTCCCAGGTGGAACCGGCAAGTGTCAATGGGTTGATCTGACCCTCCTTGACAAAGGTGCCATCAGGGCGGAACACCTGGATGCGGTCGGCGCCCCGGTCACACACATAGATAAGGCCATCATTGGAGGGCTCGGCGCAGTGCACCGGGCCTCGAAACTGCTGTGGTAATGCCTCTCCGGGAATATAGGTATTGTCTGCGTCATCGTCCGGGCGATTGCCGTAGGCCCCCCAGTAACGCTTGAAAGCCCCGCTGGCCATGTCAACAACGGCCACCCGGCGGTTGCCGTAGCCGTCGGCAAAATAAGCTTCACCGGCATCGTTGTCAAAGGCAATCTCGGCGACACGGGAGAAGTGGGTCGTGCTGTTGCTGTCGATGTCCTCGCCGGGTGTACCGATAGTCCGTATGTATTCACCCTCCCGGCTGAATACCAGCACGTGAGAGTCACCGCCGCCATTGCCGCCTATCCAGACGTTGCCATTGGGTGCGACTTCGATACCGTGGTTGGATTCCGGCCACACGTACTCGCCGTCCGGCGACGGGCCGCCCCAGGCATTGATCAGGTTGCCATCGATATCGAATTCCAGGATCGGCGGCGCCGCCGTGCAGCATTCAGCACGGCCGAGGGTCAGGCCGATTTCCTGGTTCATGAACATGCTGTTCTGGTCCCGATGTACGATGTAGACGTGGTCACGGGCATCGGTTGCCACGCCGATGGTTCGACCAAGAATCCACTTGTTGGGCAGGGGCTGGGGCCAGAATGGATCAACTTCAAACTGAGGTACCAGCCGCGAGCCGCTGGCTGCACTGGCGGTCTGCTGCAACCGATGTTGACCGACGCCAAGGCTTATCAGCAGCGCGCCAGCGAGGCTGAGGGTGATGAGAGGGCTTGGTGCAAATTTCATGGCACTGTCCTTTTTGAGTTATTCTTTTGTGATACAGCAGGATGAGTATAAGCCGGCAGGCCGCGGGAGTTAAAGTGCTGTTGTGCCGGGTCCGGGCTGGTTGGCAGCGCCCTGAGGACCTGCAGGCCCCGACTGGCATGACGGGCAATAAAAAAGCCGCAGCGCGTTGAGCGCTGCGGCTTTTGTCTGCTCGGTAGAAGCTGTTACTGCAAGGCTTCCGCGGGCCAGGTTGGAGCACGGTCTCTGACGGTTACGGGGCGCATGCCCTGGTAAACGAATTTCTGAACCCGCTTTCCTTCGTAAGTTTCCGTTGTATAGATATTGCCCTGGGAGTCGGTCGCAATGCTGTGTGGTGCGAAGAACAGCCCTGGCTGGCGACCACCATCACCGAAGGTGTAAAGAACTTCCATGGATTCACGGTCGATGATGTAAATCTTGAAGTTCTGACCGTCGGCCAGGTAGATGAATTCCTGCTCGTCATCCGGCGAGAAGGCGATGTCCCAGGTTGAGCCCTGAGCCAGCGTGGCAGGAGAGATAACGACTTCGCGCACGTAGGTGCCATCCTTGCGGAACACCTGAATACGGTCAGCGCCACGGTCACAGACGTAGAGCAGGCCATCATTGGATGGTTCGGCACAATGCACCGGGCCACGGAACTGCTGTGGACCAGGCTCACCCGGCGTGTAAGTGACATCGGCGTCATCATCCGGACGATTCCCGTAGGCGCCCCAGTAGCGCTTGAAGGCGCCGGTTGCCACGTCAACTACCGCTACCCGGCGGTTGCGATACCCGTCTGCCAGGTAGGCTTCACCAGCCTCTGCATCGATGGCGATTTCAGCCACCTGGGCGAAGTGGGTGGTGGAATTACTGTCCCGATCATTGCCCGGTACACCGATGGTGCGGATGTATTCACCGTCCCGGGAGAAGACCAGTACGTGAGAGTCGCCGCCACCGTTGCCGCCAATCCAGACGTCGCCGTTGGGTGCAACATCGATGCCGTGATTTGAGGCCGGCCATACGTAAGGAGCGCCTTCAACGGGCCCACCCCAGGCATTAACCAGTTTACCGTCGACATCGAATTCGAGGATCGGAGGTGCCGGTGTGCAGCACTCAGAGACGCCGGAATACAGGCCAATCTCCTGGATCCGCATAAACTGGGATTCAGAATTACGGTGGACAATGAATACATGGTCGCGTTCGTCAACGTCCACACCGATGGTGTTACCCTGAACCCAATGATTGGGTAGCGGGTCCGGCCACAGCGGATCGACCTGAAAATGGGGCGCGATCACATCATTGGCGGCTGCTTCTATCGCCTGATCCTGGAGGCGGGCTTGTCCGACACCAAGGGCTACTACGCCCAGGGCTAGGGACAGGCCGGTTAATAATTTCAGTTTCTTCATTCTTATTTCCTCTGATTGCCGGGGCCTGATTAAAGATGATCGGCCTCGCGACGGGCTGCAAGGGTGAGGTTTGAGTATATGATTACTCAATCGTGTTTAAAAGGGGGGAGTGCATGATCTTGTCAGAGTTCGTGGCAACTGCAGCCTTGCCTGTCTCTGGCGTAACCCGGTCAGAATTCGCAGGCGAAAAAAAACCGCGGCAGATTGACCTGCCGCGGTTTTTGTTTTCTCAGCTTGCTTTTACAGTTCTGAGGCCGGCCAGGTTGAGGCGCGGTCACGCACTGTTACCGGGCGCATACCCTGGAACAGGAACTTCTGAACTCGCTTGCCTTCGTAGGTTTCGGTGGTGTAGATGTTACCCTCCGAATCCGTGGCAATACTGTGCGGTGCATAGAACAGACCAGGTTGACGGCCGCCGTCACCGAAGGTGTAAAGAACCTCCATGGATTCGCGGTCGATGATGTAGATCTTGAAGTTCTGACCGTCGGCCAGGTAAATGAATTCCTGCTCGTCGTCCGGTGAGAAAGCGATATCCCAGGTTGAGCCCTGTGACAGGGTAGCCGGGGAAATGATTACTTCCCGAACGTAAGTGCCGTCCTTGCGGAACACCTGAATTCGGTCAGCACCTCGGTCGCACACGTAGACCAGGCCATCGAGAGAAGGCTCAGCACAGTGAACCGGGCCACGGAACTGTGAGGGTCCAGGCTCACCCGGGGTATAGGTTACATCGGCATCGTCGTCAGGACGGTTGCCGTAGGCACCCCAGTAACGCTTGAACGCACCGGTGGCCACGTCGACTACCGCTACCCGGCGATTGCGATAACCGTCGGCCAGGTAGGCTTCACCCGCGTCCACGTCGATGGCAATTTCAGCCACCTGGGAGAAGTGAGTTGTGGAGTTACTGTCCCTGTCGTTGCCTGGAACACCCACGGTGCGGATGTATTCACCGTCCCGGGTGAAGACCAGTACGTGGGAGTCACCGCCACCGTTGCCACCGATCCAGACGTCGCCGTTAGGGGCAACTTCGATACCGTGGTTTGAAGCCGGCCATACGTAAGGAGCGCCTTCCTGCGCGCCACCCCAGGCATTAACCAGGTTGCCTTCGATATCGAATTCCAGAATTGGCGGTGCCGGTGTACAGCACTCAGCCACGCCTGCATACAGACCGATTTCGGTGCGCAGCGAGAACATGGATTCCTGGTCGCGATGTACGACGAAGATGTGATCCCGGTCGTCAACGTCGACGCCGATGGTACGTCCCTGCACCCAGTGATTGGGGAGAGGCTTAGGCCAGAACGGATCGACCTGAAAATGCGGAGCCATTACGTCATTGGCGGCGGCCACAGCCGACTCCTGCAGCTGAGATTGACCTATGCCGAGAGCTACCAGTCCTGCGACTAGAACGGCCCCCAGTGTGATTTTAGTTTTTGTCATGCTTCCCTCCGAATACCCACTCGCGGATTTTTCATTATTGATCAAGCAGGGCGAGTATACTCGCTTACTGGGGGTCCGTATACTCGCTGATCAGCTTCCGGTCGGCTTAGTTACAATTTCTGACAATTTGCCAAAGGGCCAGGGGCCGAAATCTGCAGGCCGGGCAGGCCTGCCTCTTGCGCCGGGATAACCTGGTGCATTAAGGTGGCCGGCTCCCGGGAGAGCGCCTGGAATAACCCAAACAATCATCAAACCAGGGTAGTTGAAGCATGCAAGCACTAGTGTCATCTCTTAGGCACCTTGTTTTAAAGGGTCTAATTCCTTGTTTTTTATTGCTATTTTCTGGCTACGTCCTGGCTCATGATATCCCTACGCGGGTGACGGTTTACGCCTTTGTCAAACCGGAAGGCAATCAGCTAAACGTGCTGTTGCGGGTGCCCATGGAAGCGCTGGGCGAGATCGTTTTCCCGACCCGCGGTCCAGGCTACCTGATTATCTCCGAGGCCGATTTCGAACTGCAGGACGCTGCTCGCGTCTATATTACTGAATCTATTGCCTTTTTTGAAAACGGTGTGGAGCTTGAAGAAAAGTCCCTGGAGCGGGTTAGGGTCTCGCTGCCCTCCAACCGGTCATTCAGCAGCTACGACGACGCCTACGCAAACATCACCAGTCCGCCGCTGAGTGACGATGTCAATCTGTTCTGGCGTCAGGGGCTGCTGGATATGCAGGTCACCTTTACCATTGATTCCGCTCAATCCGACTTCTCGGTGGATCCGAAGCTGGGAACCCTGTCGGATCAGACAACGACCGTGTTGCGCTTTCTGCCCCCTGGCGGTGGCGAGCGGGTCTTCAATTACACCGGTAACCCGGGAGAAGTCCTTCTCGATCCGCGCTGGTATCAAGCAGTTTATCGCTTTGTCGCGATGGGTTTCACCCACATTCTGGAAGGGCTCGACCACCTGCTGTTCCTGTTCTGCCTGGTAATCCCGGTGCGCAGTATTCGCGGCCTGATTCCGGTGGTCACCTCTTTTACCGTGGCGCATTCCATCACGCTCCTGGGTTCCGCCTTCGGACTGTCGCCGGGAACGCTCTGGTTTCCCCCGCTGATCGAGACGCTGATCGCCCTGTCTATCGTTTACATGGCCTTTGAAAACATTGTCGGCGCCAGACTGTCCCACCGCTGGATAGTGACTTTTGGTTTCGGTCTGATTCACGGATTCGGCTTTGCCTTTCTGTTCAGCGACACCCTGCAGTTTGCCGGTGGTCACCTGTTTTCTTCGTTGCTGGCGTTCAACGTGGGCGTGGAACTGGGGCAGTTGATGATTCTACTGCTGGTGATCCCGTTGTTGAATCTGTTGTTTCGCTACATCGTGGCTGAGCGGGTAGGGACCATCCTGCTGTCCGCGCTGATAGCCCATAGCGCCTGGCATTGGATGATGGATCGGGGATCTCTGTTGAGTCAGTATCAGGTTCAGATGCCGGTTCTGGATGCCCAGTTCTTTGCTGGTCTGATGCGCTGGGGGATGCTGGCAATTATCGCTGCTGCGGCAGTCTGGGGTATGTATGAGGTTTTTCGCCGCTTTGGTGCGGTGACTCCGATTCTTGGAGGCAGGGCCCCTGCCGAGAAACTCGAATCCTCCTGATATTGGTAGCGCTATAAAAAAGGCGGAATCTCAGGATTCCGCCTTTTTTATGTCTTATCACACTCGACAGGCTGGAGTCACTGCCGGAGCCGGTATTTCCGCAGCTTCCGCTGGGCAACCTCGGCGCCGTACACATTGCCGTCTTCGTCAGCCGTAACACCCTCTGCCACGCTGGTTCCCCGGGCTGCGCCGGAGTTGGGGTCGGGGATGAAGGCGGTGACAAAGCCGTCCACGGCACTGCCGATGCGAATGCCGCGGTACCAGCCGGAGTTCCGCCGGGGGCCGGTGTTGGACTCGGAATCCGCCGAATAAAGTACATCGTTGGCGTCGATATAGAGGCCGCTGGGCCGGCCAAACTGGGTCCAGGTGTCGATGTGGTTGCCGTCCTGGTCGAAAATCTGCAGCCGGCTGTTGGCACGGTCAGCAACGAACAGGCGACCCTGGGAGTCCATTGCGAGGGCGTGAGGGACACGGATTTCGCCGTCTTCGGAGCCAGTCCCACCCCACTCCATAAGGTATTCACCTTCACTGGAGTACTTGACGATGCGGTTGTTGCCATCCGCCGAGTGTCCATCGGCGACAAAAATGTCACCATTCGGCGCCACCAGAACGTCGTTAGGCTGATCAAAGATATAGTGTCCCTTACCTGCCAGGCCCGGTTGACCCAGGCTCATCAGCAGTTCACCCTCCGGACTGAACTTGTGTACCTGGTGTCCCATGCCGCGGTCATCGTCACCACGGGCGTCGGCTATCCAGACATTGCCTTCAGGGTCCACGTGGATGCCGTGGGGCCACACGATCAGTCCGGCGCCAAAGCTGCGTACCACATTGCCCTGCGGGTCGATAAGAAAAATCGGGTCCAGCTCTGGTGTGTCAAGGCAATTACCATTGGCGCCGCAACGTTCGGCCGCCCAGAGGTAGCCGTCGCCTGCGTAATACACGGTGCTGGTGGCTCCCCAGGTCCGGCCGTTCGGGAGGGTTACCCAGTCTTCCTGAGCGGGGTTTACGGTTTCATAAGGGTTTGGAATGACATTGGGATTGTCCAGTTGGGCCACTGCCTGTGTGGTTATCAGGCAAGCTGCCCCCAGGCATGTAATCCAGGCTGTTAGTGATCTTAGACGAGACATTGTTTTCCTCCGCTCCATTGCGCTACAAGGGATGACTGCTACCTGACAAAAGGTATCTCACTGTACTGGATTATCCTACGGATGTCTCTGTCCCCTGGCAGGCAGAAGTCCCAACCCCAGGCCCCTGAAGTCTCATGGGTACGCCATGTCGGTTACCTCCAGGGGAGGGCGAGTGGGCGTAATCACCGTCTTTTTGTCCCGGGGTGGCAGAAGCAGTCTCGTCTGCCGCATCGATGGGGCATTTCAGCTCTGTCAGCAGACCGTGCCGGCTAACTTTCCGGGATAATGTGCAGTACAATCCCCCCGCGATTTTGACAACTGGAGTGTTACGATGAAACTGCTGCGAAACTTGGGTGTCACCCTGGTTGGAAGTCTGCTGGCTGCCGCCAGCGCCTATGGCCTGCCCGATCGGGTCGGCGACTTTGCGTTACTCGACGGTACTGGCGAATTCCACCAGTTCAGCCGTTACGGGCATAGTGAGGCACTGGTCATTATGGCCTATGCTGAAGACTGTGCCGCCATGGGGCCGGCACTCGACCAGTTCCGCTCGGTTCAACAGGCCTGGCAGGAGCAGGGAATCGCCTTTATGCTGATCGACGCCGAAAATATCGGCCGCTCCGAGGTTGCCCGGGTGAATGCCGGCATGCCGGTTCTGGTGGATGACGGTCAACTGGTTTCAGAGACCCTGGGCTTTACCTCCGCGGGCGAGGTGGTGGTGCTGGATCCCGATCGACTCACTGTCCTGTACCGTGGGCCAGTACATGAACAACTGACCGCTCATATTCAGGGCGCCACCGAGGGAAGCATCGATGCAACCACTGTGCTGCCGGCTTCCGGTTGTGCTATCGACTACCCCGTGAAGGAGATGCACGCGAATAATGTGCCTGATTACGCCACCGACGTGGCGCCAATCATCGCGGAGCAGTGCGCAATCTGCCACCGTGAAGGCGGTATTGGCCCCTTCGCCATCAACAGCCATCTGATGCTGCAGGGCTGGTCGCCGATGATCCGGGAAGTATTGTTATCCAAGCGTATGCCGCCAGAGCAGGTGGATCCGGCTATCGGGCATTTCGACAACGCACGGTACATTTCCGAGCAGGATTTACAGACGCTTGTCCACTGGATCGATGCCGGCGCGCCGCGGGGGATGATCGCCTCAGACCCGCTTGCCGAATTGACCTTTCCAGGCCTGGATGATTGGCAGCTCGGAGAGCCTGATTACGTTATCACGGCGCCCAGGCAGGAGATTCCTGCCACCGGTGTGTTGGACTATATCAACGTAGATGTCGAGTTACCGTTTGATGACGACCAGTGGGTTCGCGCTGTGCAGTTTGTACCGGGCGATCGTTCTGTTCTGCACCACCTGCTGACCTATGTCACCGCGCCATCAGAAAACTTTGAAGGCGGTGAGCAGGACACCCGCTCCATCGCCAGACGTTTTCTTGAAGGCTATGCGCCCGGTAAGATTGAGGCCATGGAGTTTCCGGAGGATACCGGGGTCTTTATCCCGGCAGGTCACAAACTGTCCATGCAGTTTCACTACACCACCAACGGTCGAGCCACTTCCGACGAAACCACGTTGGGGCTGTACCTCTATGATGAGCCACCGAAATACGAAAATTTCACCCGTTCCGTGGCAACCATGTTCAGAATCCCGCCCTATGCCAGGGATCATGAGCTGAAGGCCCAATATACCTTTGAAGAGGATGTGGTTGTAACCGGCTTGCGGGCCCACATGCACTTCCGTGGTAAAGACATGAAGTTTTCCGTTCTGCAGCCGGACGGCTCGCTGAAGGATCTGCTCAGCGTCCCCAACTACAGCTATGCCTGGCAGCCCACCTACCAGCTGTCGGAGCCGGAGTTTATTCCGGCGGGATCGCGGGTAGTCGTGTCAGGATCTTTCGATAATTCCGAGTACAACCCGGCAAACCCGGATCCCAGCAAGGAGCTTACCTTCGGCTTGCAAAGCTGGGACGAAATGTTTATCGGGTACTGGACCTACCACGCGGCTGAGCCCACCAACCCCTGACGGCTGCTGATATAACGCGGCCGGTGCAGAGCTCTTTCCAGCGGACAGGGCGGCCCTGCACCGGCCGCCTGATTCGGCTGATTAGCCGCGAAACGGCGAAATAAGTGCCGTTCGGCCAATATTGCCACGTCATTGCGTTGTGTCGGGTGACATTAACTTGCTATTATTCGTCGGCTTTTTTTCCATAATAAAAACCTGGGAGAGCGGTATATGTCCTCGCTTTTTATCATCATCTTTGGACTCGCGGGATTTACATTCGGCTGGTTCGTTTACTCGAAATTCATCGCCGAAAAAATCTATCGGCTCGACCCGGATTACGAAACCCCTGCCCACCGGTTAAACGATGGCATCGACTACGTACCTACCAACAAGTTTGTGTTGTGGGGTGCGCACTTCACCGCTGTTGCTGGTGCGGCGCCCATCGTGGGGCCCGCCATTGCAGTCTATTGGGGATGGGTGCCGGCTCTTCTGTGGGTGACCCTCGGTTCCATCTTCTTCGCGGGCGTCCATGATATGGGAGCTCTCTGGGCCAGTACCCGGCACGGCGCGAAGTCGATCGGTGCTCTTTCAGAAAGCGTGATCGGCAAGCGGGCGAGATCGCTGTTCATGGTTGTCATCTTTCTTCTACTATTGATGGTCAACGCGGTATTCGGCAGCATCATTGCCAATGAAATGGTCGAGTTTCCCACTTCCGTATTCCCGGCCTGGGCGGCAATTCCCGTGGCTATCGCCATTGGCGTGTTAATTCGCCGGAAGTACAACCTGCTGCTCATTTCTGTGGTTGGTGTGGCAATACTTTACTTCACGATTTACATCGGCAGCATCTGGCCTCTTGGACTGCCTGAAGAGATCCCCGTGCTGGGCGACAACGGTTCATGGATAATTATCCTCTTCGTCTATGCAGGTATCGCGTCCATGTTGCCGGTCTGGCTGCTACTTCAGCCCAGGGACTACATCAACGGGGCGCAGCTGGTTATTGGCCTGTTGGTTCTCTACTCGGCAGTTCTGATTACCGGTCCCGAAATCACGGCGCCGGCATTTAATCAGAATCTCGCCGCGGGGACGCCACCTCTGTTCCCGATGCTTTTTGTGACCATTGCCTGCGGTGCGATCTCCGGGTTTCACGGGATTGTTTCGTCCGGTACCAGTTCCAAGCAGATCAGCAATGAGAAGGACGCGCGGTTTGTGGGTTATCTTGGCGCCCTGGGCGAAGGCTCTCTGGCACTGATTACGATCGTTGCGGTGACAGGCTCACTCTATGCCGCCACTGGTGCCGATTGGAGCACGATCTATCCTGCCTACAACCAGGGGCCACCGGCCAGCAAATTCATCGAGGGTGGTGCCGAGCTGATCTTCCAGGGCTGGGGTATGTCATTAGCGTTCTCGCAGACCATGCTTACTGTCATGGTAGTGCTGTTCGCCGGAACCACAATGGATGCCGGCTTGCGACTGCAGCGGTATATCATTCAGGAGTGGGGTGATATCTACAAGATCAACCCGTTAAAGAATAACTATATCGCCACCTTGCTGGCAGTGGGCACCTGTCTGCTGCTGGCGTTTGGTGCATCGGTGGAATATCCGGGCGATGGCGGCAACAGGATCTGGCCTATTTTCGGTGCCGGCAATCAGATTCTGGCGAGCATGACCTTGCTGGTGATTTCCATTTACCTGATGAAGCTCAAGCGTAACTTCCTGCCAACCCTGCTGCCCATGATTTTTGTTATCGTGGTGGCATTCTGGGCCAGCGGTCTGTCGCTTATTACCTACGTTCGGCAGGCCAACTGGTTGTTGGTGATTCTCAGTCTGGCGGTTATGGCTGCCAGTATCGTCGTCATGCTGGAGGCACTTTCCGAGATATCGAAACTCCGAAAAGGAGAGTCGACACTGGCGGAAGAGGATCCGGCAAGTTCCGGCGGCGAGTAAGGATCAGCCTGGTGGGCGATCCTGGCGGCAGAAATGCCGGTAGGGTTTGCCCGCACAGGCGGCAAGGTAAGTAACAGGAGGGAGACGTGAAGTTGTCACGCTCCCTTTTTTGATGGTGGCTTTTTGATGGTGGCGTAACTGCCTTTGATCGCGCCTTTCGCTGAAGTTTCCGGTGCGTTTCGCTAAGCTGCGGGTGCTTCAGGCGCTGCGCTGCGAGCTTGGATCCCGGCGTGACTCGTCGCGCTAACAACTGTGTTTGCCCGCAACTCTCTGTTTCACTGAACTCACTACGTCATGACCTCGCGCTCTCTATTGAACATCCTGGCCGACGGCAAGTGGCACGGCAGGGCGAAACTGCTCGCTGAAACCAGGCTTGATCTTAAATCTCTGGAGGCTGAGTTGGTCGGGTTTCCGGACGAGGGGCTGAACCTTGAGGTTGACGAGGTGCGTGGCTATCGATTGATCGAGCCCCTGATCCTGCTTGATCGCGATCTGATAGGGGCCGCAATCAGCCCCTCTCTGCAGAAATCGCTGGCCTGCTTCGAAGTGCATCAGACTATCGACTCAACCAACTCACAGGCCATGCGCTGGTTGAGTGGTGGGGGCAGGGGGCAGGGACTGTTCCTGGCGGAACAACAGCTCAGCGGACGAGGCAGGCGAGGGCGGACCTGGGTGAGCCCTCCGGCACGCAATATTTACCTGACCGTGGTCTGGCCCGTGCCGGATCTGCAGTCAGCACTGGGTGGGTTGAGTCTGGTTACGGCGCTGAGTCTGGTTGACGGTTTACGTGCGGCTGGCGTGCAGGGTGGCGAATCGTTGCGGGTCAAATGGCCGAATGATGTCTGGCTCGGCGATGCGAAGCTGGCCGGCATTTTATTGGAGCTGCACGGAGCTCAGTCCAGTTCCGCTCATGTGATAATCGGTATGGGTATCAATGTGTCCCTGTCCGAGCGGGATCGGGCAAGTATCGATCAGGCGGCGACGGATCTCCGTTCCTGGGGTAATTCAGCCATTGATCGCAATAGCCTGGTCGCAGCGATCCTGTCGCATCTGGAGAAAAACCTACAGCAGCTCTTTGTCAGTGGGTTTGAGCCATTCCGGGCGCAATGGAGTCGCCTGGATGCCCTGCATGGCCAGGAAGTGGAAATTACCGATGGTAAAAGACGGTTAAACGGTATGGTAAAAGGTGTCGGCGCTACTGGAGCGTTAATCCTTCAGAGCGACGATGGTGATCAGCAGGTCAGTGGCGGCGAAGTCGCACCGTCATTGCGACCGGTGAGCACGGCAGCAGAACAGTCTGATCAAGAATAACCGGATGCCTGATCAGAGAATCTTCTCATTCAACAGCTGGAAAAGACCCCATCGGACTGAACCATGATTCTGGAATTGGACATTGGCAACACGCGCATAAAGTGGCGCGTAATAGACCTTGAAGATGTGGTGAAAGCAGCGGGAGTGGCAGACAACCTGCAACAGTTATTCGACCAGACGGTCAGAGCCTATTCGCTGCAGCGGGTCCGGGTAGCCTGTGTGCGGGCCGAGGGGTTTCTGCCGGATCTCATCCGCCAGTTACATGAGCAATGGGGGCTGACGGTGCAGGTAGCAAAGGTGTTGCGCGAATGTCAGGGAGTAACGGTCGGTTACAGTGATCCGCAGAAACTGGGTGTGGACCGCTGGCTGACCCTGCTGGCTGCCCATCGGGATGCTGCTGGCGCTGCTGTTATAGTAGACTGCGGAACTGCACTGACTATCGACCTGGTCGAAGCCAGCGGGAGGCACCTGGGTGGCTATATTGTCCCGGGTTTCAGGCTGAGTCCGGAGGCGCTGACTCGAAATACTGCAATTCGCCTGGCACCCCGGCCAGTCTGGAGTCTGGAGCCGGGCAACTCCAGCGAAGACGCTATTTATCATGGCACACTGGTGATGTTGACGGCGCTGGTGGAGAAAGTGATCGCGCGGGAGCTCCGGCAATTGTCCGCCTGCGGCGTGCCTGTTCTCTATTTGACCGGAGGGGATGCGCCCTTACTAAGAGATTTCCTGACAACCGATGGCGTTGAAATCCGTGAGGTGCCGAGCCTGGTGTTCGACGGTCTTGGTCTGGCTTTGCCGTGATAAGGCCGGGGACGGGTTGTCGCGGAGTAATTGCGAGGGGCGCAGCCAGGCCAGGTTACCCATTGCGGTGTTTCCTTCCCGGTTGAATTGAGGTGAGCTTGAGCCGATCAGGCTGACTTCGCGCCTGTCTGACCAGCCCGTTATCGTGAAGGTTAGAAAATCTCCGCGAAACGATTGCACAAGGTTAGCAATTCCCCTAAAATGCCGCGTTTGAATCAGAGGGCCAACGGAATTTGCTCCAGGGGAGCTCTGCGGGGAGGGGTTCCCGAGCGGTCAAAGGGATCAGACTGTAAATCTGACGCGAAAGCTTCGGTGGTTCGAATCCACCCCCCTCCACCATCTGGAAACAAGCCGAGAACGTATTGTTTCTGGCAGGCGGGTATAGTTCAGAGGTAGAACCCCAGCCTTCCAAGCTGGTCGCGCGGGTTCGATTCCCGCTACCCGCTCCATCTTATAAGTCGTATGTCGTATAAGGTTAGGGCGAAGTAGATAGAGTAATAAAAAGTTGCTGATCAATTAAACTGCGGACCGCTGGCCTCTGGTCGGCCAGATCCTACAGGGGTTGGCTCGCATAGCTCAGGCGGTAGAGCACTTCATTGGTAATGAAGAGGTCTCCGGTTCGACTCCGGATGTGAGCACCATTCCGCAGGCTCGTGGTATCAGCTGGGCAGGGTCAGCAGATCCTAAAAGATAGCAGGACAAAAATAGCAGCAATAAGTAACAAATAACAAAGGTGCTGGTGACAGGCCCGTGTCAAGGTCGAGCCAGGCGATCAGAATTACCCGGCACATAACCCAGATTACAAAATAACTCCGCGGCGGGAAAAAACACGCCCGGTAGAAAACGGCAGTAAAGCTTGTAGACAGTTAGAACTTAGACTCAGCTATAAGAAGGTAGAGGCAGGCAAAATGGCGAAGGAAAAATTTGAAAGAACCAAGGTACACGTAAACGTTGGCACGATTGGTCACGTTGACCATGGTAAGACGACGTTAACGGCAGCGTTGACAAAGGTATGCGCAGAAGCCTACGGCGGCAGTGCAAGGGCGTTTGATCAGATCGATAACGCGCCGGAAGAGCGGGAGCGTGGTATCACCATTGCGACTTCCCACGTGGAATATGATTCGCCAAATCGTCACTACGCCCACGTTGACTGTCCGGGGCACGCGGACTACGTGAAGAACATGATTACCGGTGCGGCGCAGATGGACGGCGCGATTCTGGTTGTGTCTGCAGCGGATGGTCCGATGCCACAGACGCGCGAGCACATTCTGCTGTCCCGTCAGGTAGGTGTTCCGTACATTGTTGTGTACATGAACAAGGCTGACATGGTTGACGACGAAGAGCTGCTGGAGCTGGTGGAGATGGAAGTTCGGGAACTGCTGGACAGTTACGAATTTCCGGGCGACGACACGCCGATCATTATCGGTTCGGCGCTGAAGGCGCTGGAAGGTGATACCTCTGATATAGGTGCGCCGTCGGTGATGAAGCTGGTGGAAACTCTGGACAGCTACATTCCTGAGCCTGAGCGTGACATCGATAAGCCATTCCTGATGCCGATCGAAGACGTTTTCTCGATTTCGGGTCGAGGTACGGTAGTTACCGGCCGTATCGAGCGTGGCATCGTGAAGGTGGGCGACGAGATCTCGATTGTGGGTATCAAGGACACTACCAAGACAACCTGTACAGGTGTTGAGATGTTCCGCAAGCTGCTTGACGAAGGTCGTGCGGGTGAAAACGTTGGCGTACTGCTGCGTGGGACCAAGCGTGAAGACGTTGAGCGTGGCCAGGTACTGGCGCAGCCGGGAACGATTACGCCTCACACCAAGTTTGAATCGGAAGTGTATATTCTGAGCAAGGACGAGGGTGGCCGTCATACGCCATTTTTCAAAGGCTACCGTCCGCAGTTTTACTTCCGTACAACCGACGTAACGGGCTCTGTTGAGCTGCCGGAAGGTGTTGAGATGGTGATGCCGGGGGACAACATCAAGATGGAAGTGACGTTGATAGCACCGATTGCGATGGATGAAGGTCTGCGTTTCGCGATCCGTGAAGGTGGCCGAACAGTCGGTGCCGGCGTGGTAGCCAAGATCCTCGAATAAGAAATTAGCGTAGCAAGACGACGAGCCGAAACATCTGATTGGGTGTTTCGGCTTAGTCATCTTTAGGAAAAACTGAAATCTGTCTGCAAGGTAAGCCTTGCAAAGGCAAAGAATCTAGGCCAGTAGCTCAATTGGCAGAGCAGCGGTCTCCAAAACCGCAGGTTGGGGGTTCGATTCCCTCCTGGCCTGCCAGCTTTGAAGCTGAGCAGGTAAAGCGATACTCACACGGTCTGGATTAGAGGCTGGATTGAAACACAAGATCACGGAACTCTTATGGCTGAGAAGGTAAACGAGCAAAGTAAAGGGATGGACTGGTTGAAATGGGCTGTCGTCGCCGTGCTGGTTGGCGGGGGCATTTACGCAAACACCTACTTTGCGGCTGAATCGCTTTTATTAAGAACGGTGGGTTTACTCGTGCTGGCCGCTCTGGCCGGGTGGGTGGCTGTACAAACCACAAAAGGGCGTGCCTTTCTGGATCTTTGCCTTGAGGCACGAGTCGAGATCCGCAAGGTTGTGTGGCCGACCCGTCAGGAAACCACCCAGACCACAATCGTAGTACTGGTCGTCGTTTTTATCGTAGCGTTGATTCTCTGGCTTCTTGACTGGGGCTTAAACGGCATTGTTTCGGTCATTATCAGCTAAAGGGATTCACTCATGACTAAACGTTGGTATGTGGTGCACGCCTATTCCGGCTACGAAAAGAAGGTAATGAACGCACTGCAAGAGCGCATTACCTTATCTGGCATGGAAGATTATTTCGATGAGGTGCTGGTTCCTACCGAGGAAGTGCTGGAGATGCGCGGCGGTCAGAAGCGCAAGAGCGAGCGGAAATTTTTTCCTGGCTATGTGCTGGTCAGAATGGAGCTGAACGACGATACCTGGCACCTTGTCAAGGACACGCCCCGGGTCATGGGGTTTATCGGAGGCACCCCTGAAAAGCCGGCGCCGATCACTGATAAAGAGGCTAACAAGATTCTTCAGCGCATGGAGGCCAGCGAAGAGACGCCTACCCACAAGACTATTTACGAGCCTGGTGAAATGGTTCGGGTTACTGACGGTCCTTTCAATGATTTCACGGGCACAGTTGAAGAAGTGAACTACGAAAAAAGTCGCCTCCGGGTGGCGGTATTGATTTTTGGCAGGTCCACTCCGGTCGAACTTGAATTCGGTCAGGTGGAGAAAAGTTAGGAAGCGCTTTTTCGAAAGGCGTTTTTCAGGGCGGGTGCAGTGTTGGGCTCCTCTTCATCGCCATGTCACGGCGAGTGTCAAAGGGTTTCACCACAGTATCCATTTTAGAAGTCGAGTCCCGCAGCAGATATTTTGGGACACGCCGGGGAGCTTGATAGCGGGTCCGCGAATGCGGATGGCTGAAGCAAGCGTTTGAACCCAAAGGAGTAGCACATGGCAAAGAAAGTACTGGCTTACATCAAGCTCCAGGTTGGAGCTGGCAAAGCAAATCCAAGTCCGCCAGTCGGTCCCGCACTGGGCCAGCATGGCGTAAATATCATGGAGTTCTGCAAGGCGTTTAACGCGCAGACCCAGGGTCTCGAGGCAGGTCTTCCGATTCCGGTGGTTATCACCGTGTATGCAGATCGCAGCTTTACCTTTATCACTAAAACCCCGCCGGCGGCGATTCTTCTTTTCAAGGCCGCAGGCCTGCAAAAAGGCAGCGGCAGACCGAACACTGAAAAAGTGGGCAAGGTTAACCGCGCACAGCTGGAAGAAATCGCGGCACAGAAAATGCCGGATCTGACTGCAGCCAGTATGGATGCGGCGGTGCGAACGCTCGCTGGTACCGCACGCAGCGCAGGTATCGAAGTAGAGGGGGTTAACTAGTCATGGCGAAACTTACCAAGAAGCGCAAAGCTATTCGGGAAAAAATAGGTGAAAAAACTACCTTTACGATCGACGAAGCAGTGGCTTTGTTGAGCGAATTCAGTTCCGGCAAGTTCAAGGAATCACTCGATGTGGCGGTGAACCTTGGGGTTGATCCTCGTAAATCTGATCAGGTGGTTCGCGGGTCCACTATTCTGCCAAACGGCTCCGGTAAATCGGTTCGTGTGGCGGTATTTGCCCAGGGCGAAAATGCCGAGAAAGCCAAAGCGGCGGGTGCCGATGTGGTCGGGTTCGACGACCTGGCCGAGAGCATACTGGCTGGCAACCTGGATTTTGACGTGGTGATAGCCTCTCCCGATGCCATGCGAGTGGTCGGCAAGCTTGGCCAGGTGCTCGGCCCCCGAGGCCTGATGCCCAATCCAAAGGTGGGAACTGTCACCGCGGATGTGGAAGGGGCAGTCAAGAATGCCAAGGCCGGTCAGGTTCGCTACCGAACCGATAAGAAGGGCATTATCCATGGCGGCATTGGTCAGGTGGGCTTTGAGGCGGATGCCGTCAAGGGGAACCTGGAAGCACTGCTGGCCGACCTGAAAAAAGTCAAACCTGCTTCGTCCAAGGGTGTGTACATCCAGAAAGTTGTTCTTTCTTCTACGATGGGCCCGGGCCTGGTGATTGACCAGTCTTCATTAACTATTTAACGCTGTCGGATCGACAGCGTAGTGATGCGGTTGGTATCAGGAGCTTCAGTCATCGATTCTCGATTTTTGAGTGATTGATAAAAAACCCGCATCATTACCAACTTTGGGGTTCTGCCTGGCTTTGTTCTGGCAGGGCCATCAAAGACCGTAGGTGTGGCCGCTCAGGCGACCACTTAATTTTGGCCTACGCAGATGGTGTAACCCGACCTGGATCAAGCCGTACCGGGTCATGATCACCGTTTATAAGTCGGCACGGTTACCCCGGTAGCTGTGTCATTCAACGACTGGAAACAGTCAAAGGAGTATAGCTAGTGGCTATTAGACTTGAAGACAAGAAGCAAATCGTCTCTGAAGTCAACGAGGCTGCTAACAGTGCTTTGTCAGCAGTGCTCGCCGATTATCGCGGCGTCACTGTGAGTGACATGACAGAGCTTCGTAAAAGTGCTCGAGAAAACAAGGTCTACCTGCGGGTTGTCAGAAATACGCTCTTGAAAAGAGCTGTTAAAGACACTGACTTTGAGTGCATTAATGAAGTTCTGGTTGGTCCAACAATCCTCGCATTTTCCCAGGAAGATCCCGGTGCCGCTGCTCGCGTGCTGAAGGATTTTGCCAAGGATCACGACGATTTTGAGATCAAGGCGCTGTCAATAGGCGGCAAGCTCCTGGATGCCAGTGACATCGATGTATTGGCCAAATTGCCTACGTATGATCAGGCAATTTCCATACTGATGAGCGTCATGCTGGCTCCGGTTACCAAGCTTGCCAGAACCTTTAACGAGGTTCCGTCCAAGGTTACCCGCGCGGTTGCAGCGGTACGTGACCAGAAGAAAGAGGCGGCCTGAGCCTGAGTTCTGTAAACGATTTTTTAACTTTTTAAATTTTAACTAGGAGATAAGAGTCATGGCTCTTTCTAAAGAAGAAATTCTTGATGCAATCGCCGAAATGTCGGTAATGGATGTAGTCCAGCTGGTCGAAGCGATGGAAGAAAAATTTGGCGTTTCCGCTGCCGCTGCAGTTGCTGCTGCACCCGCCGCTGCTGGTGGTGAAGCCGCCGCTGTGGAAGAGAAGGATGAGTTTGATGTCATTCTCGCCGGTGCCGGTGAGAAGAAAGTCAACGTCATCAAGGCCGTTCGTGCCATCACTGGCCTGGGCCTGAAAGAAGCCAAGGAACTGGTAGACAGCGCACCTTCAACAGTTAAGGAAGCTGCCTCCAAGGGTGAAGCTGAAGAAGCCAAGAAGCAGCTGGAAGAAGCTGGCGCGACCGTCGAGCTCAAGTAAAGACGTCGTTGCCTGTGCGGTATTGTCAAAGTCAGGCCGGATTTATTTCGGCCTGACTTTGGTTTACTGAATTACACCAAAGTTGATGATGCTAGGAAAACGCTAATGGCCTATTCGTACACTGAGAAAAAACGTATTCGCAAGAATTTTGGCAAATTGCCATCGGCGATGGATATTCCCTATCTGTTGTCGATTCAGGTCGACTCTTACAAGCAGTTTACCCAGGTTGATCTGACTCCGGAAGAGCGTCTTGATCAAGGACTGCATGCGGCATTTAAGTCAGTTTTTCCTATCGTCAGCTATTCCGGCAAGGCCGTGCTGGAATACGTCAGTTATGAGTTGGGCAAGCCGGTTTTTGACGTCAAGGAATGTCAATTACGAGGCTCAACCTACTCAGTATCCTTGCGGGTTAAAGTCAGGCTGATTCTTTATGATAAGGAATCGACCACGCAAACAATCAAGGATATCAAGGAGCAGGAAGTTTACATGGGCGAGATTCCGCTCATGACCGATAGCGGCACGTTTGTGATCAATGGGACAGAGCGGGTAGTAGTGTCTCAGCTGCATCGATCCCCGGGTGTATTTTTCGACCATGATCGCGGTAAAACCCATAGCTCAGGGAAGCTGCTGTATTCCGCGCGGGTAATTCCCTATCGTGGTTCCTGGCTGGATTTTGAGTTTGATCCGAAGGATCTCGTTTACGTTCGAATCGATCGTCGTCGAAAGTTGCCGGCCACGGTTCTGTTGCGGGCGCTGGGTTATAGTTCTGAAGAAATCCTGTCCACGTTTTTCGAGAACGACCAGTTCAAGATCTCACACACCAAGGAGCCTTCTTTTTCATTGAAGCTTGTTCCCAGCCGCCTGCGCGGCGAAGTGTTGTCGTTCACGGTCAAGGACAAGAAAGGCAAAGTCATTGTCGAGGAAGGTCGCCGGGTTACCAGTCGACATATTCGTGAGATGGAAAACGCCAATCTGACAGATCTCAAGGTGAGTCGTGAGTATCTGGTAGGGAAACCGCTGGCTCGGGATATTATCGATACCGAAACCGGTGAGGTGAAGTTCGCCTGTAACACCGAAATTACAGAAGAAATACTGGATACGCTGCTCGACTACAAGGTTAAGAGTTTCGAGACCATTTACACGAACGACCTGGATTGTGGCTCGTTCGTCTCCGATACCTTGCGTATCGATTCCACTACTTCGAAGTTGGAAGCGATGGTGGAAATTTACCGCATGATGCGTCCGGGTGAGCCTCCCACGAAGGATTCCGCGGAAAATCTTTTCGCCAATCTGTTCTTCTCACCGGAACGCTACGACCTGTCGGCAGTCGGCCGCATGAAATTCAACCGTCGTCTGGGGCGCCAGGACTCGACAGGGGAATCGGTACTGAGCGTCGACGACATAACCGACGTTCTCAAGACTCTGATAGCCATTCGTAACGGTTTCGGTTCGGTGGATGATATCGATCATCTGGGTAATCGACGGGTCAGATCCGTAGGAGAGATGGCTGAGAATGCCTTCCGGGTCGGCCTGGTTCGCGTCGAGCGGGCGGTGAAGGAGCGCCTCAGTATGGCGGATTCCGAAGGCCTGATGCCGCAGGATATGATCAATGCCAAACCAGTTGCCGCGGCGATCAAGGAGTTCTTCGGTTCCAGCCAGCTGTCCCAGTTTATGGATCAGAACAACCCGCTTTCCGAAGTTACTCACAAGCGCCGCGTTTCGGCTGTTGGGCCAGGTGGTCTGACCAGGGAAAGAGCAGGATTTGAGGTGCGGGACGTGCATCCTACGCACTATGGTCGAGTCTGCCCGATTGAGACACCGGAAGGTCCGAACATCGGCCTGATCAATTCACTGGCGACCTACGCCAGAACCAATTCCTATGGGTTTCTTGAAAGTCCGTATAGAAAGGTTAACAGCAATAAGGTAACGGACGAGATTGATTTTCTCTCGGCGATCGATGAGAGCGATTTTGTAATCGCGCAGGCCAGCGCGGCCCTTAACGCTAAGGGTGGCTTTGTAGATAATCTGGTAACCGTCCGTTACAAGGGTGAAACCACCCTTAAACCCCGGGAAGAAGTTGACTACATGGACGTTGCACCTCAGCAGATGGTGTCGGTTGCAGCGGCTCTGATTCCATTCCTGGAGCACGACGACGCAAACCGGGCATTGATGGGTTCCAACATGCAGCGCCAGGCTGTGCCGACGCTGAAGACCGAGAAGCCCCTGGTGGGAACCGGTATGGAGCGTAACGTAGCACGGGATTCTGGCGTGTGCGTGGTCGCTGAGCGTGGTGGTGTTATCGAGAGTGTCGATGCGGCGCGAATCATTGTGCGGGTGAACGACGAGGAAACGGATGCCGGTGAGGCAGGTGTAGATATCTATAACCTCACTAAATATACCCGGTCCAACCAGAATACCTGTATCAGTCAGCGACCGCTGGTCGGTGAGGGCGATATCATCAATAAGGGTGATATTCTGGCCGATGGTCCGTCTATCGATACCGGAGAGCTGGCACTTGGCCAGAATATGCGTATCGCGTTCATGCCCTGGAACGGTTATAACTTCGAGGATTCCATCCTTATTTCAGAACGGGTGGTTAAGGAAGATCGGTTCACAACCATTCACATCCAGGAGCTGACCTGTGTCGCCCGGGATACCAAGCTGGGTTCGGAAGAGATTACCGCCGACATACCCAATGTGGGTGAAGGTGCCCTGAGCAAGCTGGACGAGTCCGGTATTGTCTATATCGGTGCCGAGGTGAAGGCTGGCGATATCCTGGTGGGCAAAGTAACGCCGAAAGGTGAAACTCAGCTTACTCCGGAAGAGAAGCTGCTGCGGGCCATCTTTGGCGAAAAAGCCTCTGATGTGAAAGATACTTCTTTGCGTGTGCCTACCAGCGTTACCGGCACAGTTATCGATGTGCAGGTCTTTACCCGTGACGGCCTGGAGAAGGATCAGCGTGCCATCGAGATAGAGCAGATGCAGCTGAGCAAGGTCCGCAAGGATATTGAGGACGAATACCGCATCGTCGAGGGTGCCACGTTCGAGCGGCTTGAAAAAGCTTTGCTCAACAAAGTAGTGGCAGGTGGACCGGGCATCAAGAAGGGCGCCAAGGTAACCAAGGAATACCTGACCAGTCTGGATCGGGCAGACTGGTTCAAGCTGCGGATGTCCAATGATGCGGCGAATCAGCAATTGGAACGGGCAGAGGAGCAGCTTAAAGAGCGCCGTCTGGAGCTTGATGAGCGTTTCGAAGACAAACGGACAAAACTGACCCAGGGTGACGATCTGGCGCCCGGCGTACTCAAGATCGTCAAGGTTTACCTGGCTATCAAGCGCCGTATCCAGCCAGGTGACAAGATGGCGGGACGACACGGAAACAAGGGTGTGATTTCAGCCATTATGCCTGTCGAAGATATGCCTTACGATGAGAAGGGTGATCCGGTGGATATTGTGCTGAATCCTCTGGGGGTGCCTTCCCGAATGAACGTGGGACAGATTCTCGAGACTCACCTGGGAGCCGCCAGCAAAGGGCTTGGGGACCGCATCAACGCCATGCTCGAGCAGCAGAAGAAGGTGGCCGAGATCCGCAAACTGCTGGAAGATATTTACAACAAAGTTGGCGATCGCAAAGAGGATCTGAAGAGTCTTACGGACGACGAGATCCTGGTATTGGCCAATAATCTGCGAGACGGCGTGCCCATGGCAACACCGGTATTTGACGGTGCGGTTGAGTCTGAAATCAAGGACATGTTGAAGCTGGCGGAAATAGACGAAAGTGGTCAGGTGGTACTGCATGACGGTCGCACCGGAGAAGCCTTCGATCGAAAGGTGACTGTCGGCATCATGTATATGCTGAAGCTTAATCACCTGGTTGATGACAAGATGCATGCCCGATCAACCGGCTCCTACAGTCTTGTCACTCAGCAGCCGCTGGGCGGTAAGGCCCAGTTTGGTGGCCAGAGATTTGGTGAAATGGAAGTGTGGGCACTGGAAGCGTACGGGGCAGCCTATACGCTGCAGGAAATGTTAACGGTCAAGTCTGATGACGTCGCTGGCAGAACCAAGATGTATAAGAACATCGTGGATGGCGATCATCGCATGGAGCCAGCAATGCCAGAGTCGTTTAATGTGCTCCTGAAAGAAATCAGGTCTCTGGGCATCGACATGGAACTGGATCAATCCAAGTAACACCGTTGCACGAATCCGTTAAATAGAAACCAGTGATTTATGAGACCCGTCACCCTCAACAAGGTGACGGGTGGAGGAAATAGAATGAAAGACCTGTTAGGTTTGCTCAAATCTCAGTCACCCTCTGAAGAGTTTGATTCCATTCGCATTGGGCTGGCATCCCCGGAAATGATCAGGGCCTGGTCTTTTGGTGAGGTGAAAAAGCCGGAGACGATTAACTATCGAACGTTCAAGCCGGAACGGGATGGCTTGTTCTGCGCCAAGATATTCGGACCGGTAAAGGATTACGAGTGCCTGTGCGGTAAATACAAGCGTCTCAAGCATCGCGGTGTTATCTGTGAAAAATGCGGTGTTGAAGTGGCGTTATCCAAGGTGCGTCGCGATCGCATGGGGCATATCGAACTGGCCAGCCCGGTTGCCCACATCTGGTTTCTGAAGTCGCTGCCTTCCCGTATTGGTTTGCTGCTGGATATGACGCTGCGTGATATCGAGAGGATTCTGTACTTCGAGTCCTTCGTTGTCACTGATCCGGGCATGACCACGCTGGAAAAAGGTCAGCTGCTGACCGATGAGCAATACTACGAGGCTATGGAAGAATTCAGTGACGAATTCGAAGCCAAGATGGGCGCCGAGGCGGTTCAGCAACTGATGCAGGATATGGATCTCAACACAGAGGTGGCTTCACTGCGGGAGGAGATTCCACAGACCAATTCTGAGACCAAACTGAAGAAGCTGTCCAAGCGTCTGAAGCTACTGGAAGCGTTTGTGGAATCCGGCAATAAGCCAGAGTGGATGATCATGTCGGTGTTGCCGGTACTGCCGCCAGACTTGCGGCCTCTGGTCCCACTGGACGGCGGTCGCTTTGCAACTTCCGATCTGAACGATCTTTATCGGCGGGTTATCAACCGCAACAATCGACTGAAGCGCCTGCTTGACCTGAACGCGCCGGATATTATCGTGCGGAACGAGAAGCGTATGCTTCAGGAAGCCGTTGATGCCCTGTTGGACAACGGTCGCCGCGGTCGGGCGATTACCGGCTCCAACAAGCGGCCGTTGAAATCCCTGGCGGACATGATTAAAGGTAAACAGGGACGCTTCAGGCAGAATCTGTTGGGTAAGCGGGTCGACTATTCCGGTCGCTCGGTCATCGTGGTTGGCCCAACTTTGAAGCTGCATCAATGCGGGCTGCCGAAGAAAATGGCGTTGGAGCTGTTCAAGCCTTTTATTTTCGGCAAGCTTGAGCGACGAGGCCTGGCAACCACAATCAAGGCGGCCAAGAAGATGGTCGAACGGGAAACGCCGGAAGTCTGGGACATACTCGCCGATGTGATCCGCGAGCACCCGGTGCTTCTGAACCGGGCTCCCACTCTGCACAGGCTCGGCATTCAGGCGTTCGAGCCGGTACTGATCGAGGGTAAGGCAATTCAATTGCACCCGCTGGTCTGTGCCGCCTACAACGCGGATTTCGACGGTGACCAGATGGCGGTTCACGTGCCGCTGACGCTGGAAGCGCAGTTGGAAGCGCGGACCCTGATGATGTCAACCAATAATATCCTGGCGCCAGCTAACGGTGAGCCTATTATTGTACCTTCCCAGGACGTTGTGCTGGGGCTTTACTACATGACCCGGGAGCGGGTTAACGCCAAGGGCGAGGGCATGGCGTTTGCAGATCCTGACGAGGTGCAGCGCGCTTACCAGACTGGTGAAGTCCACCTGCAGGCGCGCGTCAAGGTACGCATCAATGATCTGGAAATTGACGAGGCGGGAGAAAAGCAGGCAATCACCAGGCTGGTCGATACCACCCCTGGGCGAGTGTTGCTGTATAACGTTGTTCCAAAAGGCCTGCCGTTTTCCATGGTCAACCAGAAAATGGCCAAGAAGCAGATTTCTTCTATCTTGAATGCCTGTTACAGAAATGTAGGGCTGAAGGAAACGGTTATTTTCGCTGACCAGTTAATGTACACCGGTTACAAGTATTCGACCCGGTCCGGTTCCTCAATTGGTGTAAACGATTTCGAAATACCGGCTGAAAAGGTGAAGATCATTGCCCAGGCAACTGCCGAGGTGGAAGAGATCGAATCACAGTTCGCCTCAGGTCTGGTAACACAGGGCGAGAAATACAACAAGGTGATTGACATCTGGTCCCGAGCCAATGACCTGGTGGCTAAATCCATGATGGAAGCGATCTCCAAGGAGACGGTGATCAACAAGGATGGCGAGGAAGAAGAGCAGGAGTCCTTTAACTCCGTCTTTATCTATGCTGACTCCGGAGCTCGAGGCTCCCCCGCGCAGATTCGTCAGCTGGCTGGTATGCGAGGTCTGATGGCGCGGCCGGATGGATCCATTATTGAAACGCCGATTACAGCTAACTTCCGCGAGGGACTGAACGTATCCCAATACTTCACTTCGACACACGGAGCACGTAAAGGTCTTGCTGATACAGCACTCAAGACCGCTAACTCCGGTTACCTGACCCGACGCCTGGTAGACATTTCTCAGGATCTGGTTATTACCGAAGTGGATTGCGGTACTTCTGCGGGGCTGAACATGTCTCCGATCATCGAAGGTGGAGACATTATTGCCGCCCTGGGTGAGCGGGTGCTTGGGCGGGTGCTGGCCGCGGACGTGGCCCATGAAGACACCGGCGAAGTGATTGCCGAAGCCGGCACCATGATTAATGAGCAGCTGGTTGAGATACTTGAGACCAGCGGTATCGATGAGGTGTATGTGCGATCGCCCATCACCTGTGAGACCCGCTTCGGTATCTGCGGCATGTGCTATGGACGCGACCTCGCGCGAGGTCATCAGGCCAATGTGGGTGAGGCTGTCGGCGTGGTTGCCGCGCAGTCTATCGGCGAGCCTGGTACCCAGTTAACGATGCGTACGTTCCATATCGGTGGAGCCGCGTCACGGGCCACTGCATCAGACAGTGTGCAGGTTAAGAATACCGGTACCGTGCATCTGCACAATATGAAGACCGTGGAAAACTCCAAGGGTGAGCTGGTCGTTGTTTCCCGCTCCGGCGAATTGATAGTCAATGACACCAATGGCCGCGAACGCGAGAAGTACAAGCTTCCGTACGGTGCCCTGATTGTTATCGGTAACAAAAAGGACGTGGAGGCAGGCCAGATCGTTGCTACCTGGGATCCGCACACCCACCCGATAGTTTCGGAAGTCGCCGGTAAGGTGAAATTTGAAGCAATGGAAGAGGGAATTACCGTTCGTGAGCAGACCGACGAAATTACCGGCCTGACCAGCATGTCGATCATGGATCCCGGCGAGCGCTCCGCGTCAGCCAAGGAATTGCGCCCAGGCGTTGTGCTGCTGGATGGCAAGGGCAAGGAAATATGCCTGCCTGGCAGCAAGCAACCGGCGCGCTACTTTCTGCCTCCGGCGGCTATTGTCAGTATCAAGGACGGTGTCGATCTCAATATCGGTGACATTATTGCGAGAATACCTCAGGAAGGTTCCAAGACTCGTGATATCACCGGTGGTCTGCCCAGGGTTGCCGACCTTTTCGAAGCCCGCAGACCGAAGGAGCCGGCAATTCTCGCCGAGATTTCCGGCACCGTGAGCTTTGGTAAGGAGACCAAGGGCAAGCGTCGCCTGGTAATTACCCCGAAAGACGGAGTGAACCCCATCGATGGCAGCGATCACTACGAAACGCTGATCCCCAAGTGGCGTACCATGACCGTTTTCGAAGGTGAGCAGATCGAAAAAGGCGAGGTGGTTTCGGAAGGACCTCCGTCTCCCCATGACATTCTTCGTCTGAAGGGGGTTGAAGCGCTGGCGGAATATATCGTCAACGAGGTTCAGGACGTCTACCGCTTGCAGGGTGTGCGTATCAATGACAAGCACATTGAGGTAATCGTTCGGCAGATGCTTCGCAAGGTGGAGGTTACCGATCCGGGCGATTCCATTCTGATCAAGGGCGAGCAGATTACCTATACGCAAATGCTGGAGGTCAACGACAAGCTGGGTGAGGAAGATAAAGCTGAAGCGAAGTTCGAGCGTATGCTGCTCGGTATTACCAAGGCATCGCTGGCGACTGAGTCCTTCATCTCGGCCGCTTCCTTCCAGGAAACCACCCGGGTACTCACCGAGGCAGCCGTCACAGGCAAGCGGGATTTCCTGCGCGGCCTGAAGGAAAACGTGGTGGTGGGTCGACTGATCCCGGCGGGAACCGGTCTGGCTTACCACGAAGCCCGGAGGCTGGCCGCCGAAGAGGCGTCAGCTGTCCATGAGGGGGTCAGTGCCGTGGACGTGGAAGCCGCATTGACTGAAGCCCTCAAAGAGGAATCCTCTGCATCGGATTGAGCCGATGAACCGGGTATTTGACCGGAAGGGTTCTGGAAAAGTTGACTACAGGGGGCGGGATCATTAAACTCTCGCCTCCTTTATCAGTACCGCCCTAAAACAGGCGGCCGGATACAGGAATTGCGCTGTAAGAGCCCAAAGGGGGTAACTTGACAGCGGCAGGCGGAATTTAGGAGCAAAGATGGCGACAATTAACCAATTGGTGCGTAAACCACGCAAGAGCAAGGTCGAAAAGAGTGACGTGCCGGCTCTGCAGGGGTGCCCCCAACGACGGGGTGTATGTACCCGTGTTTACACGACGACACCAAAGAAACCGAACTCGGCATTGCGTAAAGTCTGTCGTGTGCGATTGACCAATGGTTACGAAGTATCGTCCTACATTGGAGGCGAAGGTCACAACCTTCAGGAGCACTCGGTAGTTCTGATCCGTGGTGGTCGTGTCAAGGATCTTCCTGGTGTGCGCTATCACACCGTGCGCGGCAGTCTGGATACCTCCGGGGTTTCAGACCGCAAGCAGGCCCGCTCAAAGTATGGGGCCAAGCGGCCCAAAGGCTAAGTCAAGTCGTACTGAAAGTCTTACAGCGTCAGCGTTGGGGTGATTCTGCGATCTGATTGAAGTTCTGCGGTGAATTTTATCCGGATTCATTAGCTTTGAATCCGGCGCATGCCTGGCAGAGTCGGGTGTTGCAAAATAAAAATCTGGCAATCTGTGTACTGCCAGATTTTTTGTATATGGATTTCCGCAATTTTCGGTCAAAAACCGGTCGCGGAAGAGCAGGCTACAGGATGTAGACTTTCATTCTGACCCACGCGGTTACCATGAATAGTAGAGAGTAAGGCCAGGTAGACACTCCCGCTTGGGACGTGAATCCTGGATAACCCTGAATAAACATGAGGTCTCAAAAATGCCTAGAAGAAGAGTGGCGGCGAAACGTGAAGTTTTGCCAGATCCTAAATTTGGAAGTAAAACCCTGGCCAAGTTCATGAACCACGTCATGGTCGATGGAAAGAAGTCGGTTGCCGAGAAGATCGTATACGGCGCCCTGGACGTCGTGACTCAGAACAGCGGTTCGGACCCCCTGGAGGTGTTTGAGCAGGCACTGGAAGCCATCGCTCCCATGGTGGAAGTGAAATCCCGGCGTGTGGGTGGTGCGACTTACCAGGTGCCGGTTGAAGTGAGGCCTGAGCGACGCAATGCTCTGGCGATGCGCTGGCTGGTTGAACACTCCCGGGCACGGGGTGAGAAGTCCATGGCACTGCGACTGGCGGGAGAAATTTCCGATGCGGCGCAAGGCCGAGGCAATGCCGTACGCAAGCGGGAAGACGTGCATCGTATGGCAGAAGCCAACCGTGCGTTCTCCCATTATAGGTTCTGATTTAATCCATAACTTTTTAACTAGATAAGCTCATAGAGGTTTTAGTTGTGGCCAGAAAGCACCCACTGAAACGTTACAGAAACATCGGGATCGTCGCTCACGTCGACGCGGGTAAAACCACCACCACGGAACGGGTGCTGTTTTACACCGGTATTTCTCACAAAATCGGTGAGGTGCACGATGGCGCTGCCGTCATGGATTGGATGGAGCAGGAGCAGGAGCGCGGTATTACTATTACCTCGGCTGCTACCACCTGTTTCTGGAACGGTATGGACAGTCAGTACGATGAGCACCGAATCAACATCATCGATACCCCGGGGCACGTTGACTTTACCATTGAGGTAGAGCGTTCACTGCGGGTTCTGGACGGTGCAGTTGTGGTACTTTGCGCGTCATCAGGGGTACAGCCACAGACCGAAACGGTGTGGCGTCAGGCTAATCGCTATGAAGTACCCCGCGTGGTTTTCGTCAATAAAATGGACCGGGCCGGAGCCAACTTTCTGAAAGTGGTTCAGCAGATGAAAGATCGGCTCAATGCCAACCCGGTTCCGATGCAGCTGGCTATTGGTGCTGAGGATGAATTCAAGGGTGTCATCGACCTGGTCAAAATGAAATCTATCGTCTGGAACGAAGCCGATCAGGGCACCACGTTTACGTATGAGGACATTCCTGCCGAGCTGCAGGCCGAGTGTGAGGAGTGGCGGGAACACCTGGTTGAAGCCGCTGCCGAAGCTAACGAAGAGCTGATGGACAAGTACCTCGAAGGTGGTGAACTGACCGAGGAGGAAGTGGTCAAAGGTATCCGCCAACGAACTCTGGCCAGTGAGATTGTGCCGACTTTCTGCGGTTCCGCGTTTAAAAACAAGGGTGTTCAGGCAGTTCTCGATGCGGTCGTTGACTATCTGCCAGCGCCTACAGAAGTTAAGGCTATCGAGGGTACGCTGGAAGACGGTTCCAGGACTACCTGTGAAGCAGACGACAAAGCCCCTTTCGCGGCATTGGCGTTTAAAATTGCGACTGACCCGTTCGTGGGTACACTGACTTTTTTCCGGGTATACTCCGGTGTACTGAATTCCGGCGACAGTGTTTTCAACCCCATCAAGCACAAGAAGGAACGTGTCGGTCGAATGGTGCAGATGCACTCCAATTCCCGCGAAGAAATTAAAGAAGTACTGGCCGGCGATATTGCCGCTGCCGTTGGCTTGAAGGATGTGACTACCGGTGAGACGCTTTGCTCCCCGAATCACATAGTTACCCTGGAGAAAATGGATTTTCCAGAGCCGGTTATCTCCGTTGCGGTTGAGCCCAAGACCAAGGCTGACCAGGAAAAGATGGGCATTGCCCTCGGCAAACTGGCTCAGGAGGACCCGTCATTCCGCGTCGAAACCGATGAGGAGTCTGGCCAGACCATTATTTCCGGAATGGGCGAATTGCACCTGGATGTACTGGTTGACCGGATGCGCCGCGAGTTTGGCGTCGAGGCCAATATCGGCAAGCCCCAGGTAGCTTACCGTGAAACGATCCGCAAGGCTGTCGAGGTTGAAGGCAAGCACGTCAAGCAATCGGGGGGTCGCGGTCAGTACGGTCATGTGTGGCTGCGCCTGGAGCCAGTGGATCCCGACGAAGAGTACCAATTTGTCAACGAGATCGTTGGTGGTGTGGTTCCAAGGGAATATATTCCGGCAGTGGACAAGGGCGTTCAGGAGCAGATGAAGAATGGCTGTCTGGCGGGCTACCCGCTGCTGGCTATGAAAGTCTCCCTGTACGATGGCTCCTTCCACGATGTGGACTCCAGCGAAATGGCATTTAAAATCGCCGGCTCCATGGCATTGAAGAAAGGCGCGCTGCTGGCAGATCCGGCATTGCTGGAACCGGTCATGAAGGTGGAAGTTGTAACGCCGGAGGAGTACATGGGTGACGTGATGGGTGACCTGAACCGTCGACGAGGCATGGTGCAGGGTATGAATGACAGCCCCAGTGGCAAGGTCATCGATGCCGAAGTGCCCCTGTCGGAGATGTTCGGGTATTCCACCGACTTGCGTTCTGCCACTCAGGGCCGGGCAACCTATACCATGGAATTTCTCAAGTACGCTGAAGTGCCAGGCAGTATTGCTGAGGCAATCATCAACAAAGGTTAATTCCTGATTCATTACAAATTACTGATTGAGGTGACATTGTGGCGAAGGAAAAATTTGAAAGAACCAAGGTACACGTAAACGTTGGCACGATTGGTCACGTTGACCATGGTAAGACGACGTTAACGGCAGCGTTGACAAAGGTATGCGCAGAAGCCTACGGCGGCAGTGCAAGGGCGTTTGATCAGATCGATAACGCGCCGGAAGAGCGGGAGCGTGGTATCACCATTGCGACTTCCCACGTGGAATATGATTCGCCAAATCGTCACTACGCCCACGTTGACTGTCCGGGGCACGCGGACTACGTGAAGAACATGATTACCGGTGCGGCGCAGATGGACGGCGCGATTCTGGTTGTGTCTGCAGCGGATGGTCCGATGCCACAGACGCGCGAGCACATTCTGCTGTCCCGTCAGGTAGGTGTTCCGTACATTGTTGTGTACATGAACAAGGCTGACATGGTTGACGACGAAGAGCTGCTGGAGCTGGTGGAGATGGAAGTTCGGGAACTGCTGGACAGTTACGAATTTCCGGGCGACGACACGCCGATCATTATCGGTTCGGCGCTGAAGGCGCTGGAAGGTGATACCTCTGATATAGGTGCGCCGTCGGTGATGAAGCTGGTGGAAACTCTGGACAGCTACATTCCTGAGCCTGAGCGTGACATCGATAAGCCATTCCTGATGCCGATCGAAGACGTTTTCTCGATTTCGGGTCGAGGTACGGTAGTTACCGGCCGTATCGAGCGTGGCATCGTGAAGGTGGGCGACGAGATCTCGATTGTGGGTATCAAGGACACTACCAAGACAACCTGTACAGGTGTTGAGATGTTCCGCAAGCTGCTTGACGAAGGTCGTGCGGGTGAAAACGTTGGCGTACTGCTGCGTGGGACCAAGCGTGAAGACGTTGAGCGTGGCCAGGTACTGGCGCAGCCGGGAACGATTACGCCTCACACCAAGTTTGAATCGGAAGTGTATATTCTGAGCAAGGACGAGGGTGGCCGTCATACGCCATTTTTCAAAGGCTACCGTCCGCAGTTTTACTTCCGTACAACCGACGTAACGGGCTCTGTTGAGCTGCCGGAAGGTGTTGAGATGGTGATGCCGGGGGACAACATCAAGATGGAAGTGACGTTGATAGCACCGATTGCGATGGATGAAGGTCTGCGTTTCGCGATCCGTGAAGGTGGCCGAACAGTCGGTGCCGGCGTGGTAGCCAAGATCCTCGAGTGATGATTTAGCGGGAAGGCTGGGTGGCCGCCGGCTATGATTGGCAGCCACCTTGACCTGCTCTTGATTAATGCATGCAGGGTCAGCAGTTTTCCTTGACAGATCAGGGTCGCGGCCTTAGACTTTCCGCTCCGTTTTTTCGGGCCTTGTTTTAACCGGCATGGGGTCCTAAGAACTGTACTGTAACTTGTTATTTTGAAAGAATTTTTTGGAGTTAGACTAGATGCAGAATCAACGTATCAGAATCCGGCTGAAAGCCTTCGATCACAAGTTGATTGACCAGTCTACCCAGGAGATCGTTGATACGGTCAAGCGGACCGGCGCTCACGTTAAAGGCCCCATCCCGCTGCCTACCAACAAGGAGCGTTTTACAGTACTGATTTCTCCTCACGTCAACAAAGACGCGCGGGACCAGTACGAAATCCGCACCCATAAGCGGCTGCTGGATATCGTAGAGCCCACGGAAAAGACAGTTGAAGCGCTGATGAAGCTGGATCTGGCAGCTGGCGTGGAAGTGCAGATCAGCCTGGGGTAATACCAGGCGACGATAAGAATCCGGCTCGCCGATTTGCGAGAAGCAGCCGGCGCTAACAGTCCAAATTACTTTTAGCAGAAAGAACAGATTTATTAAAACCAGACTGCCTGGCAGCTGGTTCAGGGCCACTCACCATTTCGGTTTTTGGCGGAAGCGGGTGGCATACATGGTGTAACGCACCGGAAATCAATGGTTTCCCTATGCGGCCATAGTGGGTTAGAGCCCCGTACACGATGAGGTTAAGACAATGTCGATTGGTTTAGTCGGTCGAAAAAGCGGCATGACGCGCGTTTTCACCGAAGAAGGTGTATCAATTCCGGTAACTGTTATCGAAGTGCAACCCAACAGGGTCACTCAGATCAAGACAGTGGAATCCGATGGCTATGACGCTATTCAGGTGACCACCGGATCCCGAAAAGCATCACAGCTCAAGAAATCCGAAGCTGGCCATTACTCCAAAGCCGGGGTAGAAGCCGGAGAGGGCCTGTGGGAGTTCCGCACTGAAGGCGAGGATCTCGGTGAGATCGCGACCGGCAGTGAAATCAAGGTGGATCGGTTTGAAGCCGGTCAGAAAGTCGATGTAACCGGAACGTCTAAGGGTAAGGGATTTCAGGGTGGCATCAAGCGCCACAATTTCAGCATGCAGGACGCTACCCACGGTAACTCGGTTTCTCACCGGGCACCCGGCTCAATCGGCCAGTGCCAGACTCCGGGCCGCGTCTGGAAAGGTAAGAAAATGGCCGGCCAGATGGGTAACGTTAAGAAAACCCTGCAAGGCATGGAAGTCGTGAAGGTTGATGCGGAAAACAATCTGCTGCTCATCAAGGGTGCTTTGCCCGGAGCGACAGGGTCCAGCCTCATCGTCCGACCAGCAACCAAGTCCAGGGGGTAAGCAGTGGAACTGAGTCTTGCAATGCCCGGCAATAAGGCGGGCAACGAAACGATTTCTCTTTCTGACGATACGTTCGGTCGGGAATTCAACGAGCCACTGGTCCACCAGACGGTGGTCTCCTACCTGGCTGGTGCTCGCCAGGGAACGGTAAAGCAGAAGAGCCGCTCTGAAGTAAGAGGTGGCGGACGCAAGCCGTGGCGACAGAAAGGGACCGGCCGCGCGCGAGCCGGGACTATCAGAAGTCCGATCTGGCGTTCCGGTGGTACCACGTTCGCGGCACGCCCACGGGATTACAGTCAGAAGCTGAACCGTAAGATGTACCGCGGTGCCATGAAGTGTATTCTGTCCGAACTGGTTCGGCAGGAGCGTCTCGTGGTGGTAGACAACTTTGAACTGGATTCCCACAAAACCAAGAGTCTGGTCAGCAAGTTGAAGGAATTCAACCTGGAAAACGTGCTGATCGTGGCTGAAGATGTGGCGGAAAATCTCTACCTGGCGGCACGTAATCTCCACACCGTGGATGTGCTGGACGTGGCAGGCCTGGATCCAGTCAGCCTGATCGGCTTCGAGAAGGTTCTGGTGACGGTGCCGGCGCTGAAGAAGATTGAGGAGGTGCTGGCATGAATGTGCAAAGACTGTATTCCGTGATCCTTGCGCCCCATGTGTCGGAAAAATCCGCCATGATGGGTGAGGCCAACAACCAGTACGCGTTCAAAGTAGCGCGCGATGCCAGCAAGCCTGAAATTAAGGAAGCGGTAGAGAAAATTTTCAATGTGGTAGTTGAAGAACTGCAGGTTTTGAATGTGAAAGGTAAAACCAAGCGCACCGGTCGCGGCAAGATCCGTCGCCGGTCGGATTGGAAAAAAGCCTACGTACGGTTGGAAGCGGGTCATGAAATTGACTTTGCCGACCTGGGTTAGGGGGAGCAGTAGCTATGCCAGTAATCAAGTGTAAACCTACTTCACCCGGACGGCGTTTCGTCGTCAAAGTGGTGAACCCCGACCTGCACAAGGGTCAGCCTTATGCGCCTTTGGTAGCGATCAAGTCCAAGACCGGCGGTCGCAACAACGCGGGCCGTATTACCAGGCGTCACGCCGGGGGTGGCCACAAGCAGAAGTATCGGATCATCGATTTCCGACGCAATAAAGATGGCATCAACGCAACGGTAGAAAGGCTGGAGTACGATCCAAACCGTTCGGCCAACATCGCGCTGCTGCTGTACGCCGATGGTGAGCGTCGCTATATCATTGCGCCGGGCAAGGTAAGCGCCGGTGATACGGTGGTGTCCGGCGAAGATTCGCCAATCAAGGTTGGCAACTGCCTGCCTCTGCGCAAGATTCCGGTGGGAAGCACCGTTCATTGTGTAGAGATGAAGCCAGGCAAGGGTGCTCAACTGGCCCGAAGCGCCGGCACATCGCTGCAGCTGGTCGCCAGAGAAGGTGATTACGCAACGCTGCGCTTGCGCTCCGGTGAGATGCGCCGGGTGCTGTCCGACTGCCGGGCAACTCTGGGCGAAGTATCCAATTCAGAGCATAGCCTGCGATCACTGGGTAAAGCCGGTGCTTCCAGGTGGCGCGGCGTACGACCAACGGTTCGCGGTGTGGCAATGAATCCAGTTGACCACCCACATGGTGGTGGTGAGGGTCGTACCTCCGGTGGACGTCATCCAGTGTCACCGTGGGGAACTCCGACCAAGGGTTACAAGACCAGAACCAACAAGCGAACCACGAAGATGATCGTTCGCCGTAGAAATGCCAGCCGCTAGGTAAAGAGAGGAATCAGACAGTGCCACGTTCGCTGAAGAAAGGACCGTTTATCGATCTTCACCTGATGAAGAAAGTCCAGACTGCTGTTGAGAAGAATGACAAGCGCCCGATCAAGACCTGGTCGCGACGCTCCATGGTTTCTCCGGATATGCTGGGGCTGACAATTGCCGTACACAATGGCCGCCAGCACGTGCCAGTCTTTGTCACCGAAGATATGGTCGGTCATAAGCTGGGTGAATTTGCTTTGACCCGCACCTATCGCGGGCACGTTGCCGACAAGAAGGCACGTTAAGAGGAGTTTGCAATGGAAGTTGTAGCAAAGCTAAGAGGTGCCAGGATGTCCGCCCAGAAGGCGCGACTGGTAGCTGATCAGATTCGCGGCAAGGCCGTTGAAGAAGCTTTGGAAATTTTGACCTTCAGCCCCAAGAAGGGTGCTGGGATCATTAAGAAGGTTCTGAATTCCGCGATTGCCAATGCTGAACATAATGAAGGCGCAGATGTCGATGAATTGAAAGTATCGACTATCTGTGTAGATGAAGGAATGACCATGAAACGTATCATGCCTCGAGCCAAGGGGCGTGCTGACCGGATTCTGAAGCGTTCCTGCCATATAACAATCACCGTCGCTGACAGCTAGGAGTAACGGATGGGTCAAAAAGTACATCCAACTGGAATTCGGCTTGGAATAGTAAAAAAGCATACGTCGGTCTGGTATGCCGATGGCGCTAACTATGCAAAGCAACTGCTGATAGATCTGCAGGTGCGCGAATTCCTCAAGAAGCGACTGGCCAATGCCTCAGTGGCTCGTGTGGAAATTGAGCGACCGGCGCAAACCGCCCGTATTACTATTTTTACGGCTCGTCCAGGTATCGTGATTGGCAAAAAAGGCGAGGATGTCGAAGCCTTGCGTGGTGTGCTCTCCGAGAAGATGGGCGTGCCGGTTCATATTAATATTGAAGAGATCAGGAAGCCTGATCTGGATGCCCAACTGGTGGCAGACAGCGTAGCCCAGCAACTTGAACGTCGCGTGATGTTTCGACGTGCCATGAAGCGGGTCGTTCAAAACGCCATGCGCCAGGGTGCCGAAGGAATCAAGGTACAGGTGAGCGGTCGTCTTGGTGGAGCTGAAATTGCCCGTACCGAATGGTACCGCGAAGGTCGCGTACCTCTGCACACGCTGCGGGCGGACATCGATTATGCAACCTCTGAGGCAAGCACGACTTACGGCCTGATCGGAATCAAGGTCTGGATATTCAAAGGCGAAATCCTGGATCTGAACGAGGCTAAGCCGGTGGCACCGAGCAAGTAGGCGACGGCACTGAGCAAGTAAAGGGATAATCAGATGTTACAACCCAAGCGCACAAAATTTCGCAAGATGATGAAAGGCCGCAATCGAGGCCTGTCACATCGATCGAGCAAAGTAGATTTCGGCGAGTATGGCCTGAAAGCCATCTCCCGGGGACGTCTGACCGCCCGTCAGATCGAGGCAGCCCGTCGTGCCATGACACGCCATATTAAACGGGGTGGAAAAATCTGGATTCGGGTGTTCCCGGATAAGCCGATTACCCAGAAGCCTCTGGAAGTACGTCAGGGTAAAGGTAAGGGCAGTGTTGAGTACTGGGTTGCACAGATTCAGCCAGGTAGAGTGATGTTTGAAATTGAAGGTGTGGATGAGGAACTGGCCCGGGAGGCTTTCCGGCTGGCGTCTGCCAAGTTGCCGTTCGACACAACCTTCGTTAAACGGACGGTGATGTGATGAATACAAGCGAGCTGCGGGAGAAGTCGGTAGCAGAGTTGCAACAGCAACTGGGGGACCTTTGCAAAGACCGGTTTAACTACCGGATGCAGGTTAATACCGGTCAGTTGGGACAGACGCATTTGTTGAAGACGGTGCGCCGCGATATTGCCAGGGTAAAAACCGTCATCTCTGAAAAGCAGAAGAGTGGGGCTTGATTATGTCAGAAGCGAATACCGAGAAAGCTACACGGACAGTTACGGGCAGAGTGGTAAGCAACAAGATGGACAAGTCCATCGTAGTGCTGATCGAGCGACGGGTTAAGCATCCGGTTTACGGCAAGTACGTGAAGCGTTCCACCAAAATACACGCTCATGATGCCAACAACGATTGTATGCCTGGTGATGAAGTGACTATCAAAGAAGTGGCGCCGATTTCCAAGACCAAGTCCTGGTCGCTGGTGTCCATCGACGAGCGGGCGGTGCAGGTTTAAGTCCGGCTTGGCAGGACAATTAGATAATTGATGAACATTTGCGTATTCGTCCCCAAAGTCAGAAGTTTATAGACTGACGGATACAGATGGAGAGGATCGATGATTCAGGTACAGTCGTATTTAGATGTGGCAGATAACAGCGGCGCCCGGCGTGTCATGTGTATCAAGGTGCTGGGTGGCTCCCATCGTCGGTACGCGCGTATCGGTGACGTTATCAAGGTAACCGTTAAAGAAGCGATTCCTCGTGGCAAGGTCAAAAAAGGTCAGGTGTTAACGGCGCTGGTTGTTCGCACCAAGCAGGGAGTCAGGCGTGGTGATGGCTCATTGATCCGTTTCGACGACAATGCGGCGATCCTGCTGAATAACCAGAATGCTCCGATCGGCACCCGGGTCTTCGGACCAGTGACTCGTGAATTACGAACAGAAAAATTCATGCGAATTATTTCGCTGGCACCGGAAGTACTGTAGTCGATCAGCCGGCAGTTCAAAATTTAGGCAGAGGCAAAAATGCGCAAGTTAAAAAGCAACGACGAAGTAATCGTCATAGCCGGTAAAGATAAGGGCAAAAGGGGCACCATTATGCGTCTGATTAACGATCGGAAAGTGATCGTTTCGGGTGTCAATATGGTGAAACGACACACCAAGCCAAACCCGAACATGGGCCAGCCTGGTGGAATTCTGGAACGGGAGGCGGCGATAGATATTTCCAATATCGCAATCTTCAATCCGCAGACGAATAAGGCTGATCGAGTCGGCATCAAGGTGTCGGAAGACGGCGCTAAGTCGCGCGTTTTTAAATCGAATGATCAGGAAATTGATTAGCAATAAGCTGGCGAGTTATCAAGATGGCTCTTAAAGAGAAATACAAGACAGAAGTGATACCGGCGCTGACCGAACAGTTCGGTTACGACAACCCCATGCGCGTGCCTAAGATTACCAAGGTCGTACTGAATATGGGTTTGAGTGAAGCCGTTACAGACAAGAAGGTGCTGGAGAGTGCGGCCAGTGAGCTGGCCATGATCAGCGGTCAGAAAGTGGTCATTACCAAGGCGCGAAAATCCATTGCTGGATTCAAGATCAGGGAAGGCTGGCCTGTCGGGTGCAAGGTTACCCTGCGTGGTCAGCGTATGTACGATTTTCTGGATCGATTGGTTGGTATCGCGATTCCTCGTATTCGGGACTTCCGCGGGCTTAATCCGAAGTCTTTCGACGGGCGGGGTAACTACGCCATGGGAGTCACCGAACAGATCATCTTTCCAGAGATCGATTACGACAAGACAGATGCGCTGCGTGGTATGGATATCACAATTACCACCACCGCAAGAAGCGATGACGAAGGCAGAGCTCTGCTGGCGGCATTGAATTTCCCGTTCCGGGGTATGACAGGTAAGAAGGAAGCGAACGCAGAGGAGTCTTCCAATGGCTAAAGCATCTATGATTGCGCGTGAAACCAAGCGTGCAAAGACAGTAGCCAAGTACGCTGAAAAGCGCCAGGCACTGAAGGCCATCATCAGCGACTCGAAGGCCAGTGACGAAGAAAAGTGGGACGCGCAGGTGAAACTGCAGAAACTTCCCCGGGACGCCAGTCCTGTTCGTCAGCAGCGACGTTGCCAGATTACCGGTCGACCCCATGGCGTGTATCGTAAGTTTGGTCTGTGCCGCCACAAGTTGCGTGAAGCGGCTATGCGTGGAGACGTACCTGGTCTGCATAAGGCAAGTTGGTAAGCTGGAGAGTATTTATGAGTATGTCAGATCCCATTGCAGATTTTCTGACCAGAATCCGTAACGCACAGATGGCGGGAATGGTGGAAATCAACTGCCCGTCGTCGAAGATCAAGGTAGCCATTTGCCAGGTTCTCGAAAGCGAAGGTTATATAGCCGGCCATTCTGTTGCTGAGAGCGACGGTAAACCGGAGCTCAAGGTTAACCTGAAGTATTTCAAGGGTAAGCCTGTGATCGAGGAAATTAAACGGGTCAGTCGCCCGGGATTGCGCTATTACCGTGGTAAGGACGAACTGCCAAAGAACCGTGCCGGGTTGGGTATCGCAATATTGTCGACCAATAAAGGATTGATGACAGATAAGCAGGCTCATGCAGCCGGAATCGGCGGCGAGGTGCTCTGTACTGTCTTCTAAAGACCAGTTACAAGCCAGTTACAGTAGTTACAGTAAAAGAGATTAACTATGTCCAGAATAGCAAACGCACCAGTTGTCTTGCCCAAAGGCGTTGAGGCGACCCTGAACGACAGCGCTATCGCGGTGAAGGGATCCAAGGGCAATCTGAACCTGGCATTACACGAGTGGGTCAGTGTCCAGCAGGACGGTGATTCCCTGAAAATTGCCGCGACCAACGACAGCCGCAAGGCCAACGCGATGGCCGGAACGTTTCGAGCACTCATCAACAATATGGTGGTAGGTGTCAGCGAAGGGTTTCAAAAGAAGTTGGAATTACAGGGTGTAGGTTACCGGGCTAAGGCCCAGGGCAATTCGGTTAATCTGACGGTGGGTTTTTCGCACCCGATCGATTACGCGCTGCCTGCCGGCGTCACTGCCGAGACACCCACGCAGACTGAGATTGTTATTTCGGGCGCTGACAAGCAGCAGGTTGGCCAGGTGGCCGCGGAGATTCGCGAATTTCGACCGCCTGAGCCTTACAAGGGTAAAGGTATTCGCTACGCAGATGAACGCGTGTATCGCAAAGAGGCGAAAAAGAAATAAGGCTTTAGATTATGAACGTAAAGAAACAGGCCCGTATTCGTCGCGCGCGTCGTGGCAGGGCAAAAATCAGTGGGCTGCGAGCCAATCGCCTGTGTGTTTACCGCACACCCCGCCATATTTATGCGCAGATTATTGCGCCCAGTGGTGGCGAAATTTTGGCCAGTGCTTCAACGTTGGATAAATCTCTGCGAGGAGGTAAAACCGGAAACATTGAAGCGGCAACCAAAATTGGTGAATTGATCGCTGAACGAGCCAAGGCTGCCGGTATCAGCAAGGTCGCATTTGACCGCAGTGGTTACGATTACCACGGTCGGGTAAAGGCACTTGCGGATGCGGCACGAGAAGGCGGTCTGGACTTCTAAGGATTTAAGATATGGCATTTAAAGACGAGCCGGGTAAGAACGAAGAGGGTCTGCAGGAAAAGCTGATCCAGGTAAACCGTGTTGCCAAAGTGGTCAAAGGGGGTCGTATATTCGGCTTTACCGCACTGACCGCTGTAGGTGACGGGAACGGGCGCGTGGGTTTCGGTCGGGGTAAAGCCCGCGAAGTCCCTCTGGCGATTCAGAAGGCGATGGAATCGGCACGCCGTAACATGATCACGGTTTCTCTGGATGGCCACACGCTACAGTATCCGGTCCGGGCCCGTCACGGTGCCTCTAAGGTCTACATGCAGCCTGCGTCCGAAGGTACCGGCGTAATTGCCGGAGGTGCCATGCGCGCCATCCTGGAACTGGCTGGTGTGCAGAACGTACTGGCGAAGTGCTACGGCTCCACAAACCCGGTAAACGTTGTTCGTGCGACTTTCGAAGGTCTCAAGAACATGCGTGCACCCGAGGAAATCGCTGCCAAGCGCGGTAAAACTGTTGAAGAGATTCTGGACTAGGTTATGGCCGGCAAGAAAGTGAAAGTAACATTAGTGCGCAGCCCGGTAGGGCAAATGGACCGTCATCGGCAGTGTGTCCGGGGTCTGGGCTTGCGAAAGATGCACCAGTCGGTTGAAGTGGAAGATACTCCGGCCGTGCGTGGAATGATTAACAAGGTGCGCTACCTGCTTGCCGTTGAAGGTGAGTAGGGGTACAGACAGGTAACGAGGAATAACAGATGCGATTGAATTCATTGAGCCCGGCTCCGGGAAGCACCAAAGCGCGCAAACGCGTTGGCCGCGGTATTGGTAGCGGCTCGGGTAAAACCGCTGGCTCCGGTCATAAGGGGCAGAAGTCGCGCAGTGGTGCATCTGTGAGCCCGGCGTTCGAAGGCGGCCAGATGCCTCTTCACATGCGTCTGCCAAAATTCGGATTCAGTTCCCGGGTAGGCCGCAAAACGGCGCAGGTACGTACCAGCGAACTGAACAAAGTGGACGCTGATGTGATAAACATCGAGGCTTTGCAAAAGGCCAATCTGATCACAGCGAACATTACGCGGGTGAAAGTCATGCTTTCCGGCGACGTCACCAAGGCAGTCAACCTGCAGGGTATCGGTGTGACTAAAGGTGCCCGTGCTGCGATCGAGGCAGCCGGTGGTAAAGTCGAGTAAGCATTGCAAACAAACTGAGTAGCAGAAAAGGCAAAAATGGCTAACAAACCGAACATTAATCCGGAAAACATCGGAGCCGGTCTGGGGGAATTAAAATCCAGACTGCTGTTCCTGTTGATTGCCATTTTTATATACCGCATAGGTACCCACATACCAGTACCCGGTATCGATCCTATTCAACTGTCACTGTTTTTCGATCGCAATGAAAATACCTTTGCCGGCATGATTAACATGTTCGGCGGCGGAGCCCTGGAACGCATGAGTATTCTGGCGCTCGGTATCATGCCTTACATTTCAGCCTCGATCATCATGCAACTGCTGACCGCGGTGAGTCCGCAGCTGGATCAGCTAAAGAAAGAAGGTGAATCCGGTCGCCGTAAGATCACTCAGTACACCCGTTATGGTGCATTGGGTCTGGCACTGGTACAGGGTGCCGGAATGACTGTAGGCGTCCTGGCTCCAATGGCTTATGCGCCGGGTGTTGCTTTTAATGTCACAGCGATTATCTCGCTCGTTACCGGCGCCATGTTCATGATGTGGTTGGGAGAGCAGATTACCGAGCGAGGCATAGGGAACGGGATTTCCATGCTGATCTTCGCCGGGATTGTTGCCGGGTTCCCGACTGCGATCGGTACTTCCCTGACCCAGGCTTACGAAGGGCAGATCAGCGGTATCCTGTTGCTGCTGGTAGGAGTTATTGCGGTCGGTGTGATCGCCTGTATCGTCTATGTGGAGCGGGCCCAGCGGCGTATTACCGTAAACTACGCCAAGCGCCAGCAGGGGCGAAGAATGTACCAGGCTCAAACCAGCCACCTGCCGCTTAAAATTAACATGGCCGGTGTAATTCCTGCGATTTTTGCCAGCAGCATTCTGCTGTTCCCGGCCTCGTTGGGACAGTGGTTCGGGCAGTCTTCCCAGGGCTTCGAGTGGATGCAGGATCTGGCCTTGATGATCGGTCCAGGGCAGCCTCTCTACATCATTATTTTCAGCGCTATGATCATCTTCTTCTGCTTCTTTTATACGGCGCTGGTTTTCAACCCAAGGGACGTGGCGGACAATCTCAAGCGTTCAGGCGCTTTTATTCCCGGCATCCGACCCGGTGAGCAGACCGCCAAGTATATTGATGGCGTGATTACCCGATTGACAATGTTTGGTGCTATTTACATAACTCTGGTTTGTCTGCTGCCTAATTTTATGCAGATGCTGGCCAACGTACCCTTTAATCTGGGTGGTACAGCATTGCTGATCGTGGTGGTGGTGACCATGGATTTCTGGTCACAGGTGCAATCGCATCTTATGTCCCATCAGTACGACTCGCTGATGAAGAAATCCAAATTAAGCAACTACGGGCGAAGCGGATTCTAGGAGTAGAACGGTGAAAGTGAGAGCTTCAGTTAAGAAAATTTGCCGGAACTGTAAAGTCATTAAGCGTAATGGCACAGTACGGGTGATTTGCACGGAGCCCAGGCACAAACAGCGCCAGGGTTAACGAAGCGAAGCATACCTTAGGCCCATCAGTTGATTTTTATCGGGTCTGAGTATATGCTTTCGCGCCTTTTGTGGCGGGGCAGGGCAGTTAAGCAATCAGGGGTCATTCCCATTTGTCTGCCACCCGAATTGACAGGAATAAGCGGAGTAAACTATGGCACGTATTGCCGGTGTCAACATACCAGATAACAAGCATATCGTGATTTCCCTGCGCTATGTGTACGGCGTTGGTCCGACTACTGCGAAGTCTATTTGTGAGAAGACCGGCATAGCGCCGTCCACCAAGACCAGCGAGTTGTCTCCAGAGGAACTGGACGCGGTGCGTGCAGAAGTGTCGACTTTGACCGTTGAAGGCGATCTGCGTCGTGAAGTTTCCATGAATATCAAGCGCTTGATGGACCTGGGCTGCAATCGTGGTATTCGGCACCGACGTTCGTTGCCGGTTCGTGGACAGCGCACCAAGACTAATGCGAGAACCCGCAAAGGTCCGCGCAAACCTATCAGAAAATAATTGTTACCAGTTGGAATAGAGTATGGCGAATCCAGGCAACAAGGGAACCAAGAAGAAGGCGCGTAAGGCAGTCATCGACGGCATTGCGTTTATTCATGCTTCTTTTAACAATACGATTATTACTATCACCGACCGGCAAGGTAATGCACTTAGCTGGGCTACTGCCGGCGGTTCCGGTTTCCGTGGTTCCAGAAAGAGCACTCCATTCGCTGCCCAGGTAGCGGCTGAGAAAGCAGGCAAGCAGGCGATCGAACTGTACGGTCTCAAGCACCTGGATGTGAAGGTTAACGGGCCAGGCCCGGGCCGTGAGTCTGCAGTACGGGCGTTAAACGCCTGTGGACTGAAGGTCAGCAACATTACGGATGTGACGCCTATTCCCCACAATGGTTGTCGGCCTCCCAAGAAGCGCAGGGTGTAATGCGAGAGCACCTGCTAAACACGGACTGGTACAGACAAGTTAAAGACTAGTAACCTCGAGTTACAGGAGAACGATATGGCCCGCTATTTAGGCCCGAAATGCAAACTGTCCCGGCGCGAAGGCACCGATCTTTTTCTCAAGAGCGGCGTGCGGCCCATCGACAGCAAGTGCAAGACTGACACCATCCCCGGTCAGCACGGCCAGCGCCGTGGCCGACTGTCCGACTACGGTGTACAGTTGCGTGAAAAGCAAAAAGTACGTCGAACCTACGGAGTACTGGAAAAGCAGTTCCGTGGTTATTACAAGGAAGCTGCGCGGCTGAAGGGAGCCACCGGCGAAAACCTCCTGCAATTGCTGGAAAGTCGACTCGACAACGTGGTCTATCGCATGGGTTTCGGTTCCACGCGTGCTGAATCGCGGCAGCTGGTTGCCCATAAAGCGATCCTGGTGAACGGTGAGGTGGTGAACATCCCGTCCTATCAGATCGCAGAGGGTGACGTTGTTTCGATTCGTGGCAAAGCTAAGGAACAGCTGCGCATTAAGTCAGCCCTGGATCTGGCCGCTCAGCGTGGCCCGGTCGAGTGGATGTCAGTGGATCACTCAAAACTGGAAGGACAGTTTGTTCGCAAACCTGATCGCGCAGATTTGCCTGCAGAGATCAATGAGAACCTGATCGTCGAGCTCTACTCCAAGTAGCAACCCAGTTAATTGCCAAGGCAGAAGGTGTATTCATGCAAATTTCATTGTCGGATTTTTTAACCCCACAAGTGATACAGGTCGAAGAGTACGACAAGTGTCACTCTAAAGTTGTCCTGGAGCCTCTGGAGCGGGGTTTCGGTCACACACTGGGTAACGCCCTGCGCCGTATTTTGCTGTCTTCCATGCCGGGTTGCGCTGTAGAAGAAGTAGAGATTGATGGTGTAGTGCATGAATACAGCACCATCGAGGGTGTCCGCGAGGACGTCATTGAAATTCTGCTCAACCTGAAAGGTCTCGCCGTTATTCTGAACAGTGGCGAAGAAGCCATTCTTAATCTGTCCAAGAAGGGCCCTGGTGTAGTTACTGCGGCGGATATTCAGACCGATCACGATGTGGATATCATCAACCCTGAGCATGTCATAGCGAACCTGAATAAGAATGGTGAACTGACCATGCGCATCACGGTTCGCAAGGGCAGGGGCTATGCGCCAGCCGACAGTCGGGTCAGTGATGACGATGAGACCCGGGCGGTAGGCAAGTTGTTTCTGGATTCGTCTTACACGCCGGTTACCCGTGTCTCCTACTCTGTGGAGAACGCACGGGTGGAACAGCGTACCGACCTGGACAAGCTGATCATCGAACTGAAAACCAACGGCACCATCGAACCGGAAGAAGCAATTCGTCGCGCTGCTACTATTCTGCAGCACCAGCTGGCTGTCTTCGTTGATCTGCAGAGTGAACTCATTTCTGAACCAGAGGAGCATGAAGACGAGATCGATCCGATTCTGCTGCGGCCGGTTGATGATCTGGAGTTGACTGTCAGGTCAGCAAATTGCCTGAAGGCAGAAGATATCTATTACATTGGTGACCTTATTCAACGCACAGAGGTAGAGCTGTTAAAGACTCCAAACCTGGGCAAGAAGTCACTCACCGAAATAAAGGACGTATTGGCTACCAGAGGATTGTCCCTGGGGCTGCGTCTCGAGAACTGGCCACCGGCGAGCCTGAAGTCTGACGATCGAGCGGCTTGAACTAAAGGATAGGAAACAGATATGCGTCATCGACATAGTGGGCGTCAATTAAATCGTAACAGCCCGCATAGAAAAGCAATGTTTCGCAACATGACCATCTCCCTGGTCGAGCACGAAGTCATCAAGACTACGCTTGCCAAGGCGAAGGAACTGCGAATGGTGGCTGAGCCATTGATTACCCTTGCCAAGCGTGACAGCGTGGCGAATCGCAGGATAGCCTTCAATCGCGTGCGGGACAAGGCGGCGGTAGGCAAGCTGTTTACCGAGCTGGGTCCACGCTATGTGGAGCGCCCTGGTGGTTACATTCGCATCCTTAAGTGTGGCCTGCGACCAGGAGACAAGGCTCCGATGGCGTTTGTCGAACTGGTAGACCGCCCTCTGGATGGTCAGGATGGTTCGGCCGACGAAGAGTAGCCACTTCGCGCCGGCAATCCAGGCCAGGCGTTAAATCAAAGCAATTCGCAGGAAGCCGGGTCTGACTCGGCTTTTTTATGCTGGGCCGAATCCCAGCTACAGGTGTAGACAGCCGGTTTCCGCGCTTTACTCACGACACGTGGCTGGCTTTGCACCCTGACTCCCGATAATCAAGAAATACTGCAAGGAGTGTGATCACATGACGGCGACTTTCAATCCACCGGTTCGAGTGCTGATGGGGCCAGGTCCCTCCGATGTGAGCCCGCGGGTTTTGCAGGCCCTGTCACGGCCCATTATCGGCCATCTTGATCCGGCGTTCGTTGGTATGATGGATGAGGTCAAGGGCTTGTTGCAATACGCTTTTCAGACCAGTAACGAACTGACTTTACCCGTGTCGGCACCCGGCTCGGCTGGCATGGAAACCGTTTTTGTCAATCTGCTGGAACCCGGGGACAAGGTCGTGGTCTGTCAGAATGGAGTCTTCGGCGGGCGCATGAAAGAGAACGTCGAGCGCTGTGGTGCGGAAGCGGTACTGGTAAGTGATGAATGGGGCCAGCCGGTAGATGTGGACAAAGTTAAGAGCGCCCTGGCCAGTAACCCCGACGCCAAAGCTCTTGCGTTTGTGCATGCGGAAACGTCGACGGGTGCGCGCAGTGATGTGCAGGCCCTGACCGGCCTCGCCAGGGAACACGATTGTCTCAGCATTGTTGACAGTGTAACCGGCCTGGCCGGAATCGAACTGCGAGTCGATGAGTGGGGCATTGATGCTATTTACTCCGGTTCCCAGAAATGCCTGTCCTGTGTACCTGGGCTCTCGCCGGTCAGCTTCAGCGAGCGGGCCGCGCAGGTCATCAGGAATCGCGGTCAGCGGGTTCAGAGCTGGTTTCTTGACCTTAATCTGGTTATGGCCTACTGGGGGAGTGGAGAGAAGCGCAGTTATCACCACACGGCCCCTGTCAATTCCTTGTATGCCCTGCATGAGTCACTGGTGATGCTTAAAGAAGAGGGGCTCGAGCAGTCCTGGGCGCGGCACCGTAAAAATCACCTGGCATTTGCCGCGGGTGTCGAGGCCATGGGGCTTTCATTCGTAGTCGATGAAAACTACCGATTACCCCAGCTGAATACCGTTACTGTACCGGCAACTATAGACGAGGCCGCGGTAAGGGCCAGGTTGCTGGCTGACTACGGACTGGAAATTGGAGCTGGCCTGGGCAGCCTGTCCGGCAGGGTTTGGCGCATAGGTCTGATGGGCTTTGCCTCAAACAAAAAGAATGTACTGCTCTGCCTGTCTGCGCTTGACGAAGTATTGGCGAGTCTTGGCGCTCCTGTTGAGCGAGGCGCTGCAGTGAGCGCCGCACAGGACTACTACCGCAGTTCTAATTAATTACGTTGTCCGTTCAAGGATGCATCTGACTGTTGCTTCCTGGAGACTGCTTCTGACTGGCGAGCACCGGGCTCTGTATTTGAAAAGGCTCCCATGGCAACTGTGCAATTCACTGTTTTAAAATCCAGCGCCGTGCTGGAATTGCAGTTGCTTGCCGCGCTGTGGGGAGGCTCTTTTCTGTTACTTCGCATGCTGGCGCCAGCATTCGGGCCGTTTTTCCTGATAGAGAGTCGTGTCCTGGCCGGCCTGATGGTCCTGTTGCCGTTCCTGGTATTCTCTCCTGGATTGAAGGAGCTGCTGGCTCACTGGCGGGCTATAGCCCTGTTGAGTCTGACCAACATGTGCCTGCCGTTCTGCCTGCTGGCGTTTGCCAGCCTGTATCTTGGTGCCGGCACGGTTTCTATATTAAATGCGACCGTACCCTTTTTTGCAGCGGCAACCGGCTTTTTTCTTTTCGGTGAACGACTGGGTATAGCTGCCGTGACAGGCCTGATAACCGGCTTTACTGGCGTTGTGCTTCTGATGGCTGGGGACGTCGGTACCATCGCCGTGTCGGATACCCTGGTGGCGTTCGGGGCCGGGCTGACGGCAGCGTTCTTTTACGGTTATTCCGCTAATGTCATCAATCATCGACTGTTGGGAGTTAGCGGTCTGGCCATAACCACAGGATCCCTTTTGTGCACTTCAATCTATCTGCTGCCGACACTGATCTGGTTTCGACCTGAATCAATGCCAGAAAGCCGCCTCTGGTTAGGGGTCCTGCTTCTGGGCACGGTCTGCACCGGTTTGCCTTACCTGATTTTCTACCGCCTGATCATGCGCATAGGCGCCTACCAGACCCTGACGGTTACCTACCTGGTTCCCGTGTTCAGTCTTTTCTACGGCATGATTCTTCTGGCCGAGCGGGTCACCCTGGTGATGCTGTTTGGCGCATTGATGGTTTTGCTGGGGGTTGCCATTACAACAGGCCGACTCCGACTCTTCTCTCCTCGCTCAAAATAAAGCCTTGATACCAGCCCGGCTGGCTGATCAACCAGAGGTTGCCTGGCACAGGATCGACAAATTTCCGGTTTGCGACCTGGGTCAACGTTAGGTGCTTCGCTATTGTATGAAAATAGCGTCAACTTCTGGTTAAAGCGGGATCAGGTGCCGTATTCAGTGGACGGCACAGGGAATCAGGGAAAGCTAATAACTATCTGAAATGTTGATTAATTCAGAAGAGCAAGAGCGACCTACGCTGCCAGTCTCAGAATCAGCTCAGTGAGTTCTACCGGGAAGTAGAAATGCGTATAGATACTGTCATGAAAGTGGTTAAAGTTGACTCCTCGCCGCAGGAGCAATCACCAGCCGTAAGGACCCGCCTCGATCTGCAGCCGCCGCCATTTGCAGAACTGATGGATGGTCCGGACTACACCAATTGCCTGATTGCCGTCGAGATTCACCGCAACCAGCGCATCAAAGGCAAGCTTTGCCGCTTCGATGCGGATGCGGAGATGCTGGAAATTCTCGAGACAAGTAAAAGTAAGCCTACCAGTCTCGCATTCAGCGACATCAAATTCATACGGTTCGAAAAGCCCTATCAGGTAACTATCGAACAGGATGATCAGGCTGAGACTGAAGGAAAACTCCCTGTCGACAACGAAGCAAGGGATTTCCAGGTTTTCTTCAAGGACCGTCTTGAGATTACCGGCAAGACTTACGGTTCTCGCGTAGACAAGAACGGCATTCACTTTTACGAGCAGCAGAAGAAAGGGCGTAAATGGCGCTACTGTACCCATCTGTTCGTTTCCAAGGCAGCGGTGGAAAACTACATCATTGGTGAGCAGATTGGTGGCATGCTGGTTCGGAGTAATGCCATCAGCCAGGATGATCTGGAGAACGTCTTAAGTGAACAGCAGGAGCGGCGCTCCAAACTCCTTGGTGAATACCTGATTGGCAACCACATTGTCGACGGGGAGGATCTTGAGAAGGTTCTTGCCCGCCAGAAGAGCATGCCCAACGTCAAGCTGGGGGAACTGCTTATCAGCGAGGAGTTGATTACCGAGAATCAGCTGAACGAGGCACTGCGGGTTCAGAAACAGAAGCGCAAGAGCTCGCTGGGTGAAATTCTGGTTGAAAAAGAGCTGATCGATCGGGAAGAAATCCAGCATTGCCTGGCAAACAAGTTGGGCATTCCCTTTGTCAATCTCCGGCATTTCAATATTATGCCGGAGGCAGTAAAGCTGGTCAGCGCCGACACGGCTTTTTCACACGAAGCCATGCCACTGTACGTGTACGCGAACAAGCTGGTAGTTGCCTTGGAAGACCCCACCGACTGGCAGGTAATCGAAGCTCTGCGGGTTGGTTCCAACAAGCAGATCGAGCCAGTCATGGCTTCCCGGAGCGATATTAACTGGGCGGTCAACTTCCATTATACGTCTGACGATCTGGCCGCCAGCTCCACTTCTGCAAATCACTCTGAACCTGACTATGACTCAAATCTGTTCTCGGCTTTCGAATTAGCCGAGGTCACCAATCAGTCGGTGCTCCGCCTGGTGAACAGGATCATCGAAGACGCTCACCGGAAGAAAGTTGCCGACATCCATATAGAACCCGATGCCGAGAATCAGAAAGTCGTCGTCCGGTTCCGGAAAGACGGCGAGTTATCCGTGTACTACCGTTTCCCCTGGAAATTCGGAGCGGCTTTTGCCTCGCGGCTGAAAACCATGGCGCAGCTGAATATTACAGAGCGAAAACGGCCTCAGGTCGGCAAGGTCGATTTCCGGAAATTTGCGGACATCGATCTGGATCTGCGGGTATCGACGCTGCCGACTTCCGGGAGCGACGAGGACCTGGTTATTTCCCTGCTTGGAAAAAGTCGCTGTATGCCAGTCAATGCCATCGGTTTCGCCGCTCACGAACTTGACCGTGTGCTGGACACGATTTCTGTCAGGCAGGGACTGTTCCTGATCACCGGCCCCGCTGGCGCCGGCAAGACATCCACCATGCACTCTTTGATCAGTTACCTCAATCATCCGGGCCGCAAGATCTGTACGATAGAAGGCCCTATTGCCATCAGGCAGCAGGGCCTAAGGCAGATTGAGATTAACGATGGCAGTGGTATGGGGCCCGGCGCAGCGCTGAATGCGGCGCTGAATGCCCATCCGGATGTCATCATGGTTGAAGATCTGCGTGATGAGGAGGCCGCCCGGGTGGCGGTGAAGGCAGCGCTGTCCGGCCACCTGGTGCTGGCCGGATTGTCCGCTGAAACAGCGACGGACGCTCTGCAGCGGCTGATGGATCTTGGCATCAACCGCCTGGACCTGGCGGATTCGTTACTGGGTATTGCGTCCCAGAAACTGGTGAGAACCCTGTGCATCTCCTGCAAGACCCCGTATCGGGTAGAAAACAAGGAGCTGCTGTTCCTGGCAGGCCAGTATTGCCAGGAGATCACCCGCAGTGGGGGTGCGGCCACCAGTAAAGAGTCTATCAGCCGGGTGGTTCGGGATTGGGAGCAGCGGTTACGCCCGAGGGACGGCTTCATCCTCTACAAGGCGACGGGTTGCAAGGACTGTCTGGATACCGGGTATCGTGGTCATACCGCTGCCCACCAGGTGCTGAGAATGTCGCCGGAAATCAGGCGCCTGATTGTCAACAAGGTGTCAATGGAGCAGATCAGAGAGAAATCCATGCTGCTCTCCATGCGCAGTCTCAAACAGGACGGCCTTGAGAAGGTGTTACAGGGCTATACGGATTACTCCCAGGTACGCGTACTGTAAACCGGTCTTAGTCACCGGAACCCGCTGACACTGTCAGCAACGTTTCTGACCCAGGCAAGCTACCGCCGGCAATAAAAAAGCCCGCTACCTGACGATAGCGGGCTTTTTCAATGACTGGCAGAAAACGCTAGTGCGCGGCGCCGCTGCTTGTCGCATTGCCATCAGGTAATGCCATGGCAGTGAGGGTCGGTCCAGTCTGCAGAATAATGTACTGCCGGCCTTCATGTACCCAGGAACTCATGCCATAGCGGCTGCGGTCAGGCACTTCGATCTCGGAAAGAATCTCACCGCTGTTCTTATCGATGGCATACAGCATTGCTGTGCCGTCGGTTGCTGTATCGGAATAGACCAGCATATTGGCGGTGACCACCATGGGTACCAGGTTACCGGTACCGGTATTGTCCACATCCAATCCGTTCTCGTCGATGAAGCTCTGGATTCGCTGCGGCGTTTCCCCGGTGGGAATCATCCAGGCATGCTCACCCGTGTTCATGTCGATAGCGGTAATGCGGCTGTAGGGCGGCTTGTACAACGGGATGCCCTCTGGATGACGGGGCGCGCCGGCTCCTGGACCGTTGGCATACTGGGAGAAAGTGGTTCCGGTGGGTGCTGCCCACTGCAGATCGGCTTCCTCGCCGGGTACCAGTCGGATAGGACTGCAGGCGGTATGTGATGAAACATACAGCATGCCACTGTTCGGATCAGCAACCGCAGGGGCGGTGATGTTGGCACCGCCACCGCCGCCTGGGCAGAACATCGCGGCTCGCTTGCCCAGTTCATTGCCAGCGTGGATCGGCGGGTTGAACAAGGGACCCATCTGGTATTCGGCGAAGGCATCGATAGCCTGCTGCCGTAACTGCGGAGTCCAGTCAACCAGATCGTTTACGCCGACACCCTGAATGTCGAAGGGGGCCGGTTTGGTCGGGAAAGGCTGCGTTGGCGACAGCTTTTCACCGGGCACGATGGACTGCGGTACTTCCCGCTCAACGATCGGCCAGATTGGCTCGCCGGTGAGGCGGTTGAAGGCGTAGACAAAGGATTGCTTCGTCACCTGGGCTACGGCCGGTACCATGCCGCGACCAGGCATGTTGAGGTCCAGTAATACCGGGGCAGTAGGATTATCGTAGTTCCAGATGTCGTGATGCACCATCTGGAAGTGCCAGGCACGCTCACCGGTGCTGGCCCGCAGCGCGATCAGGCTGGTACCGTAAAGGTTATCACCAGGACGGAAGCCGCCGTAGTAATCGATGGTCGCCCCGTTGGTGGGAACGTAGACCAGGTCGTTGGCCGGGTCAGCGGAGATAGGTGCCCAGGAGGAAACGTCGCCTGTCCACTGCCAGGCATCATTTTCCCAGGTCTCGTGGCCGTACTCACCTGGTCGCGGGATGACATTGAACTTCCACTTGAAGGCTCCGGTACGGGCATCGTAAGCCAGGATGTCGCCGGGAATGTTTTCGATTCGCGACTGGTGATAGCCCTGTTCAGCAGAGTTGCCCACGATTACGGTGTCGTTAACCACGATCGGTGGTGAAGAGGAAGTGATGTAGCCAACTTCCAGGGGAATGCCTTCATAGGGATCGTAGGGGTGACCAAGGTCAGCCAGCAGGTCCACTACGCCAGTCTGCGGGAAGCCTTCCACCGGTACCGGCTTGCCGAAGCCTTCCAGTGGTGCGCCGGTCTCCGCATCCAGCGCGGTCAGGAAAAACGCTGGCGAGATAATATAGACCACGCCACGGCCATCGATTTCCGCATAGCCGACGCCTTTGCCGTAATCGGCGCGCATGGAGTATTCCCAGCGTTCGGTATTAGGCTCGCGATAGGACCAGATAGTCTCACCGGTTTTCGGATCGAGCGCTACGACATGGCGTCGCGCACCGGCTACGGTGAACAGCTTGCCGTCGATATAGCTGGGCGTGGAGCGCCCGCTCTGGGCGTCGAAGCTGGCGCCGTCCCAGACCCAGGCAACTTCCAGATCTGCAAAATTTTCCGGAGTTATCTGATCAGCGGGGGTATAACGGGTGTGGGCGAAGTCATTGCCGAGTGTGTACCACTCGATCGTGTCCTGGCCCATGACGAATGCAGGTGAAAGCAGTAGGAAGGCAGCGAAACCAGAAATAATATTCTTAAATTTCAAGACGTTGCCCAAAGCCTCCACGGTGGTTATTGTTTTCATTTTAGACCTCACTTGGATAGCTGTAATAAAAAGCGCGGTATTCCAGAAACACGACGCTCAGCCTGCCAAAGGCTACCGCATGAAGGTGCTGATGTCTATCAGCCTGAGCGATGAAAAAAGGCGATTACAGCCCTTACCCGGCGGGCAATCCAGGCATTTGAAAGTCCAGATTCCGCAGCCCGGAAACCAGTTCCGCCTGTTGCTGTTCAGTCAGGGCTGACAGGGGAGGGCGCACCCGGGTCCACTCCGGGTCCTGAGCAGTATAGGCCAGCGTGGCTTTCAGCGCCGCTATCATCGGGAAGCCCTGAAAAAAAGCGCGGCACAGGTCCAGGGCTTGTTGCCGTTCGGCGGCGTCCTCCTGCTGCCAGTTCTCCCACAGTTGTCTGATAGGTGCAGGATTGACGTTCGCGGTCGCGGAAATGCAGCCGGCTCCTCCACCCTGCATAGTGGCCAGCAGGAAGCTCTCGGAACCGCAGAATACCCTGAAATTTTCCCAGCCCGCATTCAGCAGTGCCTGCGTATTCTGCCAGTCTCCCGAACTGTCCTTGATTCCTGCAACGGTCTCCGGGTAGGCGGCAACCAACCTGTCGATCAGGTTAAGTGACAAGGGTACCTGGGCGATAGGGGGGATGTGATAGAGATAGAGCTGCAGCGCACTGTCACCAACCCGTTGTATCACTTCCGAATAAAACGCAAACAACCCGTCGTCGGAAACTCCTTTGTAATAGAAGGGTGGCAGCATGAGAACTCCGCGACAACCCAGCCGGACGGCCTGGCGGGTCAGGTGGACCGAGTCTGTCAGCGCGCAGCAGCCGGTGCCGGGCATCATTCTGGCAGGATCGATACCGGCTTCTACCAGGGCATCGAGCAATTGGTTGCGTTCGTCCACGGACAGCGAATTGGCTTCACTGTTGGTGCCGAAAACGGCCAGATTGACACCCTGAGACAGCAGCCAGTGGCAGTGCGCGATCAGACGCCTGGAGTCAGGGTTCAATTGCTTGTCAAAGGGCGTGATAACAGGGGCGAGGACACCAGTAAAGCGATCGATAGACACGTTGCAGATTCTCCTTGGCCCGGTGGCGGCAGGTGCTGCCACCCGAGCCAGTCTGTCAGGAAACCTCTGCTTAACCGCCGCAGAGTAGCGCGGTAGTTAACCCGAGGTTTCTTGAAACAATTGTGCGGCCCAGCATAGCAGACAAGCGGATTGGCCGGCGAGGGAAAAGCTGAGGCTTATTCAGTAGTTATCTATTGTTGTCCACTACCCGTGGCGCTATAGTTAGGTGCTTGAAAGTTTACCGGAACAGTAGCGCCAGCCGCGCGTTGGAAGTACACCATGACCCGCAAGAAAACCTCTGTTGTCAGCACCTGCCATGCCGCCAACCTGACCGCCGTGCCGCGCAATCCGGCCGTGGCGAGGCAGGCGGGCAATACTCTGGTCTGGTCGCTGGTTGTACTGGGGGGGCTGGGCGTGGTCGCCGTGCTGATCTGGCTGGCACTGGGTATGCTGGAACGCTCCCGCATCAATTCGGTAATAGAATCCCTTAACGGCACTGCGGCAGCGGTGTTTGCGTACCAGGATCGCTATGGTCGCACGCCCGGCGATGACGGCCCGGCGGCGTCCCTGGCAGCCCGCGGGACACACTGGTCAACAGTAACGGCCGGCGACGTGGACGGGCGGCTGGATATCGGCATTAACCAGCTTTTTACCGGCAATGGGGAATCCGGACCTTTCTGGCAACAATTGCGTGCTTCGGGGTTCTGGTCGGGCGACCCTGCGGTAAGTGGTCAGGCAGCCCTGCCGCGGAATCCCTGGGGCGGACTGCTGAGTGCATTGGCCGACGAGATGGGCGGAGGGCTGGCAGGTAACAAGGTCTGCACCAGCCAGGTTCCGGGTGCGGCCGCATTGGCCATTGATCTGCAACTGGATGATGGTGATGGTGCCACCGGTCGTCTGCGGGCGACACCGGGCAATCGGGGGGTCGATACCAATCCGTCCAATGCGCCACTGTCGAGGCCCTACAGCGAAGAAGTCGACTACACTATCTGTTATCGCATGTAAGGCCTGCAGGCGCAGACCGAATAAGACTGCTGGCCTGATCCTGGCCGGGCCGGGCGACTGTCAGGCGGAGTTGCCTGTCTGCTCCCGCCTGCCGGCGAAAAGGCCAAGCAGCAACATTGGCCAGATTCCCACGTGCACCATGACATCGGCTGTATTGAATACATAGTTCCAGTAGGGAATGTGTTGAATGTCGATGAAGTCGATAACGCTGCCGTAAATCAGACGGTCCAGTACATTGCTGGCGCCGCCACCCACAATAAATCCGAAACAGACATATTCGTAGCGCTGTATTTCCTGTCCGAGGGCCAGGTAAGCGGTGACTCCTGCCAGCAGCAGGGCGCTGACCAGTGCGAACAGCCAGCCACTGCCCTGCAGCATACCGAATACGCCGCCGTGATTACGAATATGGGTGAAGTGGACAAGGCTGTTGAATACAACCGTGGAATTTTCCGGGATAGCTCTATAGACCGCGTAGCCGATGAGTTGCGCAAAGGCCAGGGTAGCCACCGCAATAAGCGCGAAAAGTAGCAGTAATTTCGCTTTGGGTTGCATTTTTAATACCACTCGATCGATACCACCCGGTGCCTGTCTGTGTGTCGGCGAACGCGGCACAGCATAGCACAGTCACAGTGCACGACGTCCAGCAGCAGTGTCTGTCAGACTCCCGCAGAGCGTTGTGGTAACTAAGCCGAGGTTCCCTGGTTTGAACCAGAGTTGAGAAAAGCCTCGTAGTCGATCCCTCCGTAGCGGATTATCCTGCCGGCCCCAGACGTTTCCAGTTCCAGAATGCTGTGTGCGCAGTTAGGCATCCTGGGAGGCTCCCACAGGCGTGACAGGTGTCTTCCTTCAAAGTGGCAAAGCACAGATTTGATCAGTGCTCCGTGGCTGACGATAGCAACCTCCTCATGAACTTCCGCCGGAAGGATTTCTGCCAGCGCACTGAGGCCCCGTTGCTGCAGCTGTTTGAATGTCTCCGCGCCGGGGAGGGAGAACCGATCGGGCTGGTGCCAGAAAAAGTTGTACTGATCAGGGTCCTGTTCCGCCAGTTCGTCGTACAGATTGCCTTCCCATGGGCCCAGGTATATTTCTCTGAGTTCATCGTGGTAACTGATTTCCACAGCGGATTCGCTGAACAGAATGTGGGCAGTCTCCCGGGTGCGCAGGCTGCTGCTGCAATAGACCCGGCTGATGGGCAAGCCGTTCAATACCACAGCCAGCTGGCTGGCCTGCTGCCGGCCCTGCTCCGAGAGGCGCGACTCCATCTGCCCCTGTACCCGGCGCATGGCATTCCAGTCCGTTTCTCCGTGTCTGATCAAGTGCAGCCGCATGGTCATTCCAGTAAGGTTATGGTCTGCTTCGCGTTCTTGCTACCGCATCGAGCCAGCCGGCGTAACGCTGTGTCCGCCAGCTTTCATCACGGGCGGGGATAAAGGTTTTTTCGAGTCGCCAGCGTTCGGCGACCTGGTCCAGTGAGTGGAAAATTCCCGCCTGCAGACCGGCCAGATAGGCTGCGCCCAGGGCTGTGGTTTCGATCACTTCAGGTCGGTCAACACGGCAGTTCAGTATGTCGGCCAGACTCTGGAGCAGGTAGTCGTTGGTGACCATGCCGCCATCCACCCGCAGAGCAGTCAGGCGGGCACCGTCCCGTTTGATCGCTTCCAGCAGGTCGAGACTCTGATAGCAGACGGACAAAAGCGCCGCAGTGACGACTTCCTTGATGCCGGTATCCCGGGTCAAACCGAATATGGCACCTCTCGCATCCGCATCCCAGTAAGGGGCGCCAAGGCCGGTAAAGGCCGGTACCAGGTAGACGGAAAGGTCCTCAGCCGTTTCCCTTGCAAGTTGTTCAGAGTCCGCGGCGCTGGTGATCAGTTGCAGGCCGTCACGAATCCATTGCATAGTGGCGCCGGCCATGAAGATACTGCCCTCAATGGCGTAGCTGGTCTCGTTTTGCAGGCGGTAGCCAACAGTTGTCAGGAGACGGTTTTTCGATGTCAGAGTCTGTGAACCGGTGTTCAGCAGCATGAAGCAGCCGGTCCCGTAAGTACTTTTAGCCATCCCTGCTTCAAAACAGCATTGGCCAAAGGCAGCGGCCTGTTGATCTCCGGCAATACCCTGTATCGGTATCTCGGCCCCCATGACGTCAACTGCGGTGACACCGAACTCCGCCGCGCAGTCGCGCACCTTCGGGAGCATGCTGGCGGGCACGTCAAACAGCTCCAGTAATTCCTGATCCCAGCACTGCCGGTGAATGTTGAAAAGCAACGTGCGGGAGGCATTGGTTGCGTCGGTACAATGATTCCTGCCACCGGTAAGTCGCCACAGTAGAAAACTGTCAACCGTACCAAAGGCCAGCCGGCCCTGTTGAGCAAGCTCGCGGGCCCCTTCCGTATGATCCAGAATCCATTTCAGTTTGGTGGCAGAAAAATAGGGGTCCAGCAGCAGTCCGGTTCTACTTTGAACGAATGGTTCTTTATCCTGGGCCTTAAGAGTCTCGCAGAAGTCTGCAGTGCGCCGGTCCTGCCACACGATTGCATTGTACAGAGGTTTGCCGCTCTGGCGATCCCACACCAGCGTGGTTTCCCGCTGGTTTGTAATACCCAGCGTGGTAATATCCCCGGGTAACAGCCCCGCACTGTGTAAGGCCTGGCGACAGCTGTTCAGCGTGGTCTGCCAGATATCTTCCGGGTTATGTTCCACCCAGCCATTGCGGGGGAAAAGCTGGGGGAATTCTTCCTGACCAATACCAAGCAGTTGGCCATGCTGATTGAATAACAGGGCACGGCTGCTGGTGGTTCCCTGATCTATAGCCAGTATATGTCGCGTCATTTCTGTTGCCTGAAGTCGGACCCATCCCGGTTTGGATACGGCATTGTACTACTGATAACTGTCAGATGCGGGGTTGCTGCGCCGGTTGTAACGGCAGCAACTCTCCCTCAAGAGAGTCGTATCCTGATCTGTGTTCAGCCTCAAACAGTATATACAATGGCGATATGCTGCATCGGAGGCTGGCCGGCAGATATGCTGCGGACGTCCTTGGTTTCGCGACCTGCCAGCAGCAAGCGCCGATTATTTCACAACTGTCTGTCGATCAGGAACAGAGATATGGATTCGTACGACCTGGCCGTTCTGGGGGGAGGAATCAACGGTGCCGGAATAGCGGCCGATGCCTCCGGTAGGGGGCTGAGAGTAGCGCTGCTTGAACAGGATGACCTGGGCGGTGCGACGTCATCGGCCTCTAGCAAGCTGGTGCATGGCGGGTTGCGCTATCTGGAGACCTGGGAGTTCAGGCTGGTGCGCAAGGCACTGCAAGAGTCTCAGCTGCTGCTGGAACTGGCGCCCCACCTGATCAACCCCATCGACATCTATCTTCCCCACCAGAAGCATTTACGCCCCTGGCTGCTGATCTGGACCGGCCTGTTTCTTTACAACCACCTGGCTTCCAGGCCGTCCTACCCCCGAGCCCGTTCGCTCCACTTTGACAGCGAAAGCCCCTTGCGAGCAGAGCTGACCCGGGGCTTCAGTTTTTCGGATGGACAGGTTGACGACGCGAGACTGGTCGTCCTGAATGCCTTCCAGGCGAGGACGCTGGGGGCCGACATCTATGTCCGTCACCGTTGTATGCGGCTTGAGCCGGGGGCTGACGGCTGGAACATTACGGCACGGGACCTTTTGAACAGCGAAGATCGCCAGTTCCATGCCAGAGTCGTCGTCAATGCAGCCGGACCCTGGGTGAGTTCGCTTTACACTGCAAGTACCGGCAGGCAGGCCAGACACGATATCCGCCTGGTCAAGGGCAGCCATATTGTAGTTCCGAGGGCCTATGCCGGTGATCAGGCTTATATGCTGCAGAATGAAGACGGGCGGATTGTGTTTGTTATTCCCTATCTGGGCCGTTACACCATGATCGGGACTACCGAAGAGGAGATTGATGGCGATCCAGCGGCAGCTACTGTGTCCGAGCGTGAAATCGACTATCTTCTGGCGACTTACAACGCTTATTTCAGAAACACATTGAACAAGGGGGATCTGGTCGATAGCTGGTCCGGCGTCCGCCCGCTCATCGATGACGAGGAGGAGACAGCAACCCGTGCATCCCGGGATTATCAGCTGATCTTTGAGGATACAGCCTTACCGCTGCTGTCCGTCTATGGGGGCAAGTTGACCACCTACAGGCGCCTGGCTGAGGAGGCCGTCGACAAACTCTCTGCTCACTTCGCGGAGCTGCCGGCCTCCCGTACGGCGAGAGATTGCCTGCCTGGCGGCGACTTTAAGTCCCGCCAGCAATTACAGCAGCAACTGGCCGATCAATACCCCTGGTTGTCAGAGGCACTGATTCAGCGGTGGGTGAGCAGTTACGGAACCTTATCCAGAAAGATTCTGGCAGACTGCGAGGGGGCTGCCGATCTCGGCCAACAGTTTGGTCATGGGCTGAGTCAGTGCGAAGTTGACTACCTGCTGGAGTGGGAGTGGGCAAAAACCGCGGAGGATATACTGTCCCGACGGACCGGGCTGGAACTCTTGTTCAGTGCAGAAGAAAAGGCTAACCTCGCGCGCTATATCGACCTGAAATCACCGCTCCCCTAATCTTAGAAGCCGGTGAGACCGCAGCAGGAGTCAGTAGCAGGTCCGCATCAGGACAGTTGGGTAACCGCTGTAGAACCCTGAAAAAAGGAGCGCTAACAGCACGGGTACACAGACACCAAGGGCATGAAAAAGTACGCGGGTGGTATCAGAAAAATACCGGAAAGCTGCAGGTAAAGGTTCAAACAACGTGCGAGATTTAACGAGTACAGTACGAGGAAGTGAAGATGATTTCTGATTTCAAAGTCAGCCTCCCAGGGATAACCTGTGCGGCAGTTTTACTGGTCCTGACCGGACAAACCTGGGCGCAGGCACCGGCAGCGACTGTTACCGGGCCTATTGAGTCCACGGCGCCCGGCGATCCGTCCAGAAATTTTATCTACAATGCCTCTGCCATCGAGCTGGCTGCCAATGGCTACCTGGAAGAAGAGTACTTCATAGCGGGAGAGGCCAACCGCTACACTGCACCGGAACTGGCTACCGGTGAGATACAGGATAGCGGGCATCCTTACCGGACCCGCTTTTTTGTTCGCCGGCCGCGATCAGGTGTGGATTTCAATGGTACCGTGATTATCGAGTGGCTGAATGTGACAGGTGGCACCGATAAGGATATTGATTGGTGGCAATCCGGCCATCACCTGGTCGACAACGGCTATGCATTTATCGGTGTTTCAGCGCAGCGGGTGGGTATTGAGTCGCTGCGTGAGTGGAGTCCGTCGCGTTATGGGTCTCTGGATGTCAGCCACGGTGGGTTGATCGATGACGATGCCCTGTCCTACGATATTTTATCCGCCGTAGCACACGCCGTGACGCGAGTCGGCGATCAGGTACCTGAAGGTCAGGTGGATATTCTGGGCGGCCTGCGAGCGGAGCGGCTCATTGCCACCGGGCATTCGCAATCGGCCAGTCGCCTGGCTGCCTACTTCAATCATGTGCATCCCCGTGACCCGGTTTTTGATGGCGTGATGATCCATGGTGGCGGTGGTCGGGTCAGGGATGACCAGAATGTACGGATCTTCAAAGTGATGGCGGAAACCGATATGCCTCGGCGGGCCGCGGACCGGCAACCGGACAGTAATTATTTCCGTCAGTGGGAAGTGGCCGGCAGTTCTCACGTGGACATCGTGTTCGAGATTGAATTTGCCCGTATGCGGGCCCTGGCTGAGGGGCAACCGGTGGAGGCAGCCACGGCGCGGCCCCAGAACTGTCAGCTGCCCCCCTATAGTCGTGTACCGTTCCGGGATGTCATGAACGCTGCCTTTGAACATCTTGTGCAGTGGATCGACACCGGCAATCCGCCACCCACCGCGGCGCCCTTGCAGGTGGCCCGCTGGCTGCCGGAGCTGGAGTTTGCGCGGGACAGTTATGGCAATATCCTGGGCGGAATTCGCCTCGCGGAGCATGCCGTACCAACGGCGCGTAATACCGGGATGAACAGTGCCGCCAATGGTGGCTCGGGATTCTGTTTTCTGTACGGTTCACATGAACCTTTTGATGCAGTGACTCTGCGCAGCCTGTATCCCAGTCGGGATGCTTATATTGAGGCGGTGCGGAGCGTCGCAGAGCAGAATGTCGAGGCGGGTTACATTCTGCCGGAAGCCGCCGCGCGGACTGTCCGGGAGGCGGAACAGGCGGTAATTGGTCGCTGAGGGGGTTGACAGCGGGCAGCCCCCTTACCAACCGGCCCTGGATCTGAATGGTCAGCTGAGCAGGCGTGTCTGCTTACTGGACTTTTCCACCAGTTCTGCCAGGGTCTTGCAGCGGCTGGTCCATTCCGCGCGCAATGCGTCAGCCTGATCCGCCAGCTTCGGGTGTAGCTCGAAACCCAGTTTCATGCGGGTTTTACCCTCGTCGGCGGTCAATTCCATGGTGAGCAAAGTCAGGGGTGCAGCGTCGCTTTCTTCGCCAATGGTGCACTGCAGCTTCTCGGGGCGACGGATCTCCCGGTAGGTGCCGGTCAGTCGTCGCTGCCCATCGGCTCTGACAACTTCCAGCAGGAAATTACCCCCTGGCAGAGGCTTGTTCTCCAGCGCTATGACTTCCTGCGTGCCGCTTTTTGGACCGAACATCCAGCTCCCCGCCAGATAGGGGATGAGCCAGGCATCGAACACGGTTTCCAGACTGGCGTTATAACTGCGCCGGATTTGAAACTTCACCGGCTTGACCGCGCCGGCTGAGGCATCACCAAAAAAATTCATCTGACCATCATTCATTGGGCAGAGCCTATTTGAATTCCTGTTCGACTTCATCTTTGCGGGCGCCGGCCAGCACGCCGGGCAGGGAATAATTGCCTTCGTGGCAGGCATACTCATAGAGTCTGTCGGTGGTAAGTTGCATCGGAATTTCACCGCTGAAGTCGCTGACGAAGGTATCCGGGTCGTGAACGGTAAAGCTGTAGTTGATCTTGTCCTCGGCTACCCGGGTAAAGCGCTCGGTTACCTGCATGGTGTCCGATGAATTTCGAAACCGCTGACTGGGGTTGATGCGGGTAGTCTCCACCACCAGCGTGGCACCTTCCCAGCGTCCGGTGGAGTCTCCCATCCAGGGTGTCATAACCCCCGGCAGTGACTGTTCACCGATACGGATTATCCTGACGTCGTGAACCATTTCCACCAGAATCATGACGTAGCCAGGCGATTGCACGATCTGATAGTGGTTGTTGTAAAGGATCGGCAGCATGGGGGGGCCGGAACTTGAGCCAAAAGAAAGCATACAGCGTTCCGGCAGGGGCCTGGCTTCCGGGCCATCAAAGGCGCCGCGGAGGTTGCGCTGTTCCCTGGCGCGTTCGATTCTGGCCAGAGCGCTGCCGGTGTACTCCGGTAGTTGTCCGTCCGGTGGGTCGATCAGCAGAGAACTGCGATATTCCCCGTCATAGACGGCTACCCGGGTGCCGTCATCGAACCAGAAATTGTTATAGCTGTCGGCCAGCTCGATGGCGTCCTTGCTGGGAGGCGGACGATCGGGGTCGCTGGGCTGATCCTGCTGCACGGTATAATCCGCGATGCGCCGCTCCCAGGCTTGTGCCTGGTCCCTGCTGAGCACCAGGTTCTGGAATTCCGCCGGCCTGGTGAGGGGGGTGATTGTGTTGTTCGTCCAGGTTCCCTGCAGGTCTGGCGCTCCAAAGGCTGTTAGGGGAGGCTGGTACCCCGCGCTCTGGGCTGCAGCCGGCAGCGGGCAGCCAAGGCTGGCTATCAGAGCCAGTCCGCCTGCAGTTTTTAGAATCAAATGATTGGCCCTGATTTGCATGCTGGTCTCCTGATTATTCTGTTGCCAGTGCTGCCTGCTCTGGTTTTTGAAGCTTGAGTAAAAAACGATCGGTGTTTCGACCCAGCATCGGATCGAAGATAGAGCGTACGCGCCGGTCATTGGGGTTATGCAGCAGGTCGCTGTCACCTGCCACCAGAAATCCGGCTTGCTCAGCCACGCCGATGGCCTGAGCTTTTTCCATGCGATGAAAGCGACGGTTCTCACGGCCCGCGTCACCAGCATGATCGATGACACCGACAATGCCGCCCGGTTTGAGCAACGTTTTCAGGCTGCTGAGCATCTGTAAGGCGCGTTCGGGGCCGGGATTGTAATAATCGTGGAGAATCTGCACTACCATAATGACGTCGACGGATTCCGGCTCGATGCTCAGGTCTTCGATACGCTCAACCAGGTGGGTGACGTTGGTCAGGTTGCCGGCCTGAATCTTTGCTTCCAGCGCTTCCCCTTGCGAGATCTCCTGGCGGTCTTCTTCAAAGCGCAGTCCGCGCGGTGTGTTCTGGGCGAATACCCTGCCTGTTGGTCCAACGGCCTTGGAGAGGATGAAGGTGTAATAACCGCCCGCTGCGTAGACATCCAGCACTGTCATGCCCGGCTCGACGCCAAGGAAGTCCAGCACTTCGACAGGCTTGCGGGCCTCGTCCCGGACAAAGTCCGTTACATCCCGATCGGGTCCGCTGATAGCCCTGCGCAGCGCAACCTTGTCGACGGCCAGACTGCTGTTGCTTAGCAGTAGCAGGGCGCAGGCGCAAAGCAGCAAATTAAACTTGATCAAAGTGAGTCCCCGAGGCTTTACCTGGCTGGAAGTCTCTAAGTTAATACCATAAGACCCGGGCCTGCAACTGCCGGCAGCGCATCAGCCAGGCAGACCTATTCCCCGCGCCATCAGTACGGCCAGAACCGGCAGGATCAGCAACAGCACAATTTCTGTCCGCAGGGCCCAGATAAGCAGGCGCGGAACGGCAATTTCCTGTGCGGTGGATTTTCTGTGCCGGAAGAAAAATTGCGTGGGGTAGAGGGAAATCAGTGCGGCAAGGAAAAAGATTCCAACTTTCAGGTGGAACAGAGGATTGCTGCTGTAAAACTCAGCCGGTTTTCCAATCCACAGCCACAGGGTCAACCCGAACAGGAAAACGAAAACCGCGCTGATCCCGTACACGCCGTCTATTCTGGCGAGATTGCGGGCATCCTCACCGGTGATGCGGGGGGCGATCGCCATGTTCTGGATCAGCAATGATCCTCCCAGGCCAAGCAGGGCAATGAAGTGCAGGTATCTGAATATCACATAGCTCATTGGTGTGCTCTGAGTTGCAGGTCAGGGTGTGAAGGATTGTAAGACGGCTATTGTAGCCTAAGGAGCCTCTGACCAAGTACCACAATGCTCTGGCATTCAGACAAGCCCGCTGGCAAGGCGCATTGCCGCCGGCATGCTCAGGCCTGTCAAGGCAGTACAACGAAGCCAGCGGGCTTGTCTGAAGGCCCCGCCGGGCCGGGCCTGTCGGGCGCCACTGCGCTGTTGACCTGCTTGGCAAGGGAGTGACTGTTCCCTGCGCACGACGCCTGGCAGCAGCGCCCGACAGACTCCCGCACAGCGTTGTGGTACCTGGTCAGAGGCTCCCTGATCAGACGACAGGTCAGAAGCACAGAAAGACGCCACCATCCTGGCGCCGCGGCAGTGCAGGCCCCGGGCGGTCGGGATTGGCAGGCATTGACCCACCCCACTAATCCGCTATCATCCGTCTTCTACTCATGGAACGCTGACAGGACACGCCGGAATAATGAATAAGAATTTCTATGGACTGATCGAATCCCGCCTGGCTGGGGCACCACAGAAAATCTGTCTTGATTGCGCAGACGGTGAGCAGATCAGCAACGCAGAGCTGCTGGCGCTGACTGCCCGCATCAGTCACTTCATCAGGCAGCAGGGGATTGAACCGGGGGAGCGTCTGGTCGTTCAGGTGCCCAAGTCTGCTTTTGCAGTGGCGCTCTACCTGGCCTGTCTGCGCTCCGGAGTCATCTACATTCCTCTCAATACCAGCTATACCCCTGAAGAGGTCAGCTATTTTCTTGGCGACGCGACCCCCCGTCTGTTTGTCTGCGATCCTGATCGGATCACCAGCCTGGCCGAAGTAGCAGAAAAACACGGCGCCCGGTTACTGACGCTGGATGCCAATGGCGAGGGAAGCCTGCCGGACAGCATCGACGGTGTCGAAGCAGACCTTGCTGTAGCCGCAATGGCTGACAATGACATCGCGGTCATCCTCTATACGTCGGGTACCACGGGCCGTTCCAAAGGCGCAATGCTCAGTCATCGTAATCTGGCCAGCAATGCCCAGCACCTGGTCCAGCTATGGGGCTTCACCAGCGACGATGTGCTGCTGCATGCGCTGCCTATTTACCACGTTCACGGCCTCTTCGTGGCGCTCCATTGTGCCCTGTTGAGCGGAGCAACCATGAAATTCCTGCCTGGTTTCGATGCCGACAGGATTATCAGCTGCCTGCCGGAATCCACCGTACTGATGGGGGTGCCGACCTTTTATACCAGGCTGTTGAAACACCCCGATTTCGGCAGGGAAGTCTGCAGCTCGATGCGCCTGTTCATTTCCGGTTCGGCGCCGCTGCTGGCGGAAACCTTTGAGGAATTCGAGCAGCGCACCGGACAGAGGATTCTTGAGCGGTATGGTATGACCGAAACCGGTATGCTGGTATCCAACCCTCTGCAGGGGGAACGGGTGGCCGGCACGGTAGGTTTCCCGCTTCCTGAGGTGGAAACCCGCATTGTTGATGAAAACAGAAATGTCGTCCCTGTGGGGGAAGTGGGAATCCTGGAAGTAAAGGGGCCGAACGTTTTCCAGGGATACTGGAAAATGCCGGAGAAAACCGCCGAAGAATTCCGCGATGATGGTTTTTTCATTACCGGCGACCTGGCCAGCTGCGATGCTCAGGGGCGCATTACTCTGGTAGGCAGAAATAAGGACATGATCATTTCCGGTGGCCTGAATATCTACCCGATAGAGATAGAAACCTGCATCAACGAAATACCCGGTGTTGTCGAATCGGCAGTGATCGGTGTGCCTCATACGGACTTCGGGGAATGCGTGGTAGCTGTCATCGTGAGCGAGGCTGAAGGCGCGGTGAGCGAGGCGCAGGTCTATGAAACCCTGGCCACCCAGATAGCCCGCTTCAAGCAACCGAAGCAGATTGTCTTCGTAAATTCCCTACCACGAAACACGATGGGAAAGGTCCAAAAAAATCTCTTACGGGACCAATACAAGGACATCTTGGCAAGCTAACGAGCACGGTTGTAAGTCCAGAAAAATCTCTTACGGGATCAATACAAGGACATCCTGGCAAGTTAGCGGTCACGGTTGTAACTGGAAAAGAGCTTAAGTTCGCGACCAGTAAAATAGAGTTCCAGTCAGTTGGCACGCAGGGTTGCAGTTCAAAAAGAACATGACACCGACAGATCAGCAAAAACCGCCCTGCCGGAAAGCAATAACCGTCACAACAAAAAAGAACATTCCAAAAGCCCATCCCATAGGAGTCTCTCTATTGAATGCCATTCGATTCATCGCGACGATTATCGTGTCAGTCTTATGCCAATTGCCGTTGCATGCCGCCCCGGCATCCGGCCTGCCACTGGCGGACCCGCGATCGGCAGGAGTGAACCCGGAAAGCCTGGCCGGTATATCCCGTTTATTGCGCCAGCATGTCGATGACGGTCTCATCGCCGGCGCTGTGGCGGGCGTTGCCCGTCATGGTCAGGTGGTGTATCTGGAAAGTGTCGGGTGGCAGGATGTTGAGCAACAGCAACCTATGCAAACTGACTCTATTTTTCAGATTCGCTCCATGTCCAAGCCCATTACCGCCGTCGCTGCACTGCAATTGATTGAGCAGGGCAGGCTGTCGCTGGATGACCCTGTGTCCCGGTACATACCCCGGTTTGGTTATATGTTTGTGTACATCAATCCGGATGAACCTTTTCTTAGCGCCCAGCGCAAACCCGAGCGTGAAATCACGATTCGGGATCTATTGCTGAATACGGCCGGGCTGAGTCATCGCAACAGTCTGTTGTACCGGCGCATGGGTGTCCGCTCCAGAGCTGACACACTCGAGCAGCTGGTCAATAAGGTGGCAGGCGTCCCACTTATAGGGGATCCTGGTGAGCAGTGGGTCTACAGTATTTCTATTACGGTGCTAGGGCGGGTGGTGGAGGTTGTCTCCGGCCAGGCGCTTGACGATTACCTTGCTGCGCAGGTGTTCGGCCCACTGGCAATGCAGGACTCCGGATTTTTCGTGCCGGAAGACCGCGTGGCGCGGCTGGCCCGACCGTACCAGGCGCCCCAGGACAGTCAGCCATTGTCACCCATTGAGGCGATGGACATCCCTATCACCAGCGATCCGCCCCTGCTTGAGGGGGCTGCCGGCCTGGTGAGCACGGTCCCTGATTACCTGCGCTTTCTGCAGTCCCTGCTGGCGGGTGGCGAACTGGATGGCCAGCGCATATTAGGCGCAGACACGGTAGCCCAGATGACCTGTAATCAGATAGACGAGGCCCTGTTTCCGTTTGGTACCAACCCGGCCAATCCCATGCTGGACCGGGGCTGGGGCTATGGGCTTGCGGTTGTCACGGATGCCACGCAAAGTGAATTCGGCGTTAATAACGGTGAGTTCGGCTGGAATGGTTCTCTGGGTACATTTTCCTGGGCCGATCCTGAAACCGGAACTGTTGCCATTCTGATGCTGCAGATACAGCCGTCCAACGCCCATGGCCTGGCCGGGGAGTTCAAGGATCTGGTGTATCACAGTCTCGACGTTAACCGTTGATCTGTTGTCAGAACCTGAACCCCCGACGGGGACCCCTGGCCGGCGGTGCCCTTCTGCTGGAGGGGTTCCCTATTGAATGTGGCTCTGGTCGATGAACCCGTCACTGTTAGGCATGACAATGGACGGCAGGGAACTGGCGTCCAGCACCAGATCCCGCTCGACAATGCCGTTAAGGAACAGGACGTAAGCGGTGACCTGGTAGACCTCAGTGTCAGACAGTGACTTCGGCGCGTCGGCGGGCATGGCGCGACGGATGAAGTCAAACACGGTAGTGGCATGGGGCCAGTAACTGCCGACAGTGCGCAGAGGCGGGCCTTCAGAAAGCATCGATCCGCCCACCAGCACGGTGGCCGCTGTCAGCCCTTCGCCGTTTGAGCCATGGCAGGCCCGGCAACGAGCCTGGAATACGGCCTCTCCCTGCGCGGCAGTGCCTTGCCCGGCAGGCAGTCCTGCACCATCAGGAGATACTATCAGGTCAAATTCTGCCAGCTGCGCCTGGCTGATGGGAGTTCCCAGTGCAGGCGTGGCTTCCGCGGCAGAATTGCTGCTCGGGATCAGAGCCAGACAGACAGACAGGGCCATTGTCAGGGTGGTGTGTTTAAACATAAGTATTCCTCACGGTACCGTCCGCTGCCACAGCCCAACTCTGGTAACCGTGGTAGTGATAGAAACTCAGGCTGCCCCGCTCCGAGACGACGGTGCTGCGGGTAGGTTGCACGTTGCCGCGATCATCGGTGGCGCGACTGAGCAGGACTGCGTCCTGCCCCTGCCATTCCCAGGGAATTCTGAAGCGGGTCAGGGCTTTTTCGGTCTGTCGGGATTCCAGCAGTGCGTCCGCCCAGCTCGCGCCTCCGTCGGCAGAAACCTCCACCCGGCGAATTGCCCCGGCACCGGACCAGGCAATTCCGGTGACCTGGTAAAGGCCGCGGCGAGTGAGTGCCATCTGCCCGGAAGGGCTGGTTATCACTGATTTGCAGCCCATCGGAAAGGTAAACTGCAGGCTGCTGCGGTCCGGCAGGGTGTCCGTGTATTTAGAGGTTTCATCCCGGAATTGCGAGGGACCGGTGGTCAATTTCAACTGGGTCAACCATTTGACACTGATATTGCCTTCCCAGCCCGGCACAAATAACCGTATGGGATAGCCCTGCTCCGGTCTGATGGGTTCGCCGTTCTGATACAGTGCCACCAGCACGTCATCCAGTGCTTTGGTCAGTGGCAGTGAGCGTCCCATGCTGGCTCCGTCCGCCCCCACGGCGCTGATCCAGCTGGCTTCGCTAAGGACGCCAGCCTCGGCCAGCAGGTCCGCAAGCCGGATACCGGTCCACTCGGCGCAGGACACCAGGCCGTGAATACTCTGGGCGGTGCCGTCAACCGGCGTGTCGCCGAGCAGGGTGCCGCTGTTGCCAGAGCATTCCAGAAAATAAATCCGGCTGATCATCGGGTAGGCAAGCAGATCTTCGTAGCTGAAGACCAGGGGCTGGCGTACCAGGCCATTGATCACCAGTTGATGGGCGGCCGGATCGATGTCCGGGATGCCCGCATGGTGCCGCTCAAAATGGAGACTGTTGGGCGTAATGGTGCCCTGCAGCTCATGCAGCGGTGTTCTGGATGCACCGCCACCCGGGTAAATGGGGCTGGGGTTGCCGGCCAGCCGTCCGATGTGGTGGGTGTGGGAGGAGCGGCGCCCGTAAGCGCTGGGCCCCGGCCCTGGTTGACGTGACCAGGCCGGGATTTCAAATCTCGTCCCCTTGTCGGCGCCCAGGGCCTGTCCGGCTGCTGCCATGCCAAGGCCGCTGAGCCCGAGGCCCAGCAGGTGGCGGCGGTGAATGAGGCCGTTGCCGGCCGCCTTGATCAGCGAATCATTGGAACTCATTGTCGTTGCTCTTGTAGATGAACCCGGTCGGGGGCGCAATACAGAAGCGCAGTGTCTCACACCCCCACCAGACAGACGCCATTATCCCCAACACCGCCGAGCTAATCCAGTACCAAAAAAAGCTGAGTGGTGGGAGCTGGCTGCGGGTGCCGGTTGCCGCCCCTGACCTTTTCTCTCTGTGTTACCCTTGCCCCTGACTGACTACAGGAAGAGAGAAGGGGGGACCGATGGCAGCCAAGCAGCAGCATAGACTGAATTCCGGATTCGGCGCGAAAACCGAGCCGTCAGACATCCTGGCCAGCAGCAATCTTCAGGGCAAAGTGGCCCTGGTCACCGGTGGCTACAGCGGTATCGGTCTGGAGACGACCCGGGCACTGCTCAACGCCGGAGCCAGGGTGCATGTGCCGGTCAGATCGGCGGAAAAAGCCGCGGCGAATCTGGCTGGACTGCCAGGGGAAGTTATCGTTGGACAGATGGATCTGGCGGAACAGTCCAGCATCCGCAACTACACCGGTGGGGTGCTGCGCAGTGAAGAGAAATTGGACCTGCTGATTAACAATGCGGGTGTCATGGCCTGCCCGGAGACACGGGTTGGCCCTGGCTGGGAGTACCAGTTCGCCACCAACCATCTCGGTCATTTCGCGCTCACCACGCAGTTGTTACCGTTGCTGCAGAATGCCGGGCAGTCCAGGGTGGTCTGTCTCTCCTCCGTCGGTCATCGGCGCTCCGGTATTCGCTGGGGTGACATACATTTCACCCAGGAACCTTACGACAAATGGGTCGCCTACGGACAGGCCAAAACCGCCAATGCCCTGTTTGCCCTGGGCCTGGACCTGAAGTTCCGGCAGGACAATATACGGGGGTTTTCGGTGCATCCGGGAGGCATAATGACACCGCTGCAGAGGCATCTGGATAACGAGGAAATGGCGGCACTGGGCTGGCTGGACGAGGAGGGTAACCTGTCGGAACTGGCCCGTCAGATGTTCAAGTCTCCCACCCAAGGCTGTTCAACTACGCTGTGGGCGGCAACCAGTCCGGCACTTGACGGGCTGGGTGGTCTGTACTGCGAGGACTGTGATGTAGCCGATCTGGCCAGCGCCGAAACTCCCCGCTACAAAGGTGTCGAGTCCTGGGCTGCCGATGACGAGGAGGCCCTGCGGTTATGGGAAGTGACGGAACAGATGCTGGCCACCGACTGATCGTCAGCGGGGATCGGTTGCGTCAACGGCACGGGACATTATTAATGCCTGCACTGTGGTGGATTTGAATTCCCTGCGATACAGCACAAATACCGTGAGCGAACAGGCCAGCAGGAAAACCCAGGGGTTGATAAACCAGCCGAGTACTGCCAGGGCGAAGAAATACGCCCGCAGGCCGTAATTATAGCTGTGTGCCGCACGGTCAAGCACCTTGGCCATGGCTTTGAAATCACGGTTTTTTGCCACCGCCTGGTAGTCATCTGCCCGGTCATAATACCTGACCGTGTTAAACGAGGAGCCAAACAGGATAAAGCAGAATCCGTATTGCCTGATTGACCATGTGAAGGTGAAAAAGCCATAAGTAAAAATGACGATAAGCAGGAGTAATTTCAGCTGGATCACCTGCAGTGAAACCGCCGAGACGAAGCTGAGCGAGGAAAGGTTCATGAAAATGTCGCTGGCGGTGCTCAATACACCCACCAGACTCGCCAGTATCAGCAGCGACGTAGAGGCAAAGAAAGACACTTGCCTCTCAAGGCTGGCAAGTAACTCGGCGTCCACTTCGCTCATGCCGGTCCGGCTGAGTTTGTCGATCCACTCCTTGCGGAACTTGTAAAGCACGCTGGACAGGGTGTCGGTCTTCTTGGCAGCGCGGCGGGCAAACGCGGAATAACCGATCCAGCAGAGCAGGAACCAGAAAAAGGCGAAAATATCGAGCCACGTGAATGACATGTCGGGTAATGTGAAGTCCATAGCGGGTTCTTATCCCTGACCGGTCTGGTTGAACGCAAGGGACCGGGCAAGCAGGCGTAACAGGATTGTTGTAATTTACGCGCAGTATACCCAATTTTTGTGTCATTTATCAGGCAGCGGAAAACAGGGTTTTCAATCACCAGTAAAATAATCAGAGGTTCCAGGTGCCTCTTCGCCGTTGAGAATATCCTATGACTTTGAAAGCTTCCGATAATCACAGTCCGCTGATCGTGGTCAGCGATGCGCGGGTACGAATAGGGCGCCGCAGGATTCTCAGCATCGACCAGTTCCGAATCCAGCCCGGCGAGCACTGGTGCGTGCTGGGTGGTAACGGGGCTGGTAAAAGCCTGCTGGCGAGGCTGCTCTGTGGCGAACTTGTCAGTGGCAGACAGGCCGTGGCTTACAGGGCTGATTTCGATCCAGCCCGGCACATCGAGACGGTTTCTTTCGAGGAGCAGCAGCGGCTCTGGGCGTTGGACAACCGGCACGATATCAGTGAATACAGCGCCGAGGCGCAGGATGCCGGCACGACCGTTGCCAGATTTATCTGCGGCTCGCGCAGTCCTCAGTTGCTTGATCAGGCGTCGACCCTGGCGTTGTTGGTCAGGTTGGAAATCGATACGCTGCTGCAGCGGGGAATTCGTTTCCTGTCCTCAGGACAGATGAGGAAAGTCATGGTCGCCAGGGCTCTGCTGAGTAAGACAGCTGGAGAGAAGAGACTGCTGGTGCTGGATGACCCCCTGGAGGCCATCGACCGACAATCCGCGCCCGGCGTGCGTGACCTGCTGCGGCAGTGGATGGATAGCGAGACGGCCACAGTGCTGTTGAGCCGGCGGGAAAAGGAGATTTTGCCGGGCATTACGCATCTGGCGCTCATGGAAAATCTACAACTGGTCGGCCGGGGCCCTATTGATACCATGCCCGCCAGCGAAGCCTACCAGCGCATCGCCCACCCGGAGGTCAACGCACCGGCTGTGCTGCCGGTGCCGGGTCCGCAGGAGTGCCGGCAGGACACTGACGTAGCGCCGGTGCGGCTCAACAAGGTGACGGCGGCCTATGGAGACAGGCTGGTGCTTAATCAGGCCAGCTGGCTGATGAAGGCGGGGGACCATACCCTGATCGAGGGCCCCAACGGCTGCGGCAAATCAACATTGTTGAGTCTTATTGACGGTGAGAATCACAAAGCCTATGGGCAGGAGGTTTACCTGTTTGGCGTGCGGCGTGGCAGTGGCGAATCGGTCTGGGATATCAAATCCTACTTTGGCATCGTATCCAATGAAATTCACAACCGGTACGTGAAGGGCTGGAAGGTTCTCGACGTCGTCGTGTCGGGCTTTTTCGATTCGGTAGGCCTGTACGATGACAGCGGTGCCAGCCAGGAAGAAATGGCGCGGGCCTGGCTGAAGTCTCTGGGCCTGATTGACCTGGCCGGAGACTACTTCCACGAGATTTCCTTCGGTCAGCAACGGTTGACATTGCTGGCCAGGGCAATGGTGAAACAGCCGGCGGTGCTGATTCTGGACGAGCCCTGTGTCGGCCTGGACGATTATTTCCGCCGGCTGGTGCTGTTAACCGTGGACTGCATCGCTGAACAGACACGGACACAGATCATATACGTCAGCCATACCGAAGGCGAAGAGCCCCGCTGCATCAATCAGCGCCTGCGTTTTGAAGCGGCACCCGGGGGCGGTTTCCGACTGCTGGAAAAAAGCGGGGCGGCAACCGGGTAAACTGACGTTGCCGGCGTGACAGCAGGCGCAGTGTCAGCGGTATTTCTGTCACTGGATTCTCACAGTCAACTAGTTAGTGCGCGTAATCTGTATTCTGGCGAATCCTACGTTGTTGGTGTACGCACCCTGACTGTCGTTGACGAACAGCTTGAGGTCACCTTCGCAGGGCGCCGTATAGTTGTAGGAATCGGTCTGGCTGTCGTACTGCAATTCAGAGAGCCCAACCAGACTGTCGCTGCGGCAACCATCCTGGTAGAACATCAGTTCAAACCAGCGGTGCTGCCGGGAGCGCTTCAACAGGGCAAAGGCATCGGCCGGCATCAGGCTGTCGGCAAAGCCAAGCGGCCCCAGTGCCACACCGTTTTCATCGGCGTCGACTTCACCGTCTATCCAGTTGCTTATCAGGGGAATCTCCAGCCTGTAACTGGCGCCGGCTGCGAGATTGAGCCCGGCATCCGCTGCTGGTTCGGTGGTAAAGAAGCGGAAGCTGGCGGATTGCCCAGGGGCCAGTGTCCGGCCATCGTTTCCAGGAGTCGGATCAATATACATTTGGGCATTGCAGGCGGTCAGCAGGCCAAAGAGCAGTAACAATTGATAACGCATAGGTCATTCCTTACTGGAAAATTAACTGAAAGGTCGGTGGTCGGGAAAGTCGGCCGATTCTGCAGCACTGCCCCTGAGGCCGTCGCCGCGACGGGGCCCGAGCAGCCGGTCATAAGCCGTCGGTAGCCTAGAGTGCCTTTCCCGCATAATCAGGTCAAGCTTTGTTATTGACCAAAGAGGTCAGCCGCGGGCGAAGCGGGAAGATTTGCTGCTGAAAGCCGCCAGTGCTGCGACCGGCCGCTGCCTGTTTCCGGGTTACGCCTGTGCTGTAATCGGGCAGGGGAAACTGCTAAAGTGCAGCTGTTTCGTCCATCAAAAGAGGAGTAATTAGGTGAAAACCATCAGACTGGCAGCCCTGTGCTTGCTGTTTTCCAATTCATTGTCGCTGCAGGCCCTCGAGGACGTCGACCCGGCCCTGCAGGAAATTACCAACTTTCGGCAGTACAGCGCTACCTTTGCCAGTGCCGGTCAGCCAACCCGTGAGCAGTTTACGACGTTGAGCGAGCAGGGCTTCGAGCGGGTGGTCTACATCGCGTTCACCAACAACCGCAATGCTCTGGCAGACGAGGACCTGGTGGTCAAGGAGCTGGGTATGGAGTACATGCAGGTTCCGGTGGACTTCTCCAATCCACTGCCCAGCGATTTTTATGCCTTTGCTGATTCCATGCGCCGGGCACCCGAAAAAAAGACACTGCTTCACTGTCAGGTAAATGCCCGTGCCACGGCATTCAGTTTTCTGTATCGGGTGATCTATCAGGATGTGCCCGTGGCCCAGGCCAAGGCAGACATGAACTCAGTCTGGCAGCCTAACGAAGTGTGGCGCGATTTCATCTTCGAGGTACTGGAACAGAATGCTATCTCTCCAGACTGCCCGGACTGTGACTGGACTCCACCGCCAGCCAACCAGTGAACTGCCGGGAAACCAGCCAAGGGATTGCCGGGGCTGAGCCACGGCACTGAAATTGGATCTGCCCTTTAGCCGGTCCTTGAACTAAAAAAGCCCCGCTGACGCGGGGCTTTTTTATGTAAGCTTATTAAGCCTTATCAGTCGCCGCTCTGGTCGGCGTACTTCCAGCTGTAAAAGCCCATGAACATCTCTTCCCAGCTCTGCTCGCCCCAATAAATTGTTTCGTTGGGGTCCGGGTTGTAGGGGTTCTGGGATGAGTTGTCGAAGGCGCCCCGGGCCACGATGCGGGTGCCCGCCGGAACAAACAAAGGCTCTTTGAGGGCATGGGTCAGCTGCCAGTTGAACGAATAGTTCGGTACCGACAGGATCAGCTCCTCACTGCCGTCAGGGTAGATGGCAGTGAAATCCATACGCTTGCCGCGGAAATGCATGTGCGGCATCAGGCTGTGGATGTAGGCGTCCTTTGGCACCACGGTCTCAACTGCCATTTCGTGATCCTTGGCCTGGGGCGGGATCGCGATGCTGAAGTTGTTGCCGATCCCACCTGCCATGCGCTCGGCAGGTATTTCGCCTTCCGGGTAGAAGTAGATGCCGATTTCGGTAGTGTCCACGGACTCTTTACCGGACGTGGTGTAGTGCATCTGCAGGCTCAGGGTGGAGCCGGCTTTCAGTAGGCCTCCGGTGCCTTCCGGGTACATATCTGACGCGGTGCCGGGCGCGTAACCTGCGATGGAAGCCTGGTCGGGATCGCCGCTGGCACCCAGGAACACACCCAGATCTACTTCAGGACCCAGGAGCTCAAGGATTTCACCGATATTCGGTTGCTGACCGCTGGCAGCGGCGGCAAACAGGGCGACGCGAATCTCCTGAGCTTTTTCTTCCGGCAGGCTGTTGATCACTTCCATGAGGATCTCGCGCTGGTCCCGCATGCCCTCGGGGGGTACTACCGAAGTAATGACGTGATGGACTACCGTGGGGTCGCCAGGGACCACTTCACTGCCGCGTACCCAGACATCCTTTTCCAGCTCCAGATCGACGGGGATATTCATATAATCGACGATTCCGGTAGCAGGGATTGTTTGAGGTTCAATCTGCACGACAAGGTCCGGCTCGCCATTAGACCATTTGCTGTCCGGCCAGGTCAGCTGTGCCAGGGGATCCGCGCCATCGTCCACCGGAGATCCGGCATCGACCCAGTGAATCAGGGTCTGCATTTCAGCGTCGGTGAGATTCATCGGATTTTTGAGTGCGTGCCCTACCTTGTTATCGACCTGGCCTGGCGGCATGCGCTTGGTCAAAACGACCTCACGAATCATCGGCGACCAGCCCTGAGCGGACAGGCTGCTGTCGAGGGCAAAGGGCGCAATCCCGCCAGCGCGATGGCAGCTGGCACAATTATCGGCAATGATCGGGGCAACCTCTGCCACGTAGGAAGGCACGCTGGCGGTGTGTTGCGCCCGGGCCGGGAAGTCGATCAGGCTGCCGCCGGCCTGGGCTTCAATCTGCACTTCGGCGCCTGCCAGGTGCTGTTGCAGTGCCGCGCCCAGGTGCTCCTGCACCGGACCTCGGTAGACAACCTCAAAAGTCTTCGGGTCGTAGATTAATGCCTCTCCGATGCGGCTTGCGCCCAGAGTCTCGGCAACCAGTTGGGCATCATCCATGAGAACCGGCAGGTCGGCACCAAGCCCGTCAAGTTCGTTCTTTATGCTGTCTCGATCGGATTGCAGGCCCGGGTTGAGTAGCATGAACAGGACACCTTGATCCTGGTATTGACTCTGCAGTTCCAGCAGGGTGGGCAGATTGGCCGCGACTTCGGCCGCTCCGTTCGCCTGCACCATCAGGACAACCGCCGCCTGGTCGTCGTACCAGGCCATGTGATGGAAAGTTCCCTGATGGTCGATCAGGGCAAAGTCACCGACGCGCTCGGCGGCGCCGGCAAATGACGCGGTCACCGTCATGGCAATGCCAATCAGGCCAACGATTGATTTCTTCACAGTAATTACCCTCGTGCTGCGTATGCTGATGAATGTCAGGATCTTCTGTTGCCAAAGAGCTGAAAAAAACCACTGGCAACAGTCCTCAGGAGGAACCGATAAACCTTGCCGGGGACGTGGAATTGAAAATGCCCCGAATTCGCCCGGTCAGGTCGACCATGTGGAAGATCCAGTAAGCAGGCCCATATTAACCATTTCCCACCGGACTGAAAGCCTTTTACGTGGAAGGGACTGAAATCAAGGATTCTGTTACTAGTAATGGAAAACCTGGCTCCCTCTGGCAAGCCAGTTTTTAAAGTCATTGTCGTCCTGAAGCAGATCAGTGCTGAAAGTTTCAGTTACTGATATTTGAAACGACCTTAAAAGGCAATAAGAAACAACGGATTAGAAATGGGTGCGCCGGATGCGGCAGCCTGTTTCCGGTTCGGGTCGCATCGGGGGAAAATTTACGGCTTTATCGATGTCGAGAATCCCTTTAAACTTCGTGGTTATTGGCGACGCCCGGTGCGCCGGCCGATTTCAATCATCATTCACTGGAGTAAGCCCATGAAAACGCAGCTGAACCGGTCAGAAAAAAGACTCAACGGAGTGATACTGCCAGGCAGCCTTGATGGACGGGTTGTCATCACGGAACGGCGCTACTAGAACGGGGGATCAGGTATGCGGCAGGATTCACCAGGAACTGACCACGGTTCCGATAAGGTCGGGCGGGCAGGGTTGGTGTTGCTGGCAGTGCTGGCGACAGTGTCTGCCTGGCCCCAGGGCGCTTTTTCTCAGAGTGTTGATAATGGTCCCTGGTTCGGGCTGGCTCCGCCGCCGGTGCTGCAGCCCCATGTCAGCCCCGCAATAATCGGCAACCGCGGGCCCGCACCGGCAGTGGTTCCTGCCGGCGAGTCGGGTTATGCCGAACTTGCTGGCGAGCGGATCAGTCAGGATCTGCGCCAGATTGTCGATTTTTCCGTGCAGAGCAGGCTCTCACAGGAGCTGGGTGGTGCACAGATGTGGGGGAGAGTGAGCGGATTCCCGTCTGCGAATGCAACCATAGACTGGGTAACGGACCAGTTCCGTCAGGCCGGGATTGAAGAGATCCGGGTGCAGCAATTTCAGCAGGATCCCGGTGCGGAGCTGTGGCTGCCGGTCAGCTGGGAAGTCACTCTGCTGGGTGATGACCGGTTTGGCGCCGGGAGCGCCGATGTTGTTCTCACCACGGCCGTGGCGCTGGCTCCCTCCGCAATCTCTGGCGGCAGTCTTATCGCACCCGTGGTCTACGTCGGCACGGGCAGTCCGGCGGAACTCGTGAATGTGGACGTGCGTGGCAGGATCGCTATTCAGCGTGTTACTCCCCAGGCCCATCTGGTCTTCGAACGGGCCAGGTTTGTGCCCCAGGCCAATGACATCATGTCCCGGGGCGCTGTCGCCGTGGTCAACATAATCGACCAGCCCGGTAATGAAATGGCCCGTGATATGTCCGATTGCGGCGGACCCTGTTTTAATATTGGTGGGCGGGATGGCCACTTTCTGAGTCGGGTTATGAACGCTGCCGCGCTGGCGGGAACCCTGGATCAGCTGCAAATGCGTTTGTCCCTCGAGGCTAAGGTCCATCGCGATCTGAGCGGAGAAAACGTGGTCGCGGTCATCCCCGGGGCAAGTGATGAAACCATTGTTCTGAATGCACATATCGATGCCTGGTATGATGGCGCCGGAGACAATGGTGACGGGCTGGCCGTGCTGGTGGCACTGGCCAGACATTTCTCCCGCCCGGAAATTCAGCTGCAAAGGACGCTGGTGCTGGTTGCCAGCGCAGGGCATCATACCCGTGGCCTGAATGGTCCTCGTGCGGCGGTCTCCCTGAACCCCGATCTGTTTGACAACAGTGTCCTGATTTTCAACCTGGAGCATGTTGCGCAACGTAATTTTTCACCGGCCCGCAGTCAGTTCGAGGATGGTTACCGGGAATACATTGCCGATTCCGGCGAAGCTCCAATCGTTGCCGGAATCACCAACCAGTCGCCTTTCCTGCAACAATTGTTCGACCGCGGCGTCCAGCGCTACGGCACAAATTTTGTATCCGGTAATTCCACCATGGCCAGTGGTGAGGGCGGAGGGTACCGCAGTGCGGGAGTTCCTCTAGTTACCACCATGCAGGCGCCGCCGCTGTATCATACCAGCGGTGAGGTATACGAAGTGGTTTCGACACCGGGTCTGGAGCGGATGGCTCGTTTTATGGCCTGGTTTGTAAAACAGGTGGATACCGCCAGTAAAACGACCATCGATCCGTAAAGTAAAGTGAACCGGGCCTGACTGGCTCACGTAACTCACGCAGTCAACAAACAACGAAAGCGATCAGACATGCGCGCCATCTTACTACTGAATCTGGGTACACCCGCCGCACCCACGGCGAAAGGTTTACGGGAATTTTACCGACACTTTTTCTCCGACCCTTACGTGTTCGATATTCCTGCCTGGGCGCGCTGGGCCCTGAGAAACTTTATCATCCTGCCGTTCAGAGCGCCTAAAACCGCCAGGGACTATGAAACCATCTGGCTGGAAGGCGGATCACCACTGAAAGTGTATACCGACCAGCTGAAAATCCGCTTGCAGGACGCCATGGATCCGACCCGTAGTCGTATGCGGGTGTTTGTCGGGATGGGTTACAGTGAGCCGATGATCGCTGACACCATGGCCGAAATCGAGCAATTGGGCATTACCGATATCCTGGTTTTCCCGTTGTTTCCCCAATACTCGACAGCCACCACCGAATCGGTGCTCCACGGCGTGACCAAGGCGGCGGAGCGCTGGAAAAAGCGCCCTCGTATGACTGTCATTAAAGATATGTTCGGGGAGCCGGCCTTCATCAGAGCATGGACTCAGTTGATTGACAAACATCTGCGTCAGAATCATCCGCGCAAGAAGGTGGATCACGTAATTTTCAGTTATCACGGTCTGCCGGAAAAAAACATCAAGAAAGCTGACAAGGCGGATTATTGTCAGTTTGGCAGTTGCTGCGATGAGATCACCAGCAAGAACAGGTATTGCTACCGGGCCCAATGCATGCAAACCACCCGTTCCATCGCGGGGGAACTTGGCTGGGATTCAGACTTCTACTCCGTGGCGTTTCAGTCCCGCTTCGGGCGGGACCCCTGGATTCAACCTTATCTTGATGAGTTCCTGGAGGAACTGGCAGGTAAAGGCGTAAAGCGGGTCGCGGTCTTGACTCCCTCGTTTGTATCCGACTGCCTTGAAACCACTCACGAAATCGGTATCGAGTACCGGGAGCTGTTCAAGGAAAAGGGCGGGGAGGACCTGGTGCTGATCCCCAATCTGAATAATGAGGAATTCTGGTTCAGTGCGGTCGCCGAAATAGTCGAGAGGCACTTGAGCCGATCAGTCTTTCTGAGCTCAGTATAAGCCTGCTTTCTACCGCTCAACACTGACCAGTTCATAGCAGGGGCTGTATTGCCGACTGCCTATTTTCATGCGCTTGTTGGCGACGCATTCGTCCAGCAGGTTATCTATTGCCTGCATGACGGATTGATCGCCCTGCAGTCTGTAAGGACCGTGCTGCTCCACCTGCCTGATGCCGTAGGGTTTTACGTTGCCCGCCACTATCCCCGAGAACGCCCTGCGCAGATCGGCTACCAGTTGGGCTGAGGGCCGATCGCTGAACAGCCTGAGCCCCGCCATGTTCTCATGAGTGACCTGAAACGGGGACTGCATGGATTCTGGAATATGCAGTTCCCAGTTAAAGGCGTAGGACTCGTCACGGCGTCTTCTGTGTGCGATAACCTGATTCAGATTGCGCCGGGTAAGCTGTGCGACCAGTGCGGCATTGTCGTTGACTACCTGATAGTAAGCCGTAGCGGCTTCGCCCAGCGTATCGCGGATGAAACGGTCGACCATTGTGAAGTAGTCTTCGTAACCGGTTGGTGCGGTAAGGATTACCGGTATCGGGATCGAGCGGTTTTCTTCTCGCATCACGACGCCCAACAGGTACAGAATCTCCTCGATAGTACCAACCCCGCCGGGAAACACTATTATGGTATGGGCGAGCCGTACGAATGCCTCCAGGCGCTTTTCAATATCCGGCAGAATGACCAGTTCGTTGACCGATGGGTTGGGGGATTCCGAGGCGATGATGCCCGGTTCGGTAATCCCCACATACCTGCCTGTGCCGATAGCCTGCTTGGCATGTCCGATCATGGCTCCTTTCATCGGGCCTTTCATGGCGCCGATTCCGCAGCCGGTTGCGATATCCAGGCCCCGCAGGCCGAGCTGGTAGCCGACTTCCTTGGTATAGTCGTACTCAGTCCGGCTGATGGCATGACCGCCCCAGCACACTACCAATTGGGGTGGCTGATTAGGTTGTACGACGTTGGCGTTGCGTAAGATTCTGAATACCGTGTCGGTAATACCCTCGCCGGTAGAGATGTCGAAGCCGCCGAGACTCCCTATTTTGGCCTGGGTATAGACAATATCGCGGAGTGCGGAGAACAGGTGTTGTTCAATACCGCGGATCAGTTTTCCGTCGACAAAGGCCGACGCGGGTGCGTTCTGTACCCGCAGTTTGATGCCACGGGACTCAGGTACGATTTCAACCTGAAAATCGGCAAATGTCTGCAGCATCTGATCCGGATCGTCGGTTTCATTGCCGGTGTTGAGGACCGCCAGCGCGCAGTCCCTGAAAGTCTGAAAAACATCTTCCGTGGTTTCCATTGCCAATTGAATTTCGTGGTGCGAAAGCAGATTCAGGCTGGTGGAAGGCCTGACGAAGCACTCTTTTACTTTATCCAAGTCTGAAGTCCTGTGGCTGATTTTCTGATATGAATCAATACGTTCATCCCTGTCTTTCGTATTCTTTGCAGTGTGATAAATGGTATCTCAGGAGGCAAGAACATGGGAGCAGCAACGCAGGAACGACACGAAAAACTGGGGCCAGTGGCCTTAAAGATACTGACAGGTTACGTCGTAATCATGTTGGTAGGTTTTTTAGCAGGCGGATTGTTTTAAACCCAGGACCTGTTGGGTCTAACAAAAAAGGCCGGCTGACAAGCCGGCCTTTTTTATGCTGAGCCTGATTTTGTCAGGCGCTGATAGCCCGCTTGACGAGGTTCTGCAGCAGGGGCACCTTGAAGCCGTTGTGAGCCAGTTCTCTGGCCCCCTCGGTTGCCAGTGCCGCCACGGATTCGCCGGTCGCCAGACTTTTGGCCTGACCTCGCACGGCATTTTCCACGGTGGTCAGTCGACGCGGCGTAGCCTGTACGGCACCCGCCACGATGCGGCTGTTCTGGATTGTGCCACCGCTGACCTGAAAAGCCGCCGCCACGTTCACCAGGGAAAAATCCCAGACGTTGCGGTCAGCCACTTTCTCGAAGTAGAAGGTGGCGTTGGCCCAGGTAGCAGGGATCCTGACTGCGGTGAGAATTTCACCCGGTCGCAGAACCGTGGTGTTCTCGATGTCCAAGGCAGGTCCGACGAAGTATTCCTCAGCCGACACGGTGCGCTCACCGTCGACGCTGCGGATCACCATGGTCGCATCCAGTGCGACTACCGCCGGGGCGGTGTCTGATGCGCTGGCGGCTACACAGCGGCTGCCTTCGAACAGCGAGTGTTCACGGTTCATGCCTTCAGGGGTGTCCGCGTAACACAGGTTGCCGCCGGCGCGATAGCAGGACAGACCCCTGCGGTAGTACCAGCAGCGCACATCCTGAGACAGGTTGCCGCCAAGGGTACCGATGTTGCGAATCTGAGGACTCGCAACGACCCGGGCTGCATCGGACAGCAGGGAATACCTTGACTGGATCAGGTCGCTGTTGGCGATTTCAGTCAGGGTCGTCAGAGCGCCGATTTCGATGCCGTCGGCAGTCTCCCGGATGCCTCGCAGCGACTCGATTCCGCTGAGGTCGATCAGTGCGTCTACCGATTTGGCGCGGTCCTTCAGCCAGCCGTAGGTATCCTGACCGCCGCCCACCAACCAACCTCTTTCTGCCAGTCGGTCAGCTATGTCAAGAGCTTCCTCAACCCGGGCGGGCTGGTAGAGCTCCATATTTGGCATTACATCATGTGATGGCATAGTGAACCTCAGAATGTATTAGTTTTTAGAGTCTTGGAGCTGTAGGAATTACCAGCCAAGTGATTGATGATCATATCCGTGGTGGTCGGCGCCGTGTTGAACAGGTGGCCGTCGAGCGCGTCGGATATGGCGCTCGCCAGGGCGGCTGCTGAGGCGCCCTGAGTCGGTTCACCAATACCGCGAGCACCCACTGGATTCTGCGGATCCGGGATGTTCACCGCGGCGATCTTGGTGTTCAGATTCACATCCTTGTAAGTAGGAGGCTTACTCTGGTAAAGACCGACGTTGGCTGGCAGGCCGTTCTGCGGATCGTAGACATGGCGCTCAAGACTGGTAAGTCCTACGCCCCAGACTGCGCCGCCACGCATGGCATTGTTGAAGTTCTTGGGGTGCACGACGGTGCCACAATCGGCAACCATCGCGTAGTCAAGGATTTCGTACTTGCCGGTGTCCAGATCCAGCTCGATTTCGCAGAAACCAACCTGAATTCCCGGCGGCTGTCCCTGACCCGGAATATTGTCCTTCGCCACGCCAACCAGACCGGTTCCCTGCAGACCTTGGACGGCACGCTGGGTGATCGGGTTGATGTCATCGGGGTATTCCATGCCGCTGAATTTTCCGCCCATGGCTATTGCGCGCTGAGCCGCTTCGGCATAAGTCAATCCCTGATCCGGATCGCTGCTGAGGAATACCCGCTCACCACCGATCTCGTAGTCGTCCGCCGAACCACCCAGTTCGGCTGCGGCGATTTCCTTCATCTTGGTGATGGCATCCTGGGCTGCGACCCAGTTGGTCCGACTGTGGGTGAAGATGGTATTACTGCCACCCTGGCCGGAGCTGTGGGGCAGGTGTCGGTCAGTTCTGGCGTTATGTATCTCGCAATTTTCCCAGGGTACCTGCAAAGCCTCCGCTGCCACCCGGCAGGTTGCTGCGTAGGAATAAGTACCCAGGTTACCGACGCCGCTGTGAATGTGCACTTTGCCATCCGGCGCGATTCGGACCAGGCCGTCATAGCCGCGACTGCCGGCGCCGTGATAGCCGATACCGATACCTACGCCGCGTACCTTGCTGCCGTTGCGTTTTGGCTGGCTGATCTTGTCCTGCCAGCCAAACAGGCGCTCACCCTGGTCCAGCGCTTCAGTGACGAAGGCGCTGGTCAGCGGGCCGCGACTGCCACCCTGGAAACCCTGGCTGTTGGCGGCGTTGACACGACGAAATGCAACCCGGTCCATACCAACAGTTCTGGCTACCTTATCGGTGATAGGTGCCAGCACCGAAGCCATTTCATTCTGGCCGGGCCCCCGTTGGGCGCCTCGAGGCGTGGTATTGGTATAAACAGATATTCCCCGGTAGCGCATGGACTCCGGCTGGTAGGCAATAGTAACGTGCGCGGCAGAGGAGTTGCCGCTGCCGCCGCCGGTCGCACCGCCGTCGTTAACGATGGCCAGGTCGACTGCGGAAACTTTGCCGTCAGCCTTGACACCGACTTTGATCCAGCCTTGCATGCCGGAGCGCGCAGAACCGATATAAAACTCCTGTTCCCGGGTAATGCGGGTCTGCACCGGGCGGTTCAGCATCCGGGCGAAATTACCGGTGATGGCCATGTAAGGGTAGGGACCGATCTTGGAACCGAACCCACCACCTGTAGCTTCGTTGATGAATACCAGGTCCGCTTCGGGGATATTCAGCATCCGCGCCAGGCCATTGTCGTTGGCACTCTGGCTCTGGGACGAGCCGGCAAAATAGCACTTGCCATTTTCCCAGTAGGCCATACAGGTACGGGCTTCCAGAGAGTGGTGTGGGTAACCCATGGTGACGAAGGGCTCTTCGATAATGTGGGCCGCTTCCGCAAAGCCGGCGTCGACATCACCGAATGCCCATTCCTGGGTAAACTCGCCGCCGACTGGCTCGCGGCCTTCCCGGATCGCGTCAATGGCTGACTGAGGCCACTTGATGTCTCGAATTTCGGCGCCGACGATGGGCGCGCCTTCCGGGCCTTCTTCCTGGGTACGAACCAGTACGTTACCCTCAGGGTAGGCATTCGGTCCGCCAGGTGTGAGGCTGACCAGTGGGTCGACCACGAAATTTCGCCGCTCGAAGTCCACGCGGATACGTGCAATGGCACTTTCGGCGATTTCTTCAGTGACGGCCGCGACCGCCAGAATGGGCTGGCCGACGAAGGTGACGTAGTCGGAGGCCAGCGCGGGGTTGCCCGGCGGTGGCACGGGAGGCAGATCGTCGGCCGTAAAAACACCCACTACGCCGTCCATTCGCAACGCTTCCGCATAGTCGATATTGACTACCCTGCCGCTGGGCAGGGGGCTCGTCAGGATGCGCGCAAAAACCATGCCTTCGCGCTTGTGATCCTCAGCGTATTTGATCTCACCTGTGACCTTGCCAGGCACATCAGGTGGCGTGAAATCTTTTCCAATGTGCATAGTCATACTAATTGCCCCGAGGCGCGCATCACGCCATTCAGATAATGTTCATAGGCACCACACCGACAAAGATTGCCAGACATGGCCTGGATGGCTTCTTCTCTGGTCGGCCTGGGGTTATCCCGCAACAAGGCTACTGCAGACATCACCTGGCCCGGTGTGCAGAAACCGCATTGCGGTGCGTTTTCCGCAACGAAAGCCGCCTGTACCGGATGCAGGGTGCCATCGGCGGCCTTGATGCCTTCGATGGTGGTCACTGCGCGGCCCCGGACGTTGTGAGTCAGAACTGAACAGGCGTAGTTGGGGACGCCATCGATATGCACCGTGCAGGCTCCACACTCACCACGATTACAGCCGATCTTGGTACCGGTCAGGTCAAGCTTGTAGCGAAGCGTGTAGGCAAGGGTCTCGGATGGCAGGACATCGACAGGCCTGGTTCGCCCGTTTACGTTAAGGTTTATCAAGCGCTCTGCGGCGTTCTGCCCGGACTGGGCGTTCGCAAGGTAAAAGCTGGCACCGGTTGAAGCGGCGGCACCGGAGAAAATTACCCCCTTGATAAAACGTCTGCGTGTTAGTTTAGGGTTCACTGACATTGCTCCGTTTCATTATTTTGAGGAGTGGTCGCAACCCTTTCGGGCCACAACGCTGGATAGCTTTGGTATTCGCATCTATACCTGCCCCAGAAGGTACGATTTTCCAGCTGAAAATGCAAATGAATGAAGGGTTTGTGGCGGGACAATGGCCCGAATTCGGGGGCCGTTCAGCGGAACCGGGTCAGAAAATTGCAGACTGTTACATTTTTACCCACCGATTCGATGAATTCCCTACAGAATACGTGGAAAAGCGGCTGTCTTTACCGCCACTGCCGGTGCCACTCGCTGGCGGGCTTTCTGCCGCTCAGGCGAGTATCTTTTTCATGTAAAAACCGGTGTGCGAGCCCTTGACCCGGGCCAGCTGCTCGGGCGTTCCTTCGGCTACGATTTGCCCCCCCTCGTTGCCGCCCTCCGGGCCGAGGTCGACCAGCCAGTCGGCGGTCTTGATGACATCGAGGTTATGTTCGATCACCACGATGGTATTTCCCTGATCCCGCAGATGATGCAGTACCTTCAACAACTGGCGGATGTCCTGGAAGTGCAGGCCGGTGGTAGGCTCGTCGAGAATATACAGAGTCTTGCCGGTATCCCGTTTGGACAGTTCCCGTGACAGTTTGACCCGTTGGGCCTCTCCACCGGACAGCGTGGTGGCGGCCTGGCCGAGGCAGACATAAGACAGCCCCACGTCGATCAGGGTTTGCAGCTTGCGTGCGATAGCCGGCACCGGGCTGAAGAATCCGGCGGCATCTTCGATGGTCATATCCAGCACTTCGCTGATATTTTTGCCCTTGTAGGTAACTTCCAGGGTTTCCCGGTTGTAACGCTTACCCCGGCACACGTCGCAGGCGACGTAAATATCCGGCAGGAAATGCATCTCGACCTTGACCACCCCATCGCCCTGGCAGGCTTCGCAGCGACCGCCCTTGACGTTGAAGCTGAAGCGGCCCGGTTTATAGCCCCGTGCGCGCGCTTCCTGGGTGCCGGCGAACAATTCCCGCACCGGCGTGAAGATACCGGTATAGGTCGCCGGGTTTGAACGTGGCGTACGGCCGATGGGGCTCTGGTCTATGTCTACCACTTTGTCCAGCAGTTCCAGACCTTCGATGCTGTCGAAAGGAGCAGGAGTCAGGGTGGTTGCCTTGTTCAGTTGCGTCGCCGTAAGAGGATAGAGGGTGCTGTTAATCAGCGTCGACTTGCCGGATCCGGACACGCCGGTCACACAGGTGAAGAGGCCGATTGGGATTTCCAGATCAACAGATTTTAAATTGTTACCCTTGGCCCCTTTTAGCCGAAGAATGCGCTCTTTATCGATAGGAATGCGCTTTTCCGGGATACTGATCTTTTCCTTGCCGGACAGAAATTTCCCGGTGAGCGAGTCCTTGGATTGCAGGATATCTTTCAGTGCACCCTCGGCGACGATGTGCCCCCCGTGTACCCCGGCTCCGGGGCCGATGTCGATGATATGGTCGGCGCTGCGGATGGCTTCTTCGTCGTGTTCGACGACAATCACGGTATTACCCAGATCGCGCAGATGGAATAGCGTATTCAGCAGGCGATCGTTGTCTCGTTGGTGCAGCCCGATGGATGGTTCATCCAGAATGTACATAACGCCTACCAGCCCCGCGCCGATCTGGCTGGCCAGCCGGATGCGCTGGGCCTCACCTCCGGAAAGTGTCTCGGCACTGCGATTCAGGGTAAGGTAATTCAGCCCTACGTCCACCAGGAATTTCAGCCTTGCCTGCAGTTCCTTGAGAATCTTTTCCGCAATCCGGGCCTGCTTGCCCTGCAGCTTTAATTTCCGGAAATAGTCCGTCGACTGTGCCACTGTCATGGCCGTGATGCCGGGGAGGTTCTGCCCCTTGATAAGCACGTGGCGGGCATCTTTCCGCAGGCGCGTGCCCTGGCAATCGGGACAGGACTGGGAGCTGAGGAACTTGGTCAGCTCCTCACGGACCATGGAAGACTCGGTCTCCCGGTAGCGGCGTTCCATGTTCGGCAGGATGCCTTCGAAGGGATGGCTGCGGACAACCGTATCGCCCCGGTCATTGACGAAGTGAAAGTCGATGTTTTCACCTCTACTGCCCTTGAGGATGACTTCCTGGTGCTTTTTGGTCAGCTTTTCAAAGGGCTTGTCGAGCTGAAAGCCGTAGTGATCAGCCAGTGAGTTGAGCATCTGGAAGTAGTACATGTTGCGTCGGTCCCAGCCGCGGATTGCGCCCTCGGCCAGAGACAGTGCCGAATCCACCACGATACGCTGTTCGTCGAAATACTGCTTGACGCCAAGGCCGTCACAACTGGCGCAGGCCCCGGCGGGATTGTTGAAGGAGAACAGCCGTGGCTCGAGTTCGCTGATGCTGTGTCCGCACTGGGGACACGCAAAAAGCGAGGAAAACACCAGGTCCGGCTGCCCGGCGTCGTCATCCATGAAGCTGACCAGTGCCAGACCATCCGCCAGCTGCAGGGCGGTTTCGAAACTTTCGGCCAGGCGCTGTTCGATGCCTTCCTTGACCTTGAGGCGGTCGACGACCACCTCGATATTATGCTTCTTGTTTTTTTCCAGCTCTGGCGGGTACTCGATCTCGCAAACCAGCCCATCGACCCGGGCCCGGATAAAACCACTGGTTCTGAGCTCGCTGAAAACATGCAGGTGTTCACCCTTGCGGTCCCGGATGATCGGTGCCAGAACCATGAGCCGGCTGTCCGGCGGCAGGGACATGACCTGATCGACCATCTGGCTGACTGTCTGTGCCTCGAGTTTGAGACCGTGCTCAGGACAATGGGGTTCGCCGGCCCGGGCGAACAGCAGGCGCAGGTAGTCGTAGATCTCGGTGATGGTCCCTACGGTGGAGCGAGGATTGTGGGAGGTGGATTTCTGCTCGATGGAAATGGCCGGCGACAGCCCCTCGATGTGATCGATATCGGGCTTTTCCATCATGGATAGAAACTGGCGCGCGTAGGTTGAGAGCGACTCCACGTAGCGCCGCTGCCCTTCCGCGTAGAGGGTGTCAAACGCCAGAGACGATTTCCCCGATCCGGACAGCCCGGTGATCACCACCAGTTTGTCGCGGGGGATGGTGACATTGATGTTCTTGAGATTGTGGGTGCGGGCACCCCTGACAATTATCTTATCCATGAACCGCCTGGCTGCACTGTCTGGAAAACAAACCGCCCATTATCTGAAGAATTGCTTACGGGAGTAAAGCTGATCCTCGAATTAACGGAAGTTCTTTTCTTTCTTTCACATTGGTCTGTGCAGGCTCTGGTTAATTGTTGCAAAGGATTAAAGTAGTTCCAGCAGAGTTTTCGTGAATCATAGACAGCTGAATCGTGAGAGTATTCGGGCTTCGAGCGGCGGCGGCTGACCAGGCTGTGGCCCGCGGCAGACCGCGCCCCTCCGGGGTACCCTCACTACGAAAAATGCCCTGGAAGGCGGTCATTTTTCTTCACTCGGCGCTGGTCTTTGATCGCCGCGGGTCACAGCCTGGTCAGCCGCCTCGAGTGAGGTGAAGTCTGATGCGTCCTGGCTTCAACCAAGAGCAGCCTTGTTTTGCTCCTGGACTGCCGGATGCGATTCTTTCCTGTCACGGCTGCTTATCTGATGCGCCTTGTCTCGGTGATATCAGATAAAGCATGGCAGTGAATGCAAGTTGATCGAGTCTTCGATTCAGAAGCCAGCACCTCACTGTTCGCAAAAATGCCAGGTTTCCAGCCGGGGGGTGGCGGCGTAACCAATTTCATAGTGGGCCAGCGGCAGGGTGAGAGGCGAACGCCTTAAACCTTCAGCTTCTCAAAGCGCTCAAAGTCTGTTGAAACAAAGTTGTAGCGTAATGATCAGCACTGGAAAGCCCACAAATCCTGAACCTCTTCCGCCGAGCATCATTGTCAGTCAGCAGGACGATACGCATGAATAGCACGGGCAAGGAACGACACCAGGAGGTCATCCAGTATGCACGGCCCTTACCTTACCGGTCCTCCGATAAGTCCAACTTGACCAGAAGTTTCTGGAGATGGCCCTTGTTTTAATCCGCCGATTTATTTCTCTATGCCAGCCTCATGGTATAGACTTACCAGAGCAAACAGGCGGATTATTCTGACGGGAGGTCAAGGTGGCAAGTCGAGGTGTAAACAAGGTAATACTGGTCGGTAACGTGGGCGGTGACCCGGAAGTTCGGTATATGCCAACCGGGGGTGCCGTAGTGAACCTGACTCTGGCCACCTCAGAGTCCTGGAAAGACAAGAGTTCCGGTGAGAACGTCGAGAAGACCGAGTGGCATCGGGTGGTATTTTTCAACCGTCTGGCCGAGATTGTCGGCGAATACGTTCGAAAGGGCTCAAAGCTGTATGTAGAGGGTCGCCTTCAGACCCGCTCCTGGGAGCAGGATGGTGTCAAGCGTTATGCTACCGAGATAGTCGCGAACGAGATGCAGATGCTGGATTCCCGGGGTGCAGGTCAGGGGGCATCGGACTTTGGACAGGCTGGGGCGTCCCAGGCGGCACCCAGATCGGAGCCGCAGCAGGCGCCAGCCAACTTTGATAACTTCGACGACGACATTCCTTTCTGAATGGCCCTCTGCTTCGACGGTGACAGTCGAAGCAGAGGGCTTCTTATACCAGTCGTCTGGTGATAGTCTGCTGGTGTCAAAAGCCCCTGGGGTTACAGTTCGTCCACCGGCGAGAAACTTTGTCAGGCACGCTTGGCGAAAGTGACTTGAGTCAATTCCCGGGCGCGTCCTGCAGACATACGCAACGGCTGTAGTGAAAACGCTTCAGGGTACCTATAATTAGCGCTTCAAGCCTGGTGTCTGGAAGTCAGACAGCTGATCTGCTGTCTAGCCGCTGCTGAGAGTTTTCCAAGTGAAATTGATGATTGCGGGCGCCGAGTCGCCCACTGGACAGGAACTTCTGGAGTTGTTGACACAACAGGGGGTGAACTTCTCCCTGCTGCCGGCAAGCCTGTTGCAATCTGCGGATAACTCCGTGCTTGATCAGTTTATAAAGAGCTATCACCCCGACCAGTTGATCAACCTGCACACTTTCGAGCCAGGCTCCCAGACGGCACTTGTTGCGGCGGAGACTGCGCGACAGGAATGCGCGCTGGTGCAAAGAGATCATCCCGCCCTGCTGGCCGGCATCTGTGAGCGTCAGGGTATTCCCATGTTGCACCTGTCCACCTGTTACGTTTTCGACGGCGGGAAGCGGCTCGGGTACAACGAGCAGGACGCTACCAGCCCGGTTGGTGTGTATGGAAGCACAGCCCTGCAGGGCGAGCTGGCAGTGAAGAAACTGGCCAAACACGTGATTATTCGGGTTGGCTGGACTTTCGGGCGCCGCCAGTACGACATCATTGAATCCTGGATTCGGCTGTGCAAGAAACAGGGTGGAGAGCTGGCGGTGCTGCAGCGACGCTTCAGTCCGACCCCCAACGAGGATGTCGCCCGGGTGATTCTGGCAGTGTGTCGGCAGGTGGATTGTGAAGCCAGCGTATGGGGTGAGTATCACTATTGTGGTCTGGAGACCAAGACCGAAATCGAGTTTGTCCAGCAGGTGCTCAAGTACGCATCTCAGCATGATGAAAAGATTTACCAGTTCCTCGACAATTTCACTATGAGTGAAGTTTTCCCCACGCTGCCCGAGATCGCGAACTCAACACTGTCGTGCAAAAAAATATTTGACACCTTTGGCATCAAGCAACGTTCCTGGCACAAAAGTCTCCGTGCGGCGATTAAAACCATTTATCAGGGTAAAGGGGGCGTCGAAGCCGTTGGCGAAGAGGACACCCGGCCCGGTGAGGACAAGCCGGTGAAGCTGCCGGATACACTGAGTTCGAGAAGTTTGCATTGAGGGGTTGCTGGCGATGAATTCCCGGTTGACGCCTATAGAAGAAGCCCTGACTCGCCTGCGTGAAGATCTGCCCTTGCTGGCGCTGCCGGAAACCGTGGAGCTGACGCAGGCCGACGGCAGGATTCTGGCCCATGATCTGTATGGGGCGGTGGATGTGCCGGCATCGGATAACAGTGCGATGGATGGCTACGCGGTGAACTCACAGGCAGTGAGCCAGATTCCGGTCACATTGGCGGTCAGCCAGCGGATACCGGCAGGCCAGGCTGGTGAACCCTTGCAATCCGGCACGGCGGCCAGGATATTCACCGGCGCACCCTTACCAGCCGGTGCTGATGCGGTGGTGATGCAGGAAAATACGCAGCCGGCGGGCCAGTCGGTCACGATTCTGCAGCGTGTCGCGGCTGGTGAAAACGTCCGATCGCGAGGCGACGATATCCCGGCGGGAACCCTGCTGTTCAAAGCCGGCCACAGATTGCGTGCCCATGACATGCATGTTCTTGCCTCTTGCGGCATAGCCAGACTGGCAGTGCGGAAACCACTCAAGGTTGCTATTCTGACCACCGGCGATGAACTTGTGCGACCAGGCACCTCACTCGAAGCCGGTCAAATCTACAACTCGAACTTTTACCTCCTGTCTGCCCTGGTGGCTGGTTTAGGGATGCAGGTGGTTGACTGCGGCACGGTTGGAGATGGGCTGGATACCACGGTCGAAAAATTTGCCCGGGCTGCCGGAGAGGCTGACTGCCTGCTAAGTAGTGGTGGGGTTTCGGTGGGCGAGGAAGATCACGTGAAGGCTGCCGTACAGCGGTTGGGCCGGATTGACCTCTGGAAGCTGGCGCTCAAGCCGGGCAAGCCGTTTGCCTGGGGAGAAGTCAAAGGCAGACCTTTTTTCGGCGTTCCGGGTAATCCCGTATCGGCGTTCGTTACCTTTGTGTTGCTGGTTCGTCCGGCCTTGCTGGCCATGAGTGGTGCCAGAAGCCATGAGCCCTTGAGCTTCAGATTGCCGGTTGCGTTCGACTACAGCAGCGGCGATAGACAGGAATATTTGCGGGTGGTTCTGTGGTCGCGAGACGGTGGTGGGGAATTGCAGATTGTCGACAATCAAAGTTCTGGCGCGGGCTCGTCTTTGAGCCAGGCCGATGGCCTGGCAGTATTACCCCCGTTTACTTCGGTAACAGCGGGGGATATGCTCAGCTTTATTCCCTTTAGTGAATTGATCGGTTAGGTGAGTTGAGGTTGATGATGTTCTGGTCTTCGAGCAAGGCGCGCTGGTTAGCCCGCTTATTGCTGGTAAGTGTCCTGGCCGGGTGCCAGGCCGGAAACGATGAACAGGTTGTTCCAGAACCGGATCCGGCCGCGGCGGAAGCCCCTGTGGCTGAGGTGGTTCAGGGTGCTGAAACGGTGCAGGAATGGCAGGTTTCTTTTCGTCGTCAGCGGCTGCTTGGCGATCTTTTATACGATGCCCTGCAGGCGCTGGACCAGGACCGACTGCTGATCCCTGTTAATGACAATGCGTACACCCGCTATCGGCGTGTGCTGGCACTCGACCCTGAGAACGATCTGGCACTCGAAGGGCTGCAGCGTATCGTGGCCAGATACCTGGAGCTGGCGGCGACTGCCAGTCGTCAGGGCAGGTTTGCGGCGGCGGCGGAGTATATCGACAGAGCCCGCTTCGTGGATCGTGACGATCCTGCTATCGTGGCCGCCGAAAAAGCACTGGAGGCTGACCGGAATTCCGGTGATCTGGTTTTCGAGTTGAATCTTGACCAGCTGAGTGCTCAGTCTGACTACCTGGTTGAACAGTTGGCGGATATCGCTGAGCAGGCTGTAGAATTTGAAGCATTCGTCTGGATAACGGCGCCGAGCGATGAGAAAGGACGCTGGATCTATGGCACCTTGCGGGAAAGAGCCAATGGTTATCGGCTGCGGGGTAATATCGAGCTGGGTGGAAGGGCTATCATCCGGTTGCGATTGCCGGAAGGTGCTGACACAGAAGCCGGTCCGGGTGCTGAACCAAGCTAGGTAGCCCCGCAGAGCGTTGTGGTACTTAACAGAGGCTCCCTGGTAGCCCACTGCCCCAGGAAGTCAGAGGTCCACGAAGTAGCGTTATGAGCAGAGGACTGTCCCGGAGAAGCGATAATGTTTACCACTATTAAAGCGCGCATTGCCTCCCTGTTTGGCAGGGGCAGCGGCGAGGATGCGGGCGCTGACGAGGGCGAAGGCAGGGGCGAAGAGCAAAGTCAGGCAGGCGACTCCGCTGCGACCTACGAGAGCGATGACAGTAGCCCGATAGTCAGGATCCTGCTGTCCGTTCTGGCGTTCATTACACTGTTTATCGTCGTTCTGGGTGTTTTTTGGAGTTTCGAGCCGGACCAGTTCTCCGTGGTGGAGAATCGGGAGCAAAAACTGGCCGGCAGCGACAATGCGCCAGTGATCGGCGCTGCCTCTACTGCGGCTTTGATCGGTGTGGCTGAGACCCTGCTGGACAAGCCCGGTGGCTACCTGTCCAATGATGTTATGGTACCCGGCATCTACCTGGATAATATTCCCAACTGGGAATTTGGTGTCTTGGTGCAGGTCCGGGATTTTGCCAGGGCTTTCCGCGAATCGTTCAGTCGCTCTCAATCCCAGTCCCAGGAGGATCTGGATCTGCGTGAAGCAGAGCCGCTGTTCAACTTTGACAACGCCAGCTGGATGTTTCCGGCCACGGAACGCGAATACCGTAAAGCCATCGATCTGTTCTCCTCCTATCTGCAACGGATCGGCGATCCTGCCGACGCCGATGCACAGTTCTTTGCTCGCGCCGATAACCTGGCCGGCTGGCTGTTGACTGTGGAATCCAGGCTGGGCAGTCTGTCACAGCGTCTCAGCGCCAGTGTCGGCCAGGAGCGGGTCAATACCGACATCGCCGGTGAGCCGGGAGCTGCGCAGTCGACCCGGGTGGCGCGCGAAGCACGGGTGAAAACACCCTGGTTGCAGGTAGACGATGTTTTTTACGAGGCGCGTGGCACTACCTGGGCATTGGTACACTTTCTGCGTGCCGTGGAGATTGATTTTGGCGATGTGCTGGCCGACAAGAATGCGACAGCCAGTCTGGAGCAGATAATCCGGGATCTGGAGTACAGTCAGAGGACAGTGTTTTTTCCGGTCATCCTGAACGGCTCCGGATTTGGTATATTTGCCAATCATTCCCTGACCATGGCTAATTACGTGTCCAGAGCAAATGCCGCGATAATTGATCTGCGTAACCTTCTTGCCCAGGGCTAGGTCGTATAATTCAACTGTTATTTAAGTGGGTTGGAGCACCATGTTGTACGCGCTCGAGACAGAACCGGAATACCTGGACCTGCAGGTTGAATTTGTGCGCCTGCAGACGTGGGTCCGGCAGCATCGCAAACGTCTGCTGATTATTTTCGAGGGACGTGACGCCGCGGGTAAGGGAAGCACCATTATGCGCTTCGTGCGGTTTTTAAATCCCCGGCACTATCGGATTGTAGCGCTCAGTAAGCCTACGGAGCTGGAACGCGGTCAGTGGTACTTTCAGAGATATATCAAAGAGTTGCCCAATCCTGGCGAGATCGTTTTTTTCGACCGCAGCTGGTACAACAGGGCGGTGGTGGAGCCGGTCATGGGTTTTTGTACCCAGAGGCAGTATAAATTCTTCCTTGAACAGGTTGTGCTGCTGGAGCACATGTTGAAAGAGGATAAGCTGGAGATTATAAAATTCTGGTTTTCCATCGATGAAGACGAGCAGGAAAAACGCATTAGAGAGCGGAAAACCAACCCGCTCAAGCAGTGGAAACTGAGTACGGTGGATGCCCTCGCCCAGGCAAAATGGGACGAATACACCCGCTACAAATTGGCCATGTTCGAGAAGACGTCCACGCGCCGGAATCCGTGGCTGGTGGTCGAGGGAAATGACCGGGATAAAGCCTGCCTGGAATCGATGCGCTATGTGTTAAGCCAGGTCAAGTACGATGGCAGGGGGGACACCGGCAGCCGGATCGAGCCGGACCCGGAAATCGTTCACGTGCAGCCGACTTTCGATATGAAGCATCTTGGCTACCTGAGAGAGCCATAGTGGGTAACAACCGTGTGACAGTGACTTTATTGCCATTGCCGGAGTTATTTTCGCGGTTTCTGGCGCGCCTGTTTCGAGTCGGGGCGGCGGGCAGGTCAGGGTACGATGTGATGGCAGACGGGAGAAGGTAGCAGGGTGGATGCGATCAGGCAGTACCTGCCGATACTGGATTGGGGCAGGCGGTACAATTCAGCCAGTTTGACTGAGGATGGTGTGGCGTCGATTATCGTCGCGATCATGCTGATCCCGCAGTCACTGGCCTATGCACTGCTGGCAGGACTGCCTGCGGAAATGGGGCTGTATGCCAGTATCTTCGGGCTGCTGGCCTACGGGCTTTTTGGCACCAGCACTTCCCTGTCGGTGGGGCCGGTGGCCGTAGTGTCTCTGATGACTGCGGCGGCGCTGGAGCGGGTAGCCGAGGCGGGGTCTCCCGATTATGTCAGTGCAGCCTATACACTGGCCTTTTTGTGTGGCGCCATGCTGTTGCTGCTGGGCCTATTTCGCCTTGGGTTTCTGACCAATTTTCTGTCCCATCCTGTCATCGCCGCCTTCATCACAGCCTCGGCCCTGATCATCGCCGCCGGTCAGTTGCAACACCTGCTGGGTATCTCTGCCGGGGGGCATAATCTGCTGGACATTGTGTGGGAACTGGCACGGGAAATCTCACACAGCAATTTCTATACCTTGGCCATCGGCGTACTGGCCTTGGTGTTGATTGTCTCCATGCGGCTGGGCCTGAAGCCGCTGCTGATCAGGTTAGGCATGTCGTCCCGCAACGCGGCACTGATGGTGAAAGGTGGACCTGTCATCGCCGTGATCATTACCGCGGTTGTGACGTATCTCCTGCGACTCGATGAACTGGGCCTGGCACTGGTGGGGGACATTCCCCGGGGGATGCCTGGCGTTACCTTGCCGGGCATGTCGCGCGGCCTGATTGCCGAGCTTTTCTGGCCGGCGGTGCTGATATCTATCGTCAGTTTTGTGGAATCAATATCGGTAGGGGAGACGCTGGCCAACCGGCGCAGGCAACGCATCAACCCGGACCAGGAACTGGTCGGGCTGGGGCTGTCCAACGTGGCCGTGTCCGTTACCGGTGGCTTTCCCATCACCGGTGGATTTTCCCGTTCCATCGTCAATTTCGATGCGGGGGCCGCTACCCCGGCAGCCGGCATCTACACGGCCATACTGATCGCGCTGGTGACGATGTTTCTGACGCCGCTGATCTACTGGCTGCCCCGCGCCACACTGGCGGCCACGATTATCGTCGCGGTGATGTCGCTGGTGGACTTTTCCTTGTTCAGGCAATCCTGGAACTACTCCAGGGCTGACTTTATCGCCATGATGGCCACTCTGGTGCTGACCCTGATCATCGGTGTTGAAGTGGGCATTGCCGCCGGTGTGCTGGCGTCTGTATTGATATCCCTGTACAAGACGTCCAAGCCTCACGTGGCTATTGTCGGGCGGGTACCGGGTACCGAGCACTATCGCAATATCGAACGGCACAAGGTGCAGACGTTCGAGAATATTCTGTCCATTCGGATCGACGAGAGTCTCTATTTCGCCAACACCCGCTACCTGGAAGAATTGATTTACGAAACCATGTCTCACTATCCCAAGGTCAAGCACGTAGTCCTGATGTGCACAGCCGTGAATAAAATTGACATGAGCGCCCTGGAAACTCTCCTGCAGATCAATCGCACGCTCGATGACCTGGGTATCAAACTGCATGTCTCCGAGGTCAAGGGGCCCGTAATGGACAGGTTGCAGCGTACCGATTTTTTCTCGCGTTTGACTGGTAAAAGCTACCTTACTCAGAATCAGGCGGTGGAAGACCTGCGCGACGATTTTATGCCCCTGTCAGGCCTGTAGACTTTACCCAATCATTGCATAAATTGTTGGCCCAGGAACGCCTCGCTGCTTCCATAGCAGCATTTCCAGCGCCGTACTCAATTTTTCTGGATATCACGTAGAGTGACTACGCTCAATCCATAAAAATCTCCGTGCGACGCTGGAAATACTACTCTGAAAGCTCCTGACCTCAAGAACTTATACAATGATTGGGTTAACACCAATCCAGCCGTTCATTGAATTGCCGGGCCCGGTCCACGTTCTTACTTTGTCAGTAGATAGAGCATGTAGGCCACGTAGCCACCCAGCAGAGTGAAGCCTTCGATGCGACTGATGCGCAGGCTGGTCCAGGCGAATGGCAGAAGAATAATGGCGTAGGACAGCATTACGCCCAGATCCACCAGGCCGAACTCACTGCCCGCTACCGTGCTGAGCATCGCGGTGATGCCCAGAATCCCGAGGATATTAAACAGGTTCGACCCCACAATATTGCCAACCGCGAGTCCAGGTTCTTTCTTCAAGGCGGCGACCAGGGAAGTGGCCAGTTCCGGAATGCTGGTGCCTGCTGCAATAAGCGTCAGACCGATTACCGCCTGGCTGATTCCCAGCAGCCGCGCCAGTTCCACCGCACTGTCGACAAACAGCGCACTGCCATAGATCAGCATGGCGATTCCTAGCATCAGCATGAGAATGTAATAAAAAGCCGGTTTGCTGGGTGTGGTGATGATTGGATTGGCCTCGATCAGCTGGCAGGTGGCCTGGTCTTTGCGTGCCTGTTGGTAGCTGAAAAGCAGAAACCCGATGAGTCCAGCGCTCAGGAACAGGCCATCGACAAACCCCAGTTGGTCGTCCAGCAACAGCAACCAGAGCAACAGAGAGCTGGCAATCATCAGCGGGATCTGTTTCTTGATAAGCTGCAGCTCGATTGTCAGGGGAGTGATAAGCGCCATGAGACCCAGAATCAGGCCGATGTTGGCTATATTTGAACCGATCACGTTACCAAGGGCGATGGAGCTGCGCCCGCCCAGGGCCGATTCAATACTTACGGCCAGTTCAGGGGCGCTGGTACCAAAGGCAACGACGGTCAGCCCGATGACCAGCGGCCTGATGCCGAGCTTGAGAGCAAGCGTGGAGCTGCCCCGTACCAGCAGCTCAGCACCAAACCCAAGAATTACAAAACCAAGAATGAGAAAAACGAGGTAGGAAAACATAAAAGGCTACAGTGCTGCGCAATAATTCAGGTCAGTCCGTTGAGCCGTCGCCGGCAGGTGTGTCGAAGCGCGGGTCAGCGCTCAGACTTTCACCACCATTTTGCCGAAGTTAGCCCCAGAGAACAGTGCCAGGAAGGCGTCTACGGTGTTTTCCAGGCCATCGATGACAGTTTCCCGGGTTTTAATCTTACCCGCCTTGATCCACTCCACCATGTCCTTTCTGAACTGTTCCTGCATATCGAGATGGTCCGAAACAATAAACCCCTGAATGCGCAGTTTCTTCCCCACGATGAGCATCAGATTGCTGGGGCCGGGCGCAGGCTCGGCATTGTTGTAGGTCTGAATCATGCCACAGGCGACGATGCGACCAAAGGGATTCATCGTGGCAATGGCCGCCTGCAGGTGATCTCCGCCGACGTTTTCGAAATACACGTCCACGCCCTCGGGTGCTGCTTTACGCAAGGCGGTCGTCAGATCACCACAGGTCTTGTAGTTGATCACCTGCTCCACGCCACATTCCTTTTGCAGCCAGTCGGCTTTCTCGTCAGAACCGACGCTGCCTATAACCCGGCAGCCTTTCAGTCTGGCAATCTGACAGACGTTGGCGCCCACTGCGCCAGACGCGGCGGACACGAATACAGTGTCGCCCGGTTTGAGATCAGCAAATTTCGATAGCCCGACATAGGCGGTAAGGCCCGGCATGCCCAGGGTGCCGAGGTACCAGGACAGGTGTTCTCTGTCGAAGGGTTCTATTTTTGTCACTGCCGCCGCGTCAGCCACAAAACCGTCACGCCAGGCCAGTTGGTTGAGTACGATGTCTCCCGGTTGCAGAGCAGGGCTGCGTGACTCCACCACCTCGCCGATAGCGCCGCCATACATGACCTTGTTCAGCTCATAGGCTGCCGCGTAGACGGCATCTTCCCGCATTCGGCCACGCATATAGGGATCCACCGACAGGTAGATGTTCTTGACCAGTACCTGGCCTGCCTCTGGTGCCGGCAGGTCAACTTCCACCAGGCGAAAGTTTTCTGCCCGTGGCATACCGGCGGGTCTGGAAACCAGGTGAATTTCTCGGGCCTTTGTCATGCTGGGAACTCCTGTCACGTTCTCGTTTTAATCGGGGTGGCGCTGCAGCGCCAGAAGAACCTTCAGCCTTCGGATTGAACCAGAGCGGCCTTGGTCCGCCGTTGCCACAGCACCACCCCCAATAACAGGCCGGCACCGAGCAGATGGAAGAGCAGCCCAAACGGCATCCACATCAGCAGAATGGCGCTGAGCAGCAGGATGGCTGCGCTGACCAGATTGAGCCGTATTTCCAGGTGCCAGTGCAGCAGGCCGGCCAGAGCATACAGCCCCAGGCAGGACCAGCCGAACACCTCCAGGCGTTCCGGCCAGGTGCCGGAGATCAGTGGTGAGTAGGCGAATAGTAGCGGAACCAGGTAAAGCCCCTTGGCTACTTTCCAGCTGGTCAGCCCGGTAGCCATGGGCCGGGTTCCGGCAATGCCGGCGGCGGCGAAAGAAGCCAGGCAGACCGGCGGAGTCACGTTGCTGTCCTGGGACAGCCAGAAAATGATCAGGTGGGCGCTGAGGAGCATCCCTGTCAGCAGCTCCGGATCAAGCATTTCCTCGCGGATAAGCCGCTTCATTTCCAGCGGCATCTCCTGCAGGGCAACAACCGGATCGCCACCAAACAGCCCCAGGGTGGCCTGCACGTTGGAGGGCAGATCGCCGGCCTGCAGCGCAGCCAGTAATTGGGAATGGCTGATAAGGTCATAAATCAGCGGTGCCGACAAGGTGGCCAGGACGATATAGGAAGCTGTCACCGGCAGCCCCATGCCCAGCACCAGAGATGCCAGGGCCACCAGTATCAGCGTGATCAGCAGGCTCCCCTGGGCCCATTCCACGATCATCAGTGAAAAGGCATTGCCCACTCCGGTGGTGGTGACCACGTTGATAATGAGGCCGACCGCTACCAGCAGCAGGGCAGTGGATACCATGGTCCGAACCCCTTCCAGGACGGCGTTGTAGATATCGGCCCAGGTCATCGGATTGCTGGACAGCCAGCTGGCGGCAATGACCGCCACGGTGGCGAAAGCGGCCGCGGTGGTGGGGGTTCTGCCGCTGACCAGCAGTCCTACCAGCACAGCCATGGGCAGGATGAAATGCCAGCCCTGCTTTAGAACTGCGCCCACTTTTTCCGAGTCTTCGGTGGTTTCCGGGTGCAGCCCAAGGCGTTTCGCCTCGATGCGTACAAAGTAAGAAACGGTAAGGAAATACAGAATTGCCGGCAGTACCGAAACGGCGATGATGGTCAGGTAGCTGATCTGCGTGTAACTGGCCAGCACAAAGGCACCGGCTCCCATCACTGGTGGCATCAGGGCACCGCCGGTGGATGATGCCGCCACCACGCCGGCAGAAAACTGACTGTTGAAGCCGGATTTACGCATCATAGGTATGGTAATCACACCGGTGGATACCGTATTGGCCACGGCCGAGCCTGACACGGAACCCATCAGACCGGAGCCCACAACCGCGACCATACCGGCGCCGCCGGTGAAGCGCCCGGCCAGACAGCGGGCCAGGCTGACAATAAAATCTCCGGCGCCGGAATGCAGCAGGAACGAGCCGAAAATAATGAACATGAAAACAAAGGTAGCCGAAATATTGGCGGTCAGGCCAAACATCCCTTCACTGCTGAAGTAGCTGCGGTACAACACGGTTTCCAGGCTGAGGCCGGGGAAGGAAAACACACCGCTGATATACCGGCCCATGAACAGTATATAGGCCAGGCTGACGAGGATGAGTGTGGGCATGAACCAGCCGGTAGTGCGGCGGGTAAATTCAATCGCCAGTCCTACCGCAATCAACGAGAAAAGGTAGTCGGTGAAAATGTACTCCGCTTCCCGCTGGTACAGGGCAGTCTCGAACAGGATCAGGTAGGCCGTGACTGACATCCCCAGTAGCGCCAGGGCGATATTGGTCCAGTACTGCAGTCCATGGCGCCGCACCTCTTCCCGCTCGTTGGCCATGAAGGCGCAGATTGCGACGAAACCGCCGAAGTGAATGGCGGACAGCCACAGCTCCGAGACACTGGCGAAAACATTGGCGTAAATGTGAAACAGGGCGAATAGGAATGCGCCAAGACGGAGTGCGGGTGAATTCATCGCGTTCGCTCTTTCAGGAAGCTCTTGTTAGTGGTTTTTTTATTCAAGGAGAGACCGCTTGGCCGGGTTGGTCGGGAATCAGGCGGTCCGGTATCGGTAATCCCTGCTCCCGGTAATAGCGCAGGGCGCCAGGATGCAGCGGCGCTCCCAGTCCGGCGATGGCGATGTCCAGGCGCATGTCATTGGTTGCCCCGTGAATCTCCTGCAGAGTCGCCAGATTCTCCCAGATCACCCGGGTTATGTGGTAAACCACATCGTCCGGAATATCGGCGCGGGTGACCAGGACATTGGGTGAGGCGATGGTACGGACGGGCTTTTCCTGGTTGGGGTAGGTCCCAGGCGGAAAATCGTACCAGTCCCAGAGCGGATACCGGGAGTTCAGCCTGTCCATCTGCTCCTGAGTCCAGTCAAGAATGGTAATACGATCCCCCATGATTGCGTAAGCCTGGGTGATTGAGCTGACCGGTGCCCCGGCCGGAATGTTCATGCCGACGATGCGACCATCCTGAATGGCGCCGGTGGTTGGCCCGTACCCCATATACCCCAGGGTAAACTTGCTCTCATAGTCGATACCGAGGGTATCGAGGATGAAGCGCCCGGTCTGTTCGGCCCCGGAGTTGCGTGCCCCAAGTACGTAGCGCTCGCCATCCAGATTATTCAGGTCCATCATGTCGCCGTTGCTGACCAGTTCCGTCAACAGGACGAAGTGTTCGACGTTTTTCCACAATGCGCCCACTGATCGCATATGGGTCTGTGGATTGCGAATGGGGCCTTCCCCGGCCCAGGCCCAGGCCCCGAAAGGTCCCTGCAGAATTGCAAACTGTGCCTGATTATCGCGCAGCAACTTGACGTTCTCCAGCGACCCGGCGGAGCTGATGGCGGTCAACGAAATACCCTCGGTGCCGCTCAGCTGCGCGTGGGCAACGGTCGCGATCGCCACGCCAACGGGGTAGTAGGTGCCGCCCGTGGTCGCGGTGGTGAGCACATAGGGTCGAATGCCCAGTTCATCACTGCAGGCGCTCAGCAACAGCATCCCCAGGATTCCTGTAACTCGCTGAAAACTGGTAAAAAAATTCTTATTTCTCATCAAGATTTGTACCTTGTTGCAAGCGTCCAGATGTAAACATATTTCCCGTTAAATCACAATAATTCCTGCCCGCTTCTTTAAATACTGAATGGTAAAAAACAGGACATTCCCGCGCAGGCAGGGTGCTGGCTGATTCAGCGGCAGTTGCAGGTCAGTTCTGAGGATAGGCTGGCAAGAGGGTAACCGCCAGCAAGGGGTGAACGCTACTCGCGGCTCAGTCGGCTTTTGTGTCGGGCCGGGCCGGAGGCTCAGGCTGGTTCGCAGGTCTTTTCTGCAACGTGTCCTGGCCATGGCCGGTCAGTGGTCGCTCCTCGTCCATCTTGTTGACCAGGGCGAATGCCCCGGCAAAGACGATTGTACCCATGGTTATGCCCAGCACCAGCATGAGTCGCAGAATCATGGGAATACTGAAACCGGTGGACTGTTCCATCAGCCAGGCGAACAGGTTGACCAACACCAGGGCAATTCCAAAGGCTATCCAGACGGTTTTTTTCACGGGTTCCCTTAACGATAAGGATTGGCGGTCAGTCACCCGAGAGTAACAGTATTCCGCTGATTTGAACATTGTCCCGCCGGGTGAATACGAACACGTCGTCCAGCCCGTCATTATTGAGCTCGACGGCGATGATGTCACCGGCTGTGATTTCCCCGTCCAGAATCAGCTGTTGATCGGCCTCCCGCCCCTGCACGCTCTGCAGTTCCTCAGTCTCGTTGATGGCGATATTGTCGAGAACATCGCGGATATCGATTTCGTACTGATCCTGGCTCCGGGTGTACCCCAGCCCGTCCAGAAACGGATCGGTACGGGTCACCGGCGCGACGGCATTGAGGAACAGGTCCAGCCTGCTGTCAGCGAGTACCAGCAGGTCCTGGCGCTCAGGATCATTGTCCAGGTCAGCAAGAATATTGGGCGGGGCCGGTTCGGCACCGCTCTCCCGAGCCTCCCGCGCAATGTTCATGGCCTGGCTGGCAAGACGCAGGGCCGACGGGAATTTCAGGTCAACCGTGATGCGGCGGGAAGGGCGACGGGCGAAGCGTTCTCCCTCGTTGGGGTAGATGAAGGCTTCCACGGCGATACTGCCGGACAGCGCCAGCCACAGAAAAATATCACCGACCGAGATGGTTTCCACCCGCCACAGCCACAGATCTTTCAGGCCGTCTTCGTTTTCATCGAAAAGAAAGACGCTGAGGACATTGCCGCCGGAGCGCAGTACCTGGCGTGGCTGAGCCAGCTCCATACCGGTAGGGCTGCCTGTGAACAGGGAGACCTTGCCGCCCTCGCGCAGCAGCAGATCGTCGATCCCGTCCCCGTCCACGTCCTCGAGGATCTCCTCATGGGTAATCGCCAGGATCCCGGTGAGATTGGAGAAGTCCAGCCGGTCCAGATCGAACTCGCCCAGTCGTTCCTCAATGGCCGCAATATCAAGGGAGTAGGTAGGCGATGGCGCAAAGTAACGGGTGTTGCTGGCGCTGGCCAGAAACACGTCAAGCTGCTCTTCGGTGCGAGAGATCAGATCGGTGGTACCATCGGCATTAACATCCCGAAGCTCCATCAGCGGTATAGTCATCGACTGACCAGTCTCCCTTTCCAGTCTGCCAGGCGTCAGCACTGTACGCATCTGCACTTCCGTTTGCACGGTAATACCGGGCTGGTAGCTACCATCTCCGTTCCGGATGTAAAGCTCAAGGACGCCGGCACCTGGAATGATCAGGTCATCCTGGCTGTCACCGTTGATATCACGGCTGAAGTGCAGACGATTAACGCCCTTGGTCAGAAAGCCGTTGAGATTGCTGTGCAGGACTTCAGGTTCACTGATCTGCCGGTCCTGCACCTGCCAGCGCAGGACATCCCGGCCGTCCACCAGGGCGATGATGGACAGGCTCTCATCGCCATAACCGCGGCTCAGGTCCCAGCCCACTGAAGTGCCGGGCAGGGTGATGGTCTGAAAGCCGTTGGCAAAATCGAAACCGCCGGCGGTCTGAAAATAAATCCGCAGCTCGTTTCCGCTCAAAGCCAGCAATTCCCGCTGTCCATTGCCGTCAGCGTCTGCGACCAGCAGCTGTTCCGTATCGCCTGGCAATTGGAATGCAAGCCGGGCGTAATTTTCAATGCTCGGCAGGGGCATGGCCCAGGCGACACAGAAGGCGGTGAGAATTGATTTAAGAGAAGTGCAGATCTTCATCGTGTTGCCACCAGAATCGTATGGGCCGAGCTGTGCCTGAGAATGATATCCGGCACGCCGTCCTGATTGAGGTCTTCGACACTGAAACCGATGACGGTGCGCGAGGGTACGTATTCCCAGAATGGCTCATCGGCAATTCGCAGGTCCTCGTCGATACGCCGGGCTGCCACGGCACCTTCGGGTGTTATGTAGAGGGCATCGGCACGGCCGTCACCATCCACGTCATAGTGCAGCGACATCTGTTCAGCCAGGCCTCGCACGTCACTGGCGGAAAAGCTTTCGTCGAGGCGGAACTGCGGACGTCTGGCAAACAGCCCGTCCGGATCCCGGGGGTAGATAAGCTGGCTGCGGACGATACTGGTGTTGCGAATCGCTTCTACGACCGGAATCGTATAGTAACTGACGGTAAGCTCCGGCCTGTCATCACCGTTCAGATCCATTACCTGCAGGTCAACATCATAGCCGGAGAAACGCATGACCTGATCCGCCTTATCGAAATCGAAACTGCCAGACTGATTCAGGTAAAAATAAAGATCGTATTCGTTGCCTTCGCCAGTGAGTCGCACCAGATCCATCAGCCCATCGCCGTTCAGCTCGAGCAGCCGGATGTCGCCGCGGGTGTCTATGGATCCCTGCCAGTCCGGCACGGCGGAGAAGCTGCCGTCAGGTTGCTGAAATAAAAGATTTACCTGCCCCCTGATGTCGAGGCCGACATTGAGGAATACGATGTCCTGGCGCTGATCGCCATTGAAGTCCGCCAGCAATGCGGGGGGCATCCAGTTCTCAGCCTGGAGCAGATCCCCAGCGTCGGCAGAATTCCCGCTCCAGTCTTCTACGAAGCCACTGAAGGGGGTTGGCTGGCTGCTGTTGACCACCAGCTTGATTCCGTCGCGGGAGTTGATATCGATACTGGCGGACAGGCCGGCGTCACCAGTGGGTCGCAGATTCGGGTCCAGCGCCCGATTGATGGTGGAAAATTCAGTGGCCAGCTCGAATTGCTCGGGCCCCGTGGCCCGGAAAAACCCGTATCCTTCAGCGCCTGGAACCAGCAGGTCCGCAAGCCCGTCTCCCGTGATATCACTGATGCCCTGAAAGAACTGCACCTGTTCGGGTTCGGGGATATCGGCTACCAGCGGCCATTGGAACAATGGCGTCAGGTTGCCGGCGTATCCCTCAATGGCGGTAGACAGGCTGAATACGCCATTGTTGGCGAACAGCACCAGCTCCTTGCCGGGTTCCGGGCGCAGGTCGGCAAAACCCACGGCAATTATTTCCGTCTTGATTTCCACCAGTCTGGGGCGGGGGGGGAAACGGCCATCTTCAGACTGCTGGTAGATCAACAGTTCCCGACCGACACCACGGCGCCAGCGGGAGCCTACCAGATCAAGCCGCCCGTCACCGTTCAGGTCTTCGGTGTAGAGTCTGGAAAAGGGTCCGTCACTCTCAATTTCGGAATCCACGTAGTTAGTCTGGGAAAACCCGACACCAGCCGGCAGCAAGGTCAGCAGTAAAACCTGGAGTGTGCGTAGGATCAGAGTATGCTTCATAGGGGCTGTCTGGTTCGCGGTGTCAGGGGTTGTGTGGGTTCCGACGTGTTGAATTTACGCATCGTGGTCCGGTTACTCTGCGGGGCAATTCGTCTGGCGGCAGGATCCCCGCCTGTTAATCATGGGCTCCTTAAGTCTGCAAAGGCCTTGTGATTCGCCCATTCCTCTGCAGAATATTTCTGTCAAACGGTCAAACGGTCAAACGGTCAAACGGTCAAACGGTCAAACGGTCAAACGGTCAAACGGTCAAACGGTCAAACGGTCAAACGGTCAAACGGTCAAACGGTCAAACGGTCAAACGGTCAAACGGTCAAACGGTCAAACGGTCAAACGGTCAAACGGTCAAACGGTCAAACGGTCAAACGGTCAAACAGTCAAACAGTCAAACAGTCAAAAAACCAACTTTAGTATACGGTCGTCTATTCGGTCGTCCTGGCCGGCTCAGGGATCTGCTGATTCCTCCAGCAGTTCCCCATAGTCACTGCTGATAGAGAAAATTTCCAGCAGCTCGTGCTTCCTTTCGCCCTGGTTCTGGTCGTAGCGATACAGCGCGAACAGCCAGAAATCCAGCACCGAGAGCCGGGTCTGCTGATCGGCGAGGCTGGATTCATAGAACAGCAGTGGACGCAGGGCTATACGGTTAATCCGGCGGCCCGGATCCCATAACGCTATCCTGCGCTCCTGCAGGGTGTCACCGGTATAGACCGTAAAGTTTACCGTATCACCCAGTGCATAATCGGTTAACAGGCTGTCGATCAGGCCTTGCGCGGACTGGACAGGCTGCCCGTCCAGCGCCAGGATTACATCCCCGGGGCTGATGCCGGCGCTGTGCAGCGGACTGTCATTGCTCAGCTCCACGACCCGGGCGGCAGAAATCTCCCCCTGGCCACGCACCTGCACCAGCGTTGTTTCGTAGCCCGCCCGGGTGGCCAGCGGATCGCTGCGGTACAGTTCCCGCAGTGGCGCGCCGGCGGTGGCTCTGGGGCGAGCGACCAGGCTGGATTCCAGAATGGCCGTTCCCCGACGGATCCGGAAAGTGAACGCCGCCCCCTCCTGACCTTGACGCGCCAGTGCTTCCAGGGTGTCGGGCTGATTCACCTCGGTTCCATTGATGGCGAGAATGATGTCACCCGCCTGCAGGCCGGCAAGGTCTGCGGGGCCGCCGCCGGCAACCTGTCTGACCCGGACGCCCGGCAGCACCTCGATGTTGAAGAGGGAATCGCTTTCGTTGACCGTGACAGCGAGCCCGAAATCCACACCACCGGCATTTTCTGCCTCTGATACAGGCTGGCTCAACTGCAAATCGTCCGGGGACAGGGTGACGTTGGGTACCAGCCGCCTGGGTTCATGGCTGACACAGCCTGCCAGCAGACTGCAGGCGAGGGGCAGCCAGCAAAAGCGCAGACACCAGGACGGCGATACAATTCGGCCCATCAGATTTTTCTCCTTTGCACCAGCCACAAGGACAGCAGCACCAGCAACAGCATCTGGGGGATCGGGATCCAGGTGTTGAGGGTGAGCATGCGCTGGTCGATCAATACATCGGAAAATCCCCGGACCAGGCTGCTGACCTCGCCCAGGTAGGACTGGTCGAGCAGTGCAGGTTGAAAGGTGGCATACAGGTAGTAGGCTGAATCACCCAGGGTAGCCTTGAAGATATCGATGGCGAGGTTGATCCCCAGGGCGGTGGTCACCGCCTGAGTTGTGCTGTAAGTGAGCACCGATACCAGCATGCCGAAAGCGATCACCGCCGGCAGGGGCAGGAGCGCAAGACGCAATCCAAGCAGAATTTCAGCGCGGATTTCCCCCTCGCCAATCAACTCAAAACCGTCCTCCACCACCGGCCCGAAATCCCAGAGCCAGGCGCTCACGGCCCAGGTGCCGACCAGCAGCAATGCCAGGGCAATGAGGGCGGTAAGATGCAGTTGCAGAAGCTTGGCGGTAATTACCGCGGGGCGCGACACCCGGCGTATGAGCAGGTGCCTGAGCAGGCCGGTATCCCGATCATAGGCAAAGGAATGCGCGGCCAGCGCCACCATAATAAGTACCAGCAGCGTCAAGCCGGTACCGAGGCCATCGACAAAGTAACCGTAGGCCGTCACGACCGGGGTGTTGCTGCCGAAGGGTGAATCGTTGAGCAGTGCGTCCCGGGCTGTCTCGCCGGCCTGACCAAGGCGGGTCAGGATCAGTTGTGCGGACACGATGAAGAGGGGCGCCAGCACGGCAATACGATTGCCGTAATTCCGCAGGGCAATGAAGATTTCAGCACGCAGGGCGGTGACAAAACCACTCATCATTCTAAGCGGCCCCCGCCAGTGGTTCCTGATCTGCCGTTATGCGGTAGAACAGAGACATCAGGGAATCCCGTTTCTCAATCAATTCCGAAACCGCCAGCCCGTGGCCGACCAGCAGCGCGTTGAGTGCTGCTGCATTGCCCTCCAGCAGTTCGCAGAGCAGCTGGTTGCCGTCGCGATCTTGCACCCTGGCCAAGCCGGATTTTCCAATCAATTCCTCCGCGCTTTCCGGGCGATCGCAGGTAATCTGCACGCGGGAATGATCCCGACCGAACAGCCTGTCGATGCGATCACTCTCGGCAATTCTACCCTGGTGAAGAATCGCCAAGTGGCTGCAAATCTGTTCCAGGTAAGGCAGCTGATGGCTGGACAACAGGAACGCGGTTCCCTGTTCCCGGTTGAGGCGGGTAATAAGCTCCAGCACGTCATTAACGCCTTCGGCATCCAGGCCGTTGAACGGTTCGTCCAGAATTATCAGCTGCGGGTTACCCAATAATGCATGGGCAATGGAGGCCCGCCGTTTATTGCCCAGAGACAGATGGCGGACACGGTAGTCCCGGTAGGTTGTGATTCCCAGCATCCGTTCCACTTCTTCACAGCTTCGTACCGGTTTGTCACATAACAGGCGGGCATGTCTCAGGTTCTGCCGCACGGTCAATCCGGGATGCAGGCTGGGGGTATCGAAGATTCCGACCACCGCGCCTCTGGCGCGATAGAGTTGTGACGGCGGCAGGCCCAGTACCTGGACCTGACCACTGTCGAACTGCTGCATTCCCAACAGGCATTCCAGTGTCGTGGTTTTGCCCGAGCCGTTCAGCCCGACCAGGCCGTGAATACTGTTCTCCTCGACCTCCAGGTTCAGCCCCCGGAGTATGGGAGTGGAACCGTAGTTCTTGTGCAGGTCGTAGATTCTAAGGGGGTTCGTGTTCACGGATTCAGTATGATCTGGAATGCTGTTCAGAGCCTGTTAGATGGCTTGGAAACCTGTCCGGGCCGGGTCGCTCCGGATAATGCCGGAGCGGCCCCGGGTCAGGTTAGTCGACAAACAGTTCGTCCACCTCGACTTCCTTGACACTGCCAAACTGCGCCAGTGCTTCGGTATCGATGGCGGTGGTGTCACCGACAATGGAAATCAGCTTCGGACGCCCTTTGACGTGCTCCTGCTGGAAGGCCAACAGGTCTTCCATGGTGACATTCTGCAGCTGTGCATAGCGGTCCCGTCGCGGGTCACCCTGCAGGCCAAGCCGTTCCCAGCTGCGCACCGAGCCGATCACCTCACGGAAACTCAGCTTGGAAGTCCGATAACGATTCAGCAGGGAATTGACCGATTCGTCGAAGCGTTCAGTCGATTCCGGCATATTGTCGATCAGGTCTACGAAAGCCGTTACCGCGTCCACCGTCTTGTCGGTCTGAGAGCCGATAGCGCCCAGCATCAGGTTCTCGGCATCCTCGCGACTCCCCTGGGCATAGCTGGCCGCAGCGGAGTAGGCCAGGGCACGCGCCTCCCGCAGTTCCTGGAATACCACGCTGGACATACCGGAACCGAAGTAGTTGTTATAGATCGAAGCAATGAGGCTGAGGTCTTCGTCGAAACTGCCATCCGGAAATTCGATCCGCACCTGCGACTGGGCGGTTTCCTTGTTCACCAGGTAGATTTCAGTTGCATCGAAGTTCCGGGTGGTGCGGAAGCGATACGGAGGCGGATCCAGTAAATCAGCGCCCACCGGGTGATGTTCCCTGAGCACTTCGACCAGTTCTTCCAGGGCCATGGAGCCGGTGTAAGCGATGGTGTGCTTGTAATCAAGCAGGCTGCCGGGCAACCCCAGCAGCTCGGCCAGGGAGGTTGCCACAATTTCCTCGCTGGTCAGAGATTCCAGCATCGGCGATTCTTCGCCGTAGCGGTTGTAAAGATACAGCGCTCTGGAAATCGCCTGGGGCGATTCTTTCTGGTCTTCCCGGGACTTCAGGATGATGCCTTTGAGTTCTTCCAGGGTTTGCTCTTCGGCTACCGGGTTGTGCACAAGTTCCAGCATCAGGTCGAGGGTGGGAGCGAATTGTTCATCCAGGCCGGAGATGCTGATGCTGGACTGATTTTCACCGGCACCAAAACGGAACTCGCTGCCCATTCTGTACCATTCTTTCTGTAATTCTTCGTTGGAAAGGGAGGGGGTGCCGGCCTTGTCCATGACGGCCGCTGCCAGTCCCAGTTTTTCGTTGGTGTCGGTGCCCACGTCAACGGTGATGCTGAAAGTGAACAGGTCGTTGAGCGGGTTCGGTGCGTAGTACAGGGGCACGCCTTCGGCGAACTCCAACACCCGGTAGTCCTGGCCTTCTTCCACAAAAGACGGTTCGATTGGAACCACTTCCATCTGCAGAATACTGGCGGCGAATTCCGATTGCCGGGTGGGGTCGATGGAGACGGGATCAATCTGAGGTTTGGCCACCGGTGGAATTTCGTGCTGGCCATCTTCACGGTACACGGCCACGTAGTTGCCGTTGAAATAGCGGTTGGCGGCTGCGACGATGTCGGCTTTGGTGACCTGTTCCAGGCGCTCCATTTCGCCGACATAATGATCCCATTCGTCATAGGAAAGGAACGCCTGGCGCATCATGGCAACACGCGCGGTATTGGATTCCAGCGATGCTTTCTGGGATTTTTTGAAATCGTTGACGATGGCCGGGATTATCCAGTCGTCGAACTGACCGGCCTTGATCAGTTCCAGCTGCTCCAGCAGGAGCGCTTCCACTTCTTCAAGAGTCTGGCCTGCCTTGGGCACACCCCACAGCTGTTGTGACCCGTAGTCGTTCAGAAAACGGGGATAAGAACCGGCACTGGCTACCCGTTGAGCCTGATTGAGATTGAGATTGATGAGGCCGGCGGTGCGGTTGTCCAATATCATGTCCAGCATCATCAGCGCCTCCCGGTCAGGGCTGGCATTGGATACTGTTCGAAAAGCCAGTTGTACCTGTTCTTCGCCAGGATAGTAGACGGTCTGACGCTCGGCACCCTGCAGGGGAGTTTCATTCCACGGACCAACCTCGGGCACGTCCTTCGCTTCCCAATGGCCGAATTTCTCGCTGATCAGCCTTATGGTCTCTTCGGTGTCGATGTCACCGCTCATGAAGATAGCCATGTTATTGGGCACGTAATAGGTATCGAAATAGTCCTGGATGTAGACCAGGGAAGGGTTCTTCAGGTGCTCCGGTTTGCCTATAGTAGGCTGTTGTCCGTAGGGGTGCTGCTTGTAAAGCAACTCATCTGTGGCATACAGAATAATCCGGTCAGCATTGTCCAGGCTGCGATTCAGTTCCTCGTAGACAGTTTCCAGTTCGGTGTGGAACAGCCTGAACACGGGGTTGATAAATCGATCAGATTCGATTTCCGCCCATTGCTCAAGCCGGTTGGACGGCAGGCCTACCTTGTAAACGGTTTCCTCGTATGAGGTATGGGCATTGAGTCCACCCGCACCCATGCTGTTGTAGACCTTGTCGATTTCATTGGGTATCGCGTACTGCGCCGCCTGTTGGGCGACACGATTGATCTCAGCATAGATAGCTGCCCGCTCCTCTTCGTCGGTGGTGGCGAAATGCTGTTGGTACAGATCGACGATCTGATCCAGGTAGGGTTGTTCGGCAGCGAAGTCCAGGGTGCCCATGTTGCGGTTGCCCTTGAACAACAGATGCTCCAGGTAGTGGGCCAGACCGGTGGCATCGGCCGGGTCATGCTTGCTGCCTGCTCGCACGGCTATCTCGGCGTAGAACCGAGGCTCTTCGTGGTTTTCAGTCAGGTACACCTGCAGGCCATTGTCCAGTTCATAGATATGGGTGGCGAGGGGGTCGTTGGGATTGGGCTCGTTGATCTGACGATAGCCCGCCTCAGCGGCGGCTGAAGGCGTTTCCGACGCCTGTGTCAGCTGACTTCCGGAATCGGATTGCTGGCCGCAGGCTGTCAAAAGCAGCAGCAATGCGGTAATTGCCAGGCTGGTACCCGAGAAAAGCTTTGTCATGTCAGATATTCCCCTCTGCGACTGAATGGCTGATCATGAATGGTCAGCCTCAAACTGTAGTTAAGAATCGATACTGTATAGGAATTGCCGAAGAAATCCACAGCAGCCGGGTCAATTCGCCCGGGACCCCCAGGCAATCAGCGTTTCCCCCTGGATTACGAACATTGTCGGTGTCAGGACTCCATGACCGGTAAAACTGTTCCGCTGTTGCAGACACTCATTCGACTTCGGTGTCGAGTTGTTCGTTTACCCGCCCGGTTGCCGGTTCCATCATTTCCCGGGCCTCCTGCAGGGCTTCGGAAAGATTGGTCATCTGAACCTGAGAGCTGCGCAGATTATCCTGCAATTGCTGTATCCGGGTTTCGAATCGCTCCCGCTGTTCAGTATTGATGGCCAGTTGTTGCTCGTATTGCTGCCGATAATCCCGCTGTGCGGCCACTTCTGAACCGAGAGCGGCATTCTCATTATGCAGCATTACGGAAAAGAAACTGAGCCCCCCGGCGACAAACCAGGGAATGATGAATAACGCGAACCTGAGCATTGTCTGATGCATCATTAGACCTTTCCAAGCGACACTTTTATCCGCCAGTTCAAGCCTGATCCTGGCGCTGATCTGAAGACTGGGCAGGCTGGCTCGCCAGGGGCAACGGTTGAGGCGCTGCTGGCGCTCATCACTGTTGCTTCCCCGGCCTGCCTTTGCCCGGTTACCCGGGCAACTTTCGCTCTGCTCCCCACGCTCCCTCGTTCTGTGAGGCGTATTCTACCGCTTAATTCACCCGTTTGGCGGCTTTGGAAGGGCGGCCTGCCTCTGTCTCCCGCAAATACATCGGTTTTGAGCGAATTTGGGGTAAACGCCATTGCCAGGACGGCGTTATACTGTCCATCGGCCCGGTATCCGTTAATTCACCTTCAGAATAACAACAGAATAAAAGCGAACAGATAGAAAATTATGCTGCGACGCCCTTTAGCAATTTTGCTGTCGACGGCCCTGCTGGGCTGTACAACGGGTTATTACCGGCAGTCGGCGGACAATGAAACTTACCAGGCTATCACCGGCAAGACACCGACCGTGCCGGGCATGACCCGGCAGGTGGATATCGATCCGTCAGCCTCGGTCGAGGTGATTGATCTGGAGGCCTATGATCAGAACCAGCAGGTATTTGAATTTCTCGACAATCAGGCCGAAAGTGAACTGGAGGCCAGGGTCATCAGCCTCAACGATGCGCTCGAATTGGCGTTCCAGTACAGCCGGGAATACCAGACTCAGAAGGAACGGCTCTACCTGGAAGCGCTGGCCCTGACATTCGACCGTTACCGCTACACGCCGATATTCTCCTTCACCTCCAGTGGGGATTACCAATGGGATGCCGATGATCAGTTTGTCACGGACATGGAGGCGCTGACCGGCATGGAACGGATCAATACCAGTGAGAGCATCGATGCCGGGACCAATCTGGGGTCTCGCTGGCTGCTGAAGGGCGGCGGTGTGCTGGCCCTCACCCTGACCAATAATTTCACCCGCTTTCTGACCGGGGATGTCCGTGAAACAAACGGCAGCGCTCTGTTTGCCTCCTTTGCTCAGCCGCTGATTCGTGATTTCGGCACGGCGATCGAAACCGAAAACCTAATGCAGGCGGAACGGGATCTGCTTTATCAGTTGCGCGACTTCACGCGATATCGCAAGCTGTTCGCGGTTCGAATCGCCTCGCAGTATTATTCGGTGCTGCTGAACCGGGAAATTGCCCGCAATAACTATTCCGGCCTGCAGGCAGTCAATCTGAACCTGGAACGGGAGCAGGCATTTCAGGCTGAAGGCCTGCGCACGTTGTTGCAGGTTGGTCGACTGGAGCAGCAGTCTCTGCAGCAGGATTTGCGCTGGACCAATTCAATCACCCGCTACAAGCGCAGTCTGGATCTGTTCAAGATACTGATCGGGTTGCGGGCCAGCGACAATATCATCCTCGATGATAATGAGCTGGCGCTGATTGCTGAAACCGGCATGACTGATCCCGACCTGGATATTGATCAGGCGCTGGGGCTGGCGCTGCAGACCCGGCTGGATCTCTATACCGAGCTGGACCGCGTCCAGGACAGTGCCCGGAAGATCAGGGTAGCGGCGAACCAGCTCAAACCTGCCCTGGATTTTGGTTTTGATGTGGCGGTCAGCGGCCCCGCGGATGCTGATCTGGGCGAGCTTGATTTTGAAAACGCCGTGTATACGGCCGGGCTCAACCTGGATCTGCCCCTGGACACCAAGTTCAATCGCAACGAGCTGCGTCGCGCGCTGATCACTTATGACGCGACCACCCGGGCCTACCTGGCGGCGGTGGATGAAGCAAAGCTGGAAGTCCTGGATGCCTGGCGGCGCATGGACCAGGCATTGAAGAGTTACGAGATCAACCTGACCAGCGTCCGGATCAATGAACGTCGGGTGGAAGAGGCCCAGCTGCGCGCTGAACTGGGCCTTGGCGATATCCAGGATACGGTGGATTCGCAAAACGACCTCATCGCTGCCCGTACCGAACTGGTCAGCACAATCGTCGAACACAATATTGCCAAGCTGGAATTTTGGCGCGATATCGGATTGTTGTACGTGGACGATTCCGGTCAATGGGAGGAAGGGGTTGATGAACCTCAATAAACAAGGTGTTGTTACCGATCTGATCGACAGGCTGCCCGACGGGCTGAGAAACCTCGTGCAGGCCTGGCTGGCGCGTTTCAAGGCTGCCTCCAGGCGCACCCGCTACGCCATCGTGGCCGGCTCAATCGGGGCGCTGGTGCTGTTGATCAGCCTGGGCAGCGGCTCCGGGTCCGATGGTGGCGGTGGAATAACGGTCCAGGCCAGGCGTGGCGACCTCGATATTACTGTGTTGGAGGGTGGTTCGCTGGAAGCCCTGGTGTCCACGGAGATACGTTCCGAGGTGAAAGGCCGGGAAGGGGTGAAGATTCTCAGCATCGTCGAGGAAGGGTATCGCATTACGGAAGAGGACGTGGCCAGCGGCAAAATCCTGGTGGAACTGGACACCGCTCAGCTTATCGATCAGCAGCTCAATCAGGAGATTGCTGTTGAGACCGCCGAAGCCCAGTACATTGAAAGCAAGGCCCAGTATGAAATTCAGCTGAATCAGAACACGACCGAGCTGAATGATGCGCGGCAGGGCATGCGGTTTGCGAGGCTGGACTTCGAAAAGTTTCTGGGCGCCAACGTTGTCAACGACATAATAACGGAGCTGGGGATCGAGGAGCGCCTGGCCAGGGCAGAGGCGGCGGATCTGGCCGCCCTGAAAGCGGAATCGGTGCCCGTCAGTGCTGTCAGCCGGACACCTGCTCCTGCAGGCGGAAGCTTCGATCCGGATAACCTGGAGGCCCTGCCGCCCCAGTTGCAGGAGCGGATTCGCCAGTCCATGGCGGAAAATGGCGGGCAGATTCCAGCAGATATGCTGGAGCGTATGCAACGCTTTTCTCAGGGAGGCTTTCAGCCCGGCTCGGGACGGCCCGGTGGTTCTGGTGGCCGGCAGGGCGCCCGACTTGGCGGTGTAACCAGCAGTTTCCCGGAAGAGGCCGGTGCGGCCACATCACCCCCGGCGGAGCTGGTGCTGGAGCCCCTGAAGACTTCGGCGCTCCCGGCGGTAAGCTCCTTGCTCATGGATGAGGACTACATGCGCATTCGTGATCGACTGGATTTTACCCAGTACGCAGAAATCAACCGGCTGGAAGATGGGGAAGCCAAGCAATTCCTGCGACAGCTGCAGGACGAATTACAGGTAGCACAGGAAGAGTACCTGTTGGCTCAGGACCGTATCGAGGGTCAGCGCCGCCTGGAAGCCCGTGGTTTCATTACTCCGACCGAACTGGAGGCGGAGGAATTAAACCTGAACAAGGCCAATAACAAACTGCAGGAAAAAGAGACCGCGCTGAAGCTTTATATTCAGTACACCTTTCCCAAGGACGCGGAGCAGAAGTTGTCCGATTATGAAAACGCCATCATGAGCTACCAGCGGCAGGTCAAGGAGAATATTGCGAAGGAAGCCCAGGAAGAGGCCGGGCTCAGCTCGGCGGAACGCAAGTTCAACCTGGAGCGGGTCAAGCTGACTGATATTAATCAGCAATTGGAAGCGGCAACCATCCGCGCTGCACGTCCCGGTCTGGTGGTCTACGGAGCATCCGATCAGAGCAGTCAGCGTTACCGGCGCAGCAGTGAAGAGGCTATTCAGGAGGGGGCGACAGTCCGGGAAAGACAGCCGATCCTGACCATACCGGATATGCGTGAGATGGCGGTCAAGGTTAATATTCACGAATCAGCCGTGCAGCGTGTTGCAGTCGGGCAGCATGTTAATGTGTCAATTGACGCCTTTCCTGACGAGCGGCTGACAGGGGTCGTGACCAAGGTGGCTGTTGTGGCCGATTCGGCCAACGCGTTTATGAACCCTGACCTTAAGGTTTATCCGACCACTATCAAGATTGATGGTACCCACGAGTGGCTGCGTCCCGGCATGAGCGCCCAGGTGGAAATCCTGGTCAATCGCCTGGAAGATGTCATTTACGTGCCCTTGCAGGCGGTAACCTATCTTGGTGATCAGCGCGTTGTCTATGTCAGCAATGGTGGCCGACCGGAACGCCGCGAGGTTCAGACCGGAGCGTTTTCCGAGCAATTTATCGAAATAGTCAGTGGGCTGCGGGAAGGCGAAGAATTATTGCTGCTGCCTCCGCAGCAGGACCGGGCTGAATCGGGCGGCTAGTCGCCTGCGTTGCGATTGACCGGGCCATGGGGTGGTTCACCAGAGAAACCCGGGGTAGCCCTGTGAGGCCGCATGAAATAGTCGCGAGGTGAACGACTTGGACCCAAAGAGCATGACCACGACGGCAGCAGTTGGCTCCGATCCAGCACCGCTGGGGGGCCGGTCTGTGGTCGCCCGGATTGAGGATATTCGCAAGACCTACTACATGGGCACCCTGTCCGTAGAGGTACTGCATGGCATCTCGCTGGACTTTTACCAGGGTGATTACATCAGCATCATGGGCCCCTCCGGTTGCGGGAAGTCGACCCTGATGAATATCCTCGGCTGCCTTGATCAACCCACTTCAGGAAAGTATTTCCTCGGTGATGAAGACACTTCGAAAATGGAAGACGATGAGCTGTCCACGGTCCGTGGCGCCAGGCTGGGATTCATCTTTCAATCCTACAACCTGATTCAGCAGCTCAATGTGCTGGAGAACATCGAGATGCCGCTGTTCTACCAGGGGTACTCAGAGACCGAGAGCCACGGCATCGCGATGGCGCTGGCGGAGCGGGTAGGACTGGCGGAGCGGGTGGACCATAAGCCCTTTGAGCTGTCCGGTGGTCAGCAGCAGCGGGTTGCCATAGCCAGGGCACTGGCGGTGGACCCGTTGATCATCCTTGCCGACGAACCCACCGGTAATCTGGACTCCAAGTCCGGGGCGGAGATTCTCAACCTGTTCGATGAGCTTCATCAACAGGGCAAGACCCTTATCATGGTGACCCACTCGGAGGAGTTGGAAGAGCGGTCGCACCGATGGGTCCGCCTGCGCGATGGCGTAGTCGAAAGCGACGAGCGCCGTTAGCGCGGATCTTTCACTGAACTCCTGCTGTGGCCGCCCCAGGGCACTGCATCGCGACGGTTTTTCGTGAAATTTCCGGGTCGGGTCGTTTCTTTGATCAGCCTGACAATCAGCCAGTCCCGGGCTGAAAAAAACCCCCGCTGCCTGGACCGGCAACGGGGGTTTTGTTTTTTCTGCGCGGCCTGTCGTCAGGCAGTCGCATCCGAAATTTACCGGACTTCAGTGACCGTTATTGGAATATTCGGTACCGTTGACAGGAATCATCAGGTGAGCACCGGAGGTACCAGACCGCATCATCCAGGGTGTGCCTCTACCAGCCAGCGCGTTGTCTCGCTGCGGGCCTGTCGGCATGCCCAGTTGCTCGGCGCTGGCATTAGGCAGCGAGATCACGAACAGGTACTGGATTCGATCCGGGGTGTCAAAGCGTCGGTAGCTCAGGGCACCAAAAACCCGTGGCGGAATCTGACCTTCGTCTTCGGCTTTCTGGAGCGCCAGTTGCAGTGCTTCGCCTTCCAGGCCCTGAGCCCTCAATTTGGCTGACAGGTCGTTGCGGGCGCGCAGGGAGACCGGGTTGCAGCGAGTGAAACCCTCTGCGTCGGTGGGCTGGCATTCCACATGATTGGAACCCGTCTTCAGGGTGATGCGGTTGCCGGTGGTATCGTCATAGGTATACACGGTGGCATCCGCCCGCAGATCAGCCGGCAGGGGTGAAAGAGCTTTCTCGATGGTTTCTGCCTGACTCTGGGCGAACAGCTGTGGAGCAGCCAGCAGGCCTGGGATTGCCAGGGCAAGAGCGTAACGAAGTGGTGACATGTCAACCTCCCTTTATTGGTTTCACGGTACTGTGGTTTTATGGTTTTATATAAATAGTTATGGTGCTGCTACTGGTTTTAAGGCTGGTGATTACGATTTATATCGCACTCTTGATTGTCTCGCCTTTTTTTATTTGAGGCCCTTGAAGGGTCACGACCAGCCTTGTCAACGCAATGCCGATCACCGCCGTTATATATAGAGCTGTACTCTCGGCTTAGAACCTGCCAGGCGACGTCTATCTTACGGCATAAGCGAGGCTATACCTACTAAAAAACCTGATCTTGATCATGAAATGCATGCAAAATACCGTGAATCAACCGGCTATGCAGCCGAAATGCTGCCATAAAACCGGGGCAAATGGTCAAGATCGTGATAAATTAGCGGACTGGCCGTGCGAGTGATTGCCTACGGCCAGTCCCCTCAACCAGCCTCTTATCGGATTGCCATGACTGAACTGACTGTTCCCGGTCCCAGCGGAGAAAGCCCGATGCCTGTGCGGCGGTTGGCGTCCGTAAGCGGGTTCAATCTGGTGCGCTTCAAGAAAATTACTCAGGTTGGCCTGAAGAGTATCTATTCACACGGCCTCAGGTCGTTGCTCACGGTGCTGGGGATCGTAATCGGTGTGGCGGCCGTTATCGCCATGCTGGCTGTCAGCGAAGGTGCCAGCTATGAAGCCCAGCAGCAGTTCCGAGACCTGGGTGCGAGCAATATCCTGCTGAAGAGTGTCAAGCCGGCGGAAATCGAAGAAAACAGCGGCCAGGGCTTTGGTCCGCCCCAGGCCGTGGTTTATGGCCTGACCGGTGCCGACATCGACACTATCCGGATGACCATACCGGGTGTGAATGGAGTGATTTCCTCCCGCATAGTAAAAAAGAATATCTGGCACCTTGAGAAAAGCATGAATGCCGACGTGGTGGGAACTCAGGTGGATTACCCGGTCTCACGCAACTACACCCTGCAGGCGGGGCGATTCTTCAGTGAGGCTGAGGTCCGGGACCATGCCAATGTGGTGGTGCTCAGCGACGAGGTGTCACGACAGCTGTTCCCCATCGATAACCCGCTGGGGCAGAGCATCAAGATTGACAGTGATTACTACAATGTCGTCGGCATCATGGAACCGGAGGGGTTTTCCAACCTCGGGCAGAACCAGGCGGGCAGTTCCAATGCCGCTCCGACCCGGGTGTTTGTTCCCATTACTTCCTCCCGTTCCCGGTTTGGCGAAACCCTTGTCAGACAGACAGCCGGCGGCATGGAGTCGGAGACCGTGGAGCTGCATGAAGCCATTATCCGGGTCGACAATCAGGAAACCGTGATCGAGGTGGGTGAGATCATCGAGCAAATCCTGCAGCGCCGGCACCGGGGCGCGGACTATACGGTTGAAGTACCCCTGGCACTGCTGCGTCAGGCAGAGGAGAGCGCCCTGCGGGACCAGATTGTGGCCGGGGCGATTGCCGGCATTTCTCTGCTGGTCGGGGGCATCGGAATCATGAACATCATGCTCGCCAGTGTGACGGAGCGAACCCGGGAGATCGGTATTCGACGTGCGCTGGGCGCCAAGAAGCGTGACATTATCACCCAGTTCCTGATCGAGGCAGTCATTCTTTCCGGCGTCGGTGGGCTGATCGGCGTGGTGCTCGGGGTCATAATTCCCTTCGCCATCTCAGCGTTCTGGGGAATGACCACTATAGTTACGCCAATGGCACCGTTGCTGGCGTTTTCCATCTCCGCGCTCATCGGTGTGATTTTTGGCATCTACCCTTCGATGCGGGCCGCCGAAATGGATCCGGTGGAAGCCCTGCGCCACGAATAGACCTTATTTCCCGGCCGACTCCTGCGCCAGCTTCTGTTCCCATTGCAGGGACGTTTTCACGATGGTGTCCAGGTCGTCGAAGCGGGGTTCCCAGTCCAGGGTTCGGTGGATTGATTCCACGTTGGAAACCAGTGTCGCCGGATCTCCCGCACGCCGGTCGGTGTATTCCACATTGAGTGCTGTCCCTTGGCAGCGTTCCACGGCATCGATCACTTCTTTGACGCTGTACCCATGACCGTAACCACAGTTCAGGGTGGTGGACCTGCCGCCGGCGCGAAGGTAGTCCAGTGCCGCCAGGTGCGCCGAAGCCAGATCTGAAACATGGATGTAGTCGCGAATACCAGTGCCGTCGGGCGTCGGATAGTCAGTGCCGAAAACCAGCAGTTTTTCCCGCTTGCCCAGGGCCACCTCACAGGCGACCTTGACCAGCAAGGTGGCCTTTTCGGTGTTCTGGCCGATTTCCCCGTCAGGGTCGCTGCCCGCGACATTGAAATAACGCAGCGCAACGGCTTCCAGCGCTGACGCCGCACACAGATCCCTGATCATCCATTCGCTCATCAGCTTGGATGTGCCATAGGGGTTTATCGGTGCCGTGGGGGTGTCCTCCCGGGCCACGCCCTCTTTCAGCTCACCATAGACTGCGGCAGTAGAGGAAAATATGAAATGGCTGACGCCTGCCTCCTGACAGCATTGCAGCAGGTTACGTGTCGAGCAGGTGTTGTTACCGTAATATTTCAACGGGTCGGACACGGATTCTGGAACGATTGTGTGGGCAGCGAAATGCATGACCGTATCGACGTCGTATTTTTTAAGCAGTTCTGCAACCAACTGGCGATCACCGGTATTGCCGACTATCAGTTCGCCGGCGCTTACCGCGTTTCTGAATCCGGTGCTGAGATTGTCCAGCACCACCACGCGCTCACCCCGTTGGCCAAGCAGCTTGACTACATGACTGCCGATATACCCGGCGCCGCCGGTGACCAGAATTCCTTTGCTCATAATGCTTTCCGTGAATGTGTCGGTGGTCGACCCGTTGCCTAAAGGCGGTGCAGACCGGCTTCGAAAGGAAACAGATACTTGACGTCGAAGATTACATGGTCCGGTTTGCAGAGCGCCTGGATCGCCTCCAGACCCATGTCCCGAAACTGGTCGTGGGCAACGGCCAGCAGCACGGCGTCATAGCTGCCGGGCTGTGGTTTGTCGATGACATTGAGTCCGTATTCCTCCTCGGCATCCGCTGCAGCGACCCAGGGGTCGTAGACGTCTATCTGGGTGTTGAATTCACGCAGGCTGTTGATGACATCCACCACGCGGGTGTTGCGCAGGTCCGGACAGTTCTCCTTGAATGTCAGCCCCATGATCAGAATGCGGGAGTCCACCACGTGGATTCGTTTGCGAGTCAGCAATTTGATAACCCGCTCCGCAATGTAAGTACCCATGCCGTCATTGATACGTCGCCCGGCCAGGATTACTTCCGGGTGGTAGCCGATTTCCTGGGACTTGTGAGTCAGATAGTAGGGGTCCACGCTGATGCAGTGTCCACCGACCAGTCCCGGCCGGAAGGGTAAAAAGTTCCACTTGCTCCCGGCGGCCTTCAGGACTTCCTCGGTATCGATGCCGAGCTTGTCAAAGATGATACACAGCTCGTTGATCAGGGCGATGTTGAGATCCCGCTGGGTGTTTTCTATCACCTTGGCGGCTTCCGCCACCTTGATGCTGCTGACGTTGTGAGTGCCAGCAGTGATAATCGATTTATAGAGCTCGTCCACGAACCGGGTGATTTCGGGCGTTGAGCCTGATGTCACCTTGACGATGGATTCTATGCGATGCAGTTTGTCCCCGGGGTTGATGCGTTCAGGGCTGTAGCCGGCGTAAAAGTCCTGGTTAAAACGTAAACCAGATACCTGCTCCAGAATCGGTACACAGACTTCTTCGGTGGCGCCGGGATAGACGGTGGATTCGTAGATCACCACGTCGCCCTTGCCGAGTACCGAGCCAACCAGTCTGCTGGCACTCTGCAGGGGGCTCAGGTCGGGGCGATTCTGCTGATCGATAGGCGTGGGGACGGTGATAATAAAGACATTGCAGTCGGCCAGATCGGCCGGGTCGGCGCTGTACTTCACGTCGACAGCAGCCAGTTCCTCCCGCGACATTTCATTGGTTCTGTCGTAGCCCTCTGTCAGTTCCCTGATACGTCCTTTCTGGATGTCGAATCCGACACAGGGGAATTTTTTGCCGAAAGCAGCCAGCAGGGGCAATCCCACGTAGCCAAGTCCAATCACTGCGATCCTGGAGTTAGTTATGTTCAAGGTAATGATTCCACCGTAACTTGTTGTTAATGGGGCTATTTATAAACGGATTAGAGCATAAAAAATGCGTAGGCAGAATAGAACTGCGTCACAGCAATAACAAAAATTTCTGGCTTGTGAATGTGGCAGCGGCCAGATCTGGTGGACTGCCGGTTGGGCGGTACTGTGCCGATGGCGGGCAGAGGAGGCAATGGCCAGAGCAACTGTTATTTTTGCCGGGCAAGACCGGTCTGGCAAAGTGGGCGGTACCGCTGACTCTACGACACGTGTATCTGACTCGCGGTAAGCAGTAGTCCTCCTACCGGACGCCCTTACCAAAAATAACGACTTCCAGGGTCTGCAGCAGAATAAAGAAATCCATAACCGGGTTGGCATTCTTTATGTAGTAAAGGTCGTACTGCAGCTTTTCGTAGGCGTCTTTCTCGCTGGCCCCGTAGGGATACTTGAGCTGGGCCCAGCCCGCCAGACCCGGTTTGACCGAGTGGCGTTGCTGGTAGTAATCGATGGTCTGGCTGAGCTGTTGGACAAATTCCGGTCGTTCCGGGCGGGGGCCTACCAGCCGCATATCGCCCTTCAGGATGTTCACGATCTGCGGCAGCTCATCGATTCGCAATTTACGGATTACCGACCCGACCCGGGTAACCCGGGCGTCGTTCTGCCCGGCCCACTGGGCGCCATTTTTCTCCGCGTCAACCCGCATGCTTCTGAACTTGAGCAGGTCAAAGACCTGACCGTTCTTGCCTACTCGTTGCTGGCGATACAGAACCGGTTCGCGGAAACCGCCCTCCAGGGCGATGAGAAAGGTCACCAGCCCCAGGATCGGCGCCGTGACGATCAGGATCAGCAGGCTGGACGCCACGTCAAAGGCCCGAGACAGGGCGGTCTTGATTTTTGAGCCGCGAAATCCGTCGCTGAAAACCATCCAGGAAGGGTTGAGGTGCGAGAGATTGACCTTGCCCTGTTCTCGTTCCAGGAAGGAGATCGGATCGGTTACATTGATTCCTGCGAGTTTGCAGTCCAGCATGTGCTGCACCGGGTAATTCTCATTGCGGTCATCCAGGGCTATGACGATTTCCGTCACGTCGTGGGCGCGTGCCAGGTTCAACAGTGAATCGCCGATTTCAATTACCTTTTCCTCGGGTACAAAGCGTTGCTGTTCCGGCGTGGAAATGAAGCCCATGATCCGGTAGGAGCTGGTAGGCAGGTTACCGTCATCCTTGATGAGCAGGCTGGCTGCATTACGGCCGACGCCAAATACCAGAACTCTTGAAGTGACCAGGTCGGCGCCCAGGTACAGGACGAACAGGCGGCGGATGGCGACGACGAGAATCAGGCTGACCAGGAATGACAGCAGAGTAACCCCGCGACCAAGCTGAAAATAGGGGGCCAGGTAAAAAAGGATCATGAGGGCGAGGAACACCAGCATCAGGCTTACAAGTACCCGGGACAGGATGTGGGCATAGCCGATCCGGCCCCGAAACTGATCCTGCTGATAAAGGCCCAGGGCGGTCATGCCGAGCATGTTGGCGACGGCGAACAGCAGGGCTTTGGGGAACAGTTCTGCCGCCATTGCCTCCGGTGACGCGAAGTCCATGGTCTGAAACCGGATGGCGTAGGCGAGGTAGACAGCTTCGAAAAATGCCAGGCTTTCGGCGATTGCCAGCACGATGAAGCAGATCTTGATGTGGTTATTGAAAATTCTTAGTGTTGTCATGCTGACCGGTAGTTAGTGGTATGCACCCACAAGCTTTACCCGGGGGTGGGTTGCTCGGGTGTCATTTCTTGACCCTTCTCTATTTATTACTTGATCTACTACTTACTGCTACTGCCCCAAAGCGGTCGCGCCAGTCCAATGAACCGGTGGATCCTGATCTTCTTAAGATGCGCGTGATCGAGCATTCTACCACTTATGCAGCTTGCCAACACAGCAGAGACTTGACCGGAGTCAAGAAGTCAACCGGAGTAAGGAAGCGGCAGTCTGAGTGCATTGTAATAGTCAGGCCTTCAGAGCTGCTGTTAAGGCCATCACGTAATGAGCGAAATACTGTATTAACTTAATATTACAACTCGTTGACTTTACAAGGATTGAGTTGGATAAAAAAGCGCTGCCGTTGGACTGCTCAAGGCTGAGCGTGCCAACAGCACGGGAAAGGAATGCCGCAATTGATTACTGATACTTACAATGCACCAGATAGAGTTGCTGGCCGGGCAGCACTGTACAAGATGTGGGGTAGGGTTTTGGGTGATCCAGGGTGAAGACGTGTACTGGCTTTTTATAGAATTATTGTATTGTTGTGCTGCTGACTCCCCTGTCGGTGGCCAGGGAAATCGCGAATTTCGCGCAATGCGCCAATCTGCCAGATACAATTGTTTGAATCTGACTACAATGATGTGCGATCGAATATGAAAATTTGTTTCAGTTTACTGGTTGCGAAATGGCGCAACTATGCCGTTTTCCCATTGCTGTTGTTATTGCTGTCAGCAGCGGAACCAGCGGTCTCCCAGCAACCTGAGCCCTTTAACTGGGCGCCCTTCGACGAGGCGCCCTTGCTGGAGCAACTCGCAGCGAATGATAATCCGCGTCTGCGCTTCAGGCTGATCAATTCCCGCCACCTGGACAAAAACCGGTTGTGGGACCCTTTCAATCAGCAGTTGGCCGACTTTTCCGAGCTCCTCTACAACGAACTGAAGCCCTTGATCCTGGAGCAGGATATTCCGTCGCTGCAGCGTGCAGTTCGCGCGGGACGGTTGAGCTATGAAAATCTGGTCAAATTCTACCTGTATCGCATCCGTCTCTTTGAAAGCGACAAAAACATGGCTTTGAATGCCCTGATCGCGCTCAATCCGGATGTGGTCGCCGTGGCCAGGGGCAAGGACAGGGCAGTGGCGGCAGGGCTGGAGGTGGATGATTACTCCCTGTTCGGAATACCGGTGCTGCTCAAGGATAATATTGGAACGTTGGGTATGCCAACCACGGCAGGCGCCGTGGTGATGGCCGCGAATAGTACCGCTGACGCCTTCATCACCCGTCGTTTGCGGGCCAATGGCGCGGTTATCCTCGGCAAGGCAAACCTGAGCGAATGGGCCTACTATTTCTGTGAGGGTTGCCCGCTGGGCTACAGTGCTATGGGGGGGCAGACACTCAACCCTTATGGCAGGATGCTGATCGAGACAGGCGGCTCCAGTTCCGGCAGCGCGGTGGCCGTGGCGGCCAACTACGCTGCCGTGGCGGTCGGCTCGGAGACATCCGGTTCCATCCTGTCACCGGCCAGTCATAATGCCCTGGTGGGCTTGAAACCGACCACCGGCCTGCTCAGCCGCCACGGTGTGGTACCGATCTCCGGCACTCTGGATACCGTGGGCCCGATAGCCCGGACCGTGACCGATGCTGTCATCCTGTTCAATGGGATGGTCGGCTATGACCGCATGGATAGTCTGATGCCGCTGCTCAGTGTGGAGGCGGGGTTGTCGCCTGAAGAGGCTGACCTGGCTGGCCGACGTATCGGTTATGTGGCGGGTCTGGACTCCGAACCACTCTTTCGTGACGCTCTGGATGTCCTGCGGGCTGCCGGAGCCGAGGTGCTGGAAACCGGCCTGCCGGAATTTACGCTGGCCCGCTTCGGTGAATTCCTGGGGGCAGAGATGAAGCGGGATCTGGCCAGCTACCTGGAAAACATCGCCGCTCCAGCCGTGGGAGTGACGCGGGTCGAGGAAATCGTGTTGTTCAACAGTGTCGATGAGGAGAGTCGCGCTCCCTATGGTCAGGCACTTTTCGACGCCATGGTCGACATGGAGTTCAGTGCCGATCAGGTAGTGGCCATGAGAAACGAAATTCGGACCGTCGGGGCTGAAGTATTGGGTGCGACCATCGACGGCCAGCAGTTTGACGTGCTGCTGTCGATGAATAATCTGCACGCGTCACTGGCAGCCGCTGCCAATTTCCCGGCCCTCACGCTGCCGATGGGTATCCGGGGCAATGGAGAACCCGCAGGGCTGACGCTGATCGCACCGTCCTTTGCCGAGCAGACAATGGTGGCTATCGGCCTGGCACTGGAGCGGCTGATGGTGGAGCGGGCTGCGCCGCCTGGCTACCAGTAATTCTCGGTGGTAATGTGACCCGGCGTGCGCCGCCGGTTTTTTCTGAAGCCGCGCCGTTTCAGTATCTCGATGCTGTCCGACACCATGTCCGGATTGCCGCAAAGCATCACCTGGGAGTGCTCCGGCGACAGCTCCAGTCCGACAGCCTGTTCCAGTGAGCCATTGGTGATTGCCGCGGGAATTCTGCCAGGGAGGGTGTCCGGCACCTGCTCGCGGCTGACAAAGGCCTGGAATTGGAACCGGTCGCCGTGCTGTTCTTTCAGTTCTTCAATCAGGTCCAGGTATTGCAGGTCGTCGCGGGATCTCACCGCATTCACGATGACGACGTTTTCGAATCGCTGCCAGGGCTCCGGCGTTCTGGCGATAGAATAGTATGGCGCGACCCCGGTGCCGGTCCCCAGCATCCACAGGTCACGTCCGGCTGGTACTTCGTCGAGGGTGAAAAAGCCATTGGCGTGCTGTTTGATCCAGAGCCGGTCCCCGGGTTGCAAGCCGATCAGGGCATTGGAAAGTACGCCCCCGGTGGCCGTGTAGAAAAAAAACTCCACCGGTTGCTGGCCAGGCGCGCTGAGATAGGAGTAGGGGCGGGCGATCCGTTCCTCATCGATGTCCAGCGCCAGGCTGGTGAATTGACCGGCCTTGAAGGGCGCCACATCAGCCTCGATCCGCAGGGAGAACAGGTGCTTGCTCCAGTGTATGTTGTCGACGACATGCCCTTCGATCCAGTCTTTCAAGTGTAGTCCCCTTGTAATTGACGATTGCTCCTCTACAGCTGGAGTGAACACTCCGTAGCGGGTAGATAGCGGCTATAAAGAATGGAAGTATGTTATGAATTTCTATAGTCTGATCGCAACCGCAGACTGATGGTCAGTCGACAGCGGGGGAGCACCGGTTCATCCCAGGTCTTGCTGACAGGGTCGAAAATCGGGATTTGGAATTTTTCGGAGGCATCCATGTTGACCACCTGGTTTGAAACAGCGCTCTGGAAGCGCATCATGCTGGCACTGTTCCTGGGGCTGGTCGTGGGCATGTTGTGGGGCGAGGGGGCTGAGTCCATACGCTGGATAGGTGACCTGTTCGTGCGACTGATCCGCATGGTGGTGGTGCCGCTGGTGTTTGTCACCCTGGTGGCCGGAGTCGTTTCCATGGGCGATCCTTCCAAGCTGGGGTCGCTGGGTGTTAAAACCCTCGCACTTTATATGGTTACTACTCTGCTGGCCATCATCATCGGTCTGTTCCTTGCCACGGTGTTGCAGGCGGGTGTCGGTGTGGATCTGTCCGGTGCCACCCCGGACGCGGTGCAGGAGGCGATTCCCCTGTCACAACGTCTCATGACCATCGTGCCGGAGAATCCGTTTCAGGCCCTGAGTGAAGGAAACATACTGGCGATCATCTTTTTTGCCCTGCTGGTGGGAGTCGCCCTGCTGACCATTGGTGAAAAGGGTCGACCGATAGCGGATTTCATGGACGCAGGCATGGAAGTCATGCTGAAGATCACCCACTGGGTAATGGAATTCGCCCCGTTCGGCGTCTTCGCCCTGATTGCCTGGGTGGCCGGGAACCAGGGGTTGTCGGCGCTGCTGGACGTTACCCGCCTGGCAGCTGCAGTGGTTATCGGTTGTGTGGCCCACGTGGTCATTGTCCATGGCGGCATCATGCGGTTCCTGCTCAAACTGTCGCCAGCCAATTTTTTCCGTGGCGCTCGCGACGCCATGCTGCTGGCGTTTTCCACGTCCAGCAGTTCGGCCACGCTGCCGATGTCCATGTCGGTTGCCGAGGAGAACCTGGGCGTCAGGCCGGTGGTGGCATCCACGGTGTTGCCGCTGGGGGCGACCATCAACATGGATGGCTCGGCGCTTTACGTGGGGATTGTGACTATTTTCGCCACTCAGGCTTTCGGTATGGAACTGTCCCTGGCTGACTATGGCATTATCGCCGGTGCGACAACCATCGTCTCCATAGGGACTGCCGCCGTGCCAGGTGCCTCTCTATTCCTGATGGCGGCGGTGATGGAGGCTATTGGGATCGCGCCTGAGCAGATTGCTTTGGTGGTCGGCTTCATCCTGCCGTTTGATCGTCCCCTGGACATGCTGCGCACAGTGGTCAACGTCACCGGTGACCTGAGTGTGGCCACGGCAGTGGCCAACTGGGAAGATGAGTTCGATCGCGAGATTTTCGATCGGCCGCTGAAGTACTGATGGGCCGTCCGGTCGTTATCTGCGCGATCGCTGTTGCAGGACAGAACAGGCCAGTGAAGGCAGTTACTGCCGGTCAATTCCGGCTCTCACCTGCATTGGCCCGCATTCTCGACCGCGATAAAGTTCCTCAGCTTCAGCAGCGGATACTCCCTGATGAATCAGAGGTCTCCTAAGGGCAGCGATACACGATGAACTGCTGGCGGCCGTTTATTACTGTGGATTCGGCGACGATGGCGTTGCCGCCCATCAGGCCGGCCTCGTTGCGGGCCAGGTCCACCAGTTCAGCCTGTACCTTCTCGCTTCCGCGTGGAATAAACAGCAGGCGGCTTGAAGTGGTGGAGGTGGTGGAGCCCAGTCGGGAGCAGTTAGTGGCCTGACTTTGACTCAGCAGTCGCACGGATTCGCCTTCCGGGGTCACCCTGACCCAGGTGCAGGAAGAGAGCAGGAACAGACTTAGAATCAGGAAACTGGTTGTTTTCATGGCGGTATCCCCGGTCAGAAATTGATTACGCGTAGCGCGTCTTGCGGTTTACATTCTACCTCAGCTGAGCGTGCAAACAGAAAATTCCTGCGTAAAGCGCGGTCAGGTCATGACGGCGGCATCTGGTGAGCAGGTGTTGAAAGCCGGATCTGGCGGGGAGTACCGGGGTGCAAGGGTCTTCCAGTTTCAACAAGTGTGCTACCATCCCGGGGCAGCCGCGCGGTCTATTGCCGTTCGGAAATCCCTGGCCGGGTGGGTATTGCTGCGCCATTGTCGAAGGTAAAAAATAACACCGATGACTGTCACAACGTATTTGAGCAGCGAGCTGAAAGCCAGGCTGCAGTCCATTCTTGGCCCGGCTGGTTTCCTGACCGGCGATGCGATTCAGCCGCGCAATTACCGCGACTGGATGGGCAGTCGCGCGATCCGGCCGGCAATGCTGTTACGACCAGCCAGTACCCGGGAGGTTTCGGAGCTGCTCAAGGCCTGCCATGAGTGGGGCCAGCCAGTGGCCCCCCAGGGCGGCCTGACCGGCCTGGTATCCGCGGCCGCGCCTCTGGAAGGCGAGCTGGCATTGAGCCTGGAGCGAATGAAAAGAATCGAGGAGATCGATCGCTTCACCAGCACCATGACGGTGGAAGCCGGTGTCGAGTTGCAGACCATTCAGGAACGAGCCGAGTCCCAGGGGCTGTTATTTCCCCTGGATCTAGGGGCCCGTGGCAGCTGTACCATCGGCGGCAACCTGTCCACCAATGCCGGCGGCAACCGGGTTATTCGCTACGGCATGGCCAGAGCGCTTACTCTTGGTGTCGAGGCGGTTCTGGCCGACGGCACCGTTGTCAACGGGCTGAACAAGCTGCGCAAGAACAACAGCGGTTACGACCTCAATCAACTGTTCATCGGCAGTGAAGGGACACTCGGTGTGATCACCCGCGCGGTGTTGAAGCTGCAGCCGAAACCCAGAAGCCAGACAGTGGCACTGTGTGGCGCCGCTTCCTTTGACCAGGTGGCGGAACTGCTGCTGTACTGTCAGCAGCACCTGGCGGGTGATCTGACAGCCTTCGAAGTACTCTGGGACAATACCTACCAGCTGATTGCCACGCACCTGCCGGAGGTGCAGTTACCCCTCCAGCCACAATACGGTTTTTATGTGCTGGTGGAGGCCATGGGATCGGAGCCGGCCCGGGATCGTGAGTTGTTCGTCAGCACCCTGAATCAGGCGCTGGAGAGCGGGCTGGTGGCAGACTGCGTGATTGCCGATACAGAAAAACAGATCGAGGGTATCTGGCGGGTGAGGGATGCAGCCGCCGAAGTGATAACAGGCGCGGGGTTCATGCATGCCTACGATGTCAGCCTGAATGTGGGTGACATGGGGTATTTTGGTGACGAGGTTGCTCGCAGGCTCACTGACCAGTGGCCGGCAACAGTGGTCGGCCTGTTCGGTCACGTAGGCGACGGTAATGTGCATATCGTCGTCAACGTGGGGCCTGACACACGCCAGGCCCACCGACAGATTGATGAGGTTATCTACGGGCTGGTTCAGGAGTTACAGGGGTCGATCTCGGCCGAACATGGCATTGGCATGATGAAGAAACCATTTCTTGGTTTCAGCCGCAGCGAAGAAGAAATTGCCCTGATGCGGATCCTCAAGCAAAGCCTGGATCCAAAAGGAATTCTGAGCCCGGGCCGGATATTCTGATGCCGGGGCCGGGCGGACGGTGCAGCGTTGAGGCAGCAGCACAAGGTAGAGCATGCGGCGGTAGAGGCTCCGGGAAACCAATTACTAAATAAGTACAAATTATGTTGAAGGGGAAGTTGTAGATGAGTACAAACAAGCTGGCAGGTAAAAACGTTGTCATTATAGGTGGCACGGCGGGCATCGGCCTGGCGGCCGCAGTAGCGGCGAGTGAAGCAGGCGCAAATGTCTGGGCGGCGGGCCGTACGGCGGCCAATCTGGAAAAGGCGCGTGCCGTGGCCGACGGCCGTTTCAAGGTGGTTCAGGCGGACACCCATGACACGGCGGCCCTGGAGGCTCTGTTCAAAGAGGTGGGCAGTATCGATCACCTGGTCTCGGCAGCTATCGGCGGCGAGCGAACGCTCAAGCCGTTTCTGGAACAGACCGAAGAGCAGTTCAAGGCAGCCTATGACAAGTTATGGGGCTACACCAAGGTGGTCAGAACCGGTGCGCCGTACCTGGCGGCAGACGCGTCTATAACGCTGGTCAGCGGCTCCCCGGCACGGAAAATCAGGCCCGCCCAGTCGGCCCTGAGTTGTGTCGGCGCCTCGGTGGAAAACCTGGCCCGCTGCCTGGCAGTGGAAATGGCGCCGGTGCGGGTGAATATCGTTTCTCCCGGCACCATAGCCACGGCGATGTTCGACTGGATGGGAGAGGAGAAACAGGACAAGCTCAATGCCATGACGGCCAGTCACCTCATTAAGCGGCCTGGTACTTCGGAAGAGGTGGCAGAGGGGATTCTGTTTGTTATGCAGAATGGCTTTGTTACCGGGACAACTGTAGATGTTGATGGTGGCCGAATTCTGAGTTAAGAGCTGCTGCGCCTGCAGCTCGTCGTTGATTTTTTTTCTCGAGGAACACTCAGGTATTACAGTGCGCTGAGCTTGCGGGCTCACCGTTGAATTTCCGCGGGTAATGCTCGCGTACTGTACATACTGTAGTAGTACGCTGTGCTTCCGCTCAGATTCAGAAAACCAGTTTTGGAGGTACCAATGTTGCAGGACCACGGAAAAATCGTTGCTACTGATCCGGGCATGAGTCTTGTTGAGGCAATCTACGGACGTCGCTCGGTGAGAGGGTATCTGGATAAGGAAGTACCACAGGAAACCCTGGAGCGGATTTTTGAGATTGCCCAGCAGGCGCCGTCGAACTGTAATGTGCAACCATGGAAAGCCTATGTGGCCAGCGGGGAGCTGAAAAAGAAGCTCAGTGCGGAGATGGTACGGTTAACCCGCGAAGGCATTCCGCCGAACCCGGATTATCCCTATCGGGGTGATTTTGAAAACGAGTACCGTAAGCGCCAGGTGGAATGCGCTGTGGCCCTGTATACGGAGATGGGTATCGAGCGCGGGGATCGGGAGGGCAGGCAACGCGCCGTGCTGCGCAACTTTGAATTTTTTGACGCTCCCTGTATGGCGTTTATCGGCATGGACCTGTCATTTGGCACTACTGTCGCGATCGATGTGGGTATGTGGGCTCAGACGCTGATGCTGACAATGGTGGCATTCGGTCTGCACAGCTGTCCCATGGGTACTATGCGAAACTACCCGGATCTGGTGCGGGACGCATTCGATATTCCGGACGGTACCGGGATTCTGTTTGGACTGGCCTTTGGCTACGAAGATCCCGATGTGCCGGCCAATCGCACGGTCACTGCACGTGACCCGGTTAGCGCGAACGTGGTATTCAGGTCATAATCAGTCAAAAAACAGAGAACAAAGAAGGTAGACCTGCCGATGAGTTTCAAACCGGTCATATTGATATACGATCTGAATAATGCCCTGGTGGACGATATTGCCGCAACAATTGGTGCCACCGGACTGTATACCACCGTCAACACCTACAACGAGGCGAACGCGTTTGACGTGGTTCGTCAGTACAATCGCGGCTTTGGCTTATTGACCAACAGGCTGTCCTGCATCATAACCGGTTGGAATAACCACAAGAAACGCCGGGACCAGTTTCTTTTCAAACTGCGCGCAGCGGAACGGCGCTACCCGATTCGCAGGCCAACACCGGTTATCCTGATTACCGAGGATCATCTGCTTGAATTGCGTAAGATCGCTCTCGATCCTGCCGACGGCAATGTGGCGGCCTATCTCCATTCCGACAGTTTCCAGAGAGTGATCGCGGATATACTGCACCAGGTAGTGTATGAACAGAAAGCCGAAGAACTGGGCCAGGCGGCATTCAGCGCGCTGAATGAAGAGGACTGATCGATGGGGCAGAGCTAATCTGCCTGAGCGAGATAGCCAGATGGCAGGAAAACGGGAAACGGGAAGCGAGGTTTCATAAATAGAAAGAAAGCAAGTAAGCTACCAAGCAGGCAACTGAGAAAGCAGGTAAGCAGGGGAAATTGAAAAAGTTGCTCCTGTATAAAAAGAACTATCAGAATCGTTTAACACTCACCAGCTACTGCCAGGTTTCTTGTGCTCATGTCTGAATTTGAATTCATCAGTGTTTTTGTCTCTATCTTCTGGCTGCTGCTGGGCAGCGTGTTTCGACCGGTGCGGGCGCTTTAGGGATTCCCGGCCGAGTTTCAATGCCACCGAAATTCAGGCTCAGGGCCTGTTAAGAGGAGTCAGTCTATGGATGCTTCATTGCAATTGTTTGGTGTGATGATGGCGGTTATGACGCCGATAATCCTGATCGTGTTGATTTCTGAATATTTCAAATACAAGAAAGCCACCAGTGCCCAACTCAACCGGCTTGATAAGGAACTGCACAGCAGTTCCACCCGGGCCCTGGAGCAGGAGGTTGCCAGCCTCCGGCAACGGATTCAGGTACTTGAAGAGATAGTGACCGATCGCGGTTTCGAAGTGGATCGCAAGATCGGCAATCTATAGAGCGAGGGACAAGCCTGTCCGGGGCTCGGCTTCTTGCTGGTAGTACCAGAACCTGCAGTTGTGGCCAGGAGGGGCAAGGGTGGACCGGCGGCTACCCGTCACCGATTATCTGCCCCTTACAGAATGAAAAACAGGCTCAAGTGCCTCTCTGTTAGCGATAGGCTCCGCCTTTCACCTGTTCTCGCTGCAGCCACCGCTTCGGCAATGATTCCGGCAGTTCCCCAGTCCTCGGGCGCTTAAGCCCGAGACCCTGTGCTGGCTGCCTAGGCGTTCTGAATCATGCAGAAGGCGTTCAGCTTGTTGCCGTCCATATCGCGAAAATACCCTGCGTAGAAATTGTCTCCGCGTGGGCCAGCCGGTCCTTCGTCCTGGGCTCCCAGTTCAATCGCCTTGGCGTATATTTTGTCCACCATGGCGGGGCTGTCTGCAGCGAGTGAAATCATCACACCATTACCAACGGTAGCGGGATCTCCATCGAAGGGTTTGGTCACAGAGAGTGCCGGCTTAGTCGGATCGACAGCCCAGGCGATGAAGTTGTCCATCTCCATGAAGCGCTTGGCGCCGATTACGGCTAACAGTTCATCGTAGAACCTGGCGGCTTTTTCAATGTCGTTAGTGCCAAGAGTCACATATCCAATCATTGTGGTTTCCTTTGTCGTTTACAGATCAGGGGTGTTTGTTTAATCGTTTGATTTCTTCGTAGCGGTAGCAGTCGTGCAGGTGATCATTAACCATGCCGGCGGCCTGCATGAACGCATAGCAGATAGTAGAGCCGCAGAACTTGAAGCCCCGTTTCTTCATGTCTTTGCTCATGGCATCACTCTCCGGTGTCGTGGCGGGCACGTCACCGGGCTTGTGTCGCTTGCCATCCAGCGGCCTGCCGTTTACGAACCGCCAGATATAGTCATCGAAAGAGCCGAATTCAGCCTGTACTTGAAGAAAGGCCCTGGCATTGATCGGGATCGAATAGAGTTTCAGGCGATTGCGGATCAGCCCGGTGTCTGACAGCAGTTTCTCAATGGTGCTGTCACGCATGCGGGACACCTTGAGAGGGTCGAAATTATGGAAGGCCCGGCGGTAATTGTCCCGTTTTTTGAGGACGGTAATCCAGCTGAGCCCGGCCTGCTGCCCGTCCAGGCAGACAAACTCGAACCAGGTACGTTCGTCATGGACGGGAACGCCCCACTCCCGATCATGGTAATCAACGTAGACCGGATCGTCGCCCGGCCACCAGCAGCGTTTTTTCATGGCTGGAAGTGTAGCAGACTACAGGGGCAGGTGAAGTCGTAATATGGATACAGCAGGAGAGGGGCGCTCGCCGCCGGGTTGCAGGTAAGGTAACTGGAACCGACAGGCCGGGGCTGTTCAGAGGGAACAGCCCGGCAGCAGAATGAACCGCAGAAATCCTGCCGGCCTGTCCCCGTCAGTCAGGCAGCGCCAGTACTACAACCCTGGCAGGTTGCCGAAAGTTGCTGACGGCCATGGCCAGGTATTGTCGGCCTTCGACCATGTAGGTCATGGGCACACCGGTAACAGAGCCGGGCAGTTCGATTCTGGCCAGTGACTCGCCGGTGGCCTTGTCCCGCACCCATAGCACCGGGTCGCCGCCGGGCCCCTCGCCCTGAAACAGCAGGGTTCGGGTCAGCAGCAGCGGTGAGCGGGTCGGTTTGCCGGTAGGGGGAAGATCGACACCTTCCAGCAACGGATGGTTGGCGATATTCTGCGGTGTTTCGCCGTTGACCACCTGCCAGACATGCTTGCCAGAAACCATGTCGATTGCCGTTACGCGGCCATAGGGCGGCTTGACCAGCGGAATACCGTCAATGCTTGGTGTGCGGTCACCGCCGTAAATATAGCGGACTGATGAAGCGGATGGGTCACTGACCAGCGACAGCACGCTGGTGGCGGTGCGGGAAGGCACATAGACCAGACCGGTTTCCGGATCATAGGGGGCGCCCTCCCAGTTCGATCCGCCGGTGGAGGAGGGCAGGTGCAGCGTACCCAGGCTGCCGTCGGCTGCCTTGTACAGAGAAGGCGGGCTGTAGAGTTCGCTGAAGCGGTAGTTGGCGGCAATGACTTTCGCCCGGTCTTTGATCCCGGGCGTGAAGTCCACCAGGTCATCGGCCTGGAAACCCTGCCGATCATAGGGTGCCGGCAGCAGGGGGAAAGGCTGGGTCGGCGAGCTCCATTCCCCGGGCACGTCGCTGGCGGGCACCGGTCGCTCCTCGACAGGAAAAAGCGGCTCGCCGGTTTCACGATTGAACACAAACAAATGAGACTGCTTCAGGGTCTGAATCAGCGCCGGGGTGCCATCCGGCAGGTCGGCGACTATCGGTGCCGAGGGCGTGTCCCAGTCCCAGACGTCGTGATGGGTAGTCTGGTAATACCATTTCATCTCACCGGTTTTGTAGTCCAGCGCTACGGTGGAACTGGAGAACAGATTGGCACCGTGACGGTCACCGCCATAGCGGTCGCCGGTAGCGGATTCCACTGGCAGGTAGACCAGGCCCAGTTCCGCATCGCCGGACATGGGAGCCCACACGCCGGCATTACCGGTGTAGTCAGCGCCACTTAGCCAGGTCTCCGAGCCCGGTTGGCCTGGCTCGGGAATAGTCTTGAAAGTCCATAGCAGTTCACCGGTTCCGACGTCGAATCCGCGAATATCGCCCTTGACGTTGCTGGCAGAGGACGGGCGCATACCCACTTCGTGGGCGGCACCGGCAATCACCACGCCGTCAATGACGAACGGTGGAAACGAGATGCCGATGTCGATGGCCTCACGGCCCGACCCCAGGCGCAGGCCACGCTGCAGATCCACGTAGCCCCCGGCGCCGAAGCTTTCGACCGGATCACCGCTGCCTGCATCCAGCGCAACCAGGTAATAACCCGGCGTGATAGTGAAAATAATGGCCTGCCCGTCTGCTTCGTAGTAGGCGAGACCTTTGCCTGAGCCCTTGCGGGGCGCCTGGTCGAAGCGCTGGCCTTCCTCGGGGCGCCACAGCCATAACAGCTGGCCGGTGACAGCATCCAGGGCCACCACATTCCGCGTTGATCCGGCCGTGGTGTACATTACCCCATCAACCACCAGGGGCGTGGTGACACTCAGGGTTTCCGCGCGGGGCCCAAACAATCCCAGGTCCAGTGACCAGGCAATTTCCAGCTGCGCCGCGTTGTCGGCGTCGATCTGACTCAGGGGTGCGTAGTGGGTGGAGCCCAGGTTTCCGCCGTAAGAGTGCCAGTCGTAGTTGTCTGCTGCTCCACCGGTTGCGATTACCGCGCCTGGATTGATACTCAGGGCAACCAGTTCTGCCGCTGGCAGTGTGGCCGGTATCGCCACGTTGCCCGCGGACAGCAGGAAGGCAGTAAGATCCAGGTACTGTTCATTGGCGAGAGAGCCGGGTGTTTCGGCCGGCATGGTCTGGCGGATCTGGTCGTAAAATTCCTGCCCGGACCTGCCTATCCAGCGAGCCTCCAGGCGCCCGTTCATTTCCGCTGGCACGTGGCAACGGGAGCATTCCGACTGAAACAGATCCTGGCCCCGAAGGACACTGGCTTCCTGCGCTGCTGCGGTGAAAGTCATAAACAGGCCGATGCCTGCGGTAAGGAGTAATACTGAACGAAGCAAACCTTTCTGCAATTTCTCTCTCCTGTTCCGGTAAATCGTCCACGCAAACTTTGTGGCTTTAAGCGGCGCGGATAGTAGCGTTTCTGAGCGTACCCGGGAACCGATCTGAAACAAGTGACCGCGCAATATCACACATTGTTACAGAGTGGCTGAACAGTGACTGAACCGCCGCGCGGGGCTGCGTGAGCGCTACTGTTCCGGACCCAGAAAGTTATCTGCGGGCGGGCCAGGTCATGGTGCTAACCGCTTAATCTGCCTCCTGAAATAACCGGGAAAACAAAGCGTTAAAATTTTGCCTCTGTGTATGAAAGGATTTTTGCCGGTCCCGGTCTTAATAGTCGAATAACGCAGTTTTCTGCCCGGGTGGCAGCCTCTGCGTCTCCTATCTTGTTTCAGTCAGGGACACCTTCATTCCCCGTAGGTCCTGACTTACCCTGGGGCACTTCAATTTGAAGTGCCTCTTTTTTATGCGGGGTTTTCTTACTTATGATTGCTCTGACAGCCCTTTTCCAGAGAACAAGTCCATCTTCAGTGATTCTCTGATGGTCAGAGTCTTCCTGCCCGTTGCGATGTGATTAGCGCTGGTTGAGCAGATGGAACGCGCACATCTGGGGGAGTTTGCCGGCAGAAGGTCTGGGAGTTCTGGGCCGCGCTAACGGGCCAGGGCCCTGGCATCGGCGTCTTTCCAGTGACGGGTACCCTTGCCAGGGGTTCTGGTCAGGTTTATCCAGCTTTCAGCGGCGACAAGGTTTACCACGCCGGCCATCCAGAAGGTAGTGCCGAACAGCACAGCGATGTCGATTTCGGTAGTGATCTGCAGAATGATCAGAAGTGTGCGCTCGGTGGTGACCGCCAGCATCAAAGCCCAGGAACGGATCATCCACTCTCGATGCTGAGGGATCATCCGATTGCGGATCCGGTCAAACGCCATAAACAGAGCGAACAGGGTATAACCGGAGAAGAAAGTGGTGGCCATGGATTCGTTGAAGCCCTGGCCACTGACCCCCATGAACGGATTGAATACACCCAGAATAATGCCGGAAAGTGCGCCAATCACGCCACACACCATGAATGTGTAGCCGCTCAAGCGGTGAAACTTGATGTATTTAGTGCGAATTCCACGGATAAACTGCAACGGCCCAAGCAGCATGATGGCCAGGGCAGGGATTAGGTGCAGGGTTGTCGCAACCGCATGTTCGTAATAGCGGTAGTCGAAAGGGCCCAGAGCCCCCTCGGGATCCGCAGGTGCCAACTCCAGGGCACCGGCCAGAAACCCCGCCCGCCCCACTATCGAAGTGAGCCCTACGATAACCAGCCAGGCCACAACAACCCAGCCAAGTACTTCCAGGGTGCGACGGACGGTGGGCATCGGCGCCGCAGAAAAATCATTCTGCGCGGCCTTTGGGCAGGCCGGGGGCACTGCTGAATCGGCTGTCGTGACACTTAAACTGTCTGACATGGCAGGCTTCCTGTTGTTTTGAATCAGCCAAGAGACCGGTAGCGTAACGTTGTAAGCGACTATTTACCACTAACACGGTGACGGTAGTGCAAAGGGCGGTTATAATCCGCACCCTACGCGCCCGTAGCTCAGCTGGATAGAGTAACTGGCTTCGAACCAGTTGGTCGGGAGTTCGAATCTCTCCGGGCGTGCCAAAATAAGCGATTTAGAATCAAGCAGTTATCTCAAAAAGGGATAGCTGCTTTTTTGTTTCGCTCGTTCTTGTGTAGTGGAAAATGTAGTAACAGGTTCCAACTCACACAAGGTTTCGGCATACGGTGACAGATGCTCCGGTGCCAGGTGAGCATAGCGCTGCACCATCCGAATATCTGACCAACCACCTAGCTCTTGTAACACATGCATCGGCGTGCCGTTCTGAACGTGCCAGCTTGCCCAGGTGTGCCGCAAATCATGCCAGCGGAAGTTTTCTATACCAGATTGCTCTAACGCTCTGCGCCAGACTTTGGTATTGGCCCGCTTGATGGGTCTGCCATTGAAGGTAAACACGTATTTCTCATGCTTACCTAACTCACCTCTGAGTAAAACGACTGCTTCCCTGTTTAACGGTATCCCGATTGGACGTCCTGTCTTGGATTGATCCGGGTGTATCCAGGCAGCCCGTCGTTCAAGATCAACCTGTGACCACTGCAATCGCGTGACGTTGGTTTCTCTCAATCCGGTTGCCAAGGAGAACCGCACCAGGGTTTGTGTATGGGGTGGCAGGTTCGACAGGAGAGTTCTGACTTCCTCCCGTGTTAGCCACCGGATACGCCTGGTCGGGTCCTTCAGCATCCGGATATGGGGTGCCCGATCAATCCATTCCCATTGCTTTACAGCGGTATTCAGAATCACTCGGACCAGTTCCAACAAGCGATTGACCGTTGCCGGTTTCACGCCGGTATTCACCTTGGCTTCCGTGATCTGGTCGATAACCTCCCGTGTGATCTCATCCAGGAACAGATGCCCCAGGTAAGGATCAAGCCACTGGATATGACCAAGGTCATTCACCACCGACTTGCGGGAGGTTTCTCGATACCATCTGACCGCTGCTTCTTTCCAGGTCCTTCTAGGCTTCTCACCCAGCTGGGCGTTCCGCCAGTACTGAACACGGAGCTTATCCTCAAACTCCTGTGCCAGGGTCCTGTCTACTGTTTTAGTAGAGCGTTGTATTCGAGCTCCGTCAGGTGCGGTAAAGCTACACCACCAGAAACGCGAATTCGGTCGTTTGTACAACATAATGCATCTCCTACATTCTGCTGGACTTGCGACCTTGGTCGGCCAGTAGAGTAGTGGGATTGCAGGTAGAGCACAAGGTCAGCCTTGAGGAACACCCAGCGGCGTCCCAGCTTAGCGGCAGGAATCTCCCCGGATTTGGCTCGCTCCCGGACTGTCTGCCAGTGGAGCTTGAGGAAATTAGCGGCCTCGTGGAGATCGAGAGTCTCATGGTTAGTAGTCTCCATCGCTGCGTTTCCTGTACTCACGGGACACGGCTTTGTCTGCCGGATGGGGACCGTCTCCGAGGGGCTTGTTCGGGCCTGCGTTGTAGAAGCGGCGTTTCTCCTCGACCTTGGTCCGGTAGTAGTCGTCAAAGCTGACGCCAGTAATCTGGGACGTGCCATCGTGGTAGTCCTGTGCAGCCTTCAGGAACGCTTCAGAGGCTTCCCCGGCATGGGTGTAACCTTCACGGGCAGAGAACGAAGTCAGAGGGCTGAGGCCATTCACGAACAGGTGCCTATCGGAGGGTGGGCGTCCACGTTCGACCTTGTGCCTGGTCAGTATCCGGCAGGTATCGCCCCAATCGGCGCCCTGCAAGACTTCCCAGAGCGAGGATACCGGCCAACGGGTCTGAGTCTGATCTGCCAGATTCGGAACAGTGTGCTTTAACCATTGATGCGTGCAGTACTGCCAGAGACCACCGAGGCAATCTTTCAGCTCCTTGTAGGACACAATGTCCAGTGTTCTTAACGCATCACGTCGAAACTGAAACTCCAGGCGCCAGACGTCTTGATCACCGTCCCAGCCAGCCTCATGCCACAGCGCCTTCAGGTAGGGCCGCGTATTGTTCTTAGAGCGCATCTCCAGGGTCTTATTGTAGAGTCGAGCCGAGAGGCCTGCCCCGACCGCAAAGGAAATCCCGGAGAACCGCCGCATCTCAGAATGTCGTGACATGGATCTGGCCTTGGTGACGAATTCAGCATCGGTGATCCTTTCCAGGGGGTAATCAGTGAGGAAGTCAACGCACAGATCGACCCTGGCGACATTCGGACCGGCAGTGACAGCCCCGAGCACGTCGATAACCTTCTGCAAGACATCCAGGGCCGCGTCAGGTCCAGCGACCGTCAGCAGCTCACTAGATACTTTCGCGTATGCCAGGGGCGCTTGTTTGGCGTCCTGTTTGGCGGCCTCGATCCGGAACGTGCCATCTTCCAGGATGTAGGCAAAGGGATGCCTGCCGTTGCCCTTCACCTCGAACACATGGGGATCGACACGGAACTGGGCCAGATTGACGCTGGAAGCACTGCTGGACTGGGCTAGTTTCTTGAGTTCAGTGAGCCGGATAGAGGACTCATCGGATAAATGGCCCTGGTAGGTCAGGTACAGGCTATCAATACCGGTACGGAGAATCCGGGTATTACTGGTATCAATGCAATTAGAGGGTACTGTGTTACTAGACTGCGTACCCTTACCAGAACCACCATCAGGGGCGGGCCGGTGCTGCGAGGCAGCATCCCGCGCCGCCCTTGAATTAATACTTTGTTTGGATTGAATATCAGATTGCATGGCAACCTCCTTAAATTGTAAGGGCGGTGCCGAACCGCCGGGACAAGGCGGTTACCGATACTATGGCTGAGTTTAGGGTCTGCGAAGGACCACAAAATTAAATTTGTGGTCCTTGCTTTTTGAGGAACTTGTTTTTCAGCTTGGAAAAGGCATATACATCGTCACCTTGATATATGCCCAGGCCGATACAGATATCGAGTAGCTGGTCATTAGGGAGACTGGTCAAGAACCCCTCGGAGTGGAGCAGAGCGAAAACGAAGCGGAGCTCAGGGAGTTCCACTTTTTCGCTCAATACCTTGCCCTTTAGCCCCCTTGCTAATGATGCCCTGAATGCGGGTTCATCTGAGAGCTGTGACCGCACAAGCCTCTGCTTGAAGTAGGGGATTGTAGATAGTACGGTCGCGTCGATCTGCACAGCTTTTAAAAAGGCCGAATCTTCACCTTGCTGGGCGTCATGAATCAATCTGACCATACTCTTACCATGAGTGATAATAGCCAAAAAATTGAACGTACTTACAACTACTGCATTGAGGAAAAAAGTTAGGAACGAGGTCTCCTGCTCTAGTTCTAATTCTGACATAGAAGCCAAGGTCGTCTCGATGTCGGAGGAATTCAGCAATTTAAGGTTTTGCAACTTCTCATCGAACACATCCGCTTTTTCAAAAGCCTCCTTCTCGACTTGTATCTTCAATGCTCTTACTTCGTCGGCCGAAAGACCCTCGATCTGCTTCTGAAGGTCAGACACGCCTTCGATACCTTTAACAGCGAATAGGGCGAGTGTGTTCGCCATCTGCTCTGACCCATAGAAAGTTGCCCAGGGTGGCTGCTCAATTCTTGTGAGGAACGAGATCCACTGCTCGGGAAAATGGATAGAGCCATTGTGTTCCTTGATCTGGCCAAAAAGCCAAGAATATTCGGCTAAAGAAGCTCGAATGATCTCAACAAGGTGAGAGAGTGTTTCATTGTCTGTGACAGATCTATTCATGGCTCAAAGTTACTTACTGCTTCTCGGTTTGTAAGCCCAGAAAACAAGAAAACAAACTGCTATGCGAAACAAAGAAAATGTAAGTGTGCCTCTTGAAAAAAACAACCAAAATTCTTGGTCTGTTGAGAGTAACGACCGATCAACTCCCGGTAAGTCCAGTGAAGCGGAAAGCATAGACAATAGCGTGGCCGGTATTGACAAGCCTACGCTTCCTAGAATGCCAATTTTAATTATCCTAAAATTTTTGTTAATGGCCTCAAACCAGAGCAGGAAAGCAACCACTCAGAATATTGGATGCTATGGGCCATCGTGCTGTCTCTAATTTTGAATTCCAATAGCGCTTTCTGCAAAATTTATAATGCCTCTCGCCAATTTAGTGAGCGAAGGTGATTTCAAATTTTCATGCCAAGCCAATTCCAAAGCTTTAGCTATAGCTAGTGGATTCTTTGACAGTCCACCTGCTTGCCCATAAATCAGTGCGGCTTTATCGACGTGTGACTTCCATTCGCCGCCCAATTCATCATGTACCATTTTTGTAATATTGTGCTTCCATACGAACAGGTCAGTCTTTTCGATTTGCTCTGTAGGCCAATCGCTTTCCGATGCGTAACCTAATATCTTCAATATATGAAGGTTGTCCTTCTTATGCATTCTCACGTGCTCTTCATTTGTTACATCGGTGTCCGCATCGAAGATTACAAATACCGGAATACTAAGCTGTTTGGCAACGGCGAGAGGCCTAAGGATTTCACTTTTTCCTCCTACCGGAACAATATGACACCCAGATTTTCTAAATTGTGGCATCATGTTTTCCAAGGACAAGTAAGATGTTATATACGCAACATCCTCTATGCCTTCAACTAAAACAAGAACTCTACAAAAAAACATCTCGTTTATTGTTGGATTCAGTGAGGAAAATAACTTGGCCAGCATCCCAGCTTCTTTTAAATGCTTATGGCCAGCATCCTCCAAAGACTTAGCAAGCTGCTTGTAACAAAGTTCTGTTACTGAAGTGCGAGAAGGGCTGCCGGAGTCCCGTACAACCCTAACAGCTTCAAAATCGTCTCCAGGTATAAAATGGGGGCTGTGGGAACACAGGGCTATTTGGGCATTGTTTTCCGACAAGGTATGCAATACTTCTGCAAGGTATCTTGCTTGAGGCGGATGTTGATATAGCTCTGGCTCTTCAATGGCTAAGATTAGAGTAGGTCCGGAAGTATGATCTATTGACGCTAGCTCTTGTAGGAGAGTTAACATGAAAGATCTTTGAATACCATGTCCAAATCTAGCCAACTCACTTTCGAATCCACGTTCCCCAATTTTTATATATGCCCATGGTTCTTCAACTTTGACAGACTTATCAGAGTCTTGAGTCCACAATATCTTCGCAGAGACGTCAGGGTGTGCCCATTCTTTTAGTCGAAGTTCTATAGACCCAGACAGTTCATCTAAGACAGATTGCTCAGCATCTAACATCGCTTGGTACTTAAGACTCAATGCGATTTTCAGATCCGCTATTTTTTGGGAAAAATCAACTTTAGATCTGACAGTTCTTCCCAATAGTTGACCAAGGCCTGATGTTTTTGACTCTTGACTTTCTTCGGTTATATCTTTTACTGCTGGTACGAATACCCATTGGACATGCGGCGCCAGCCTATTCGTACCTTTTGATGCGCCGTAGAACTGGTCTTCACTTGGCAGCAGGGAGCAATCTTCAGGGCGACTAGATTCATAGTCCTGCAAAGACTGAGCCATTGAAGTTTTTGTTTTTGCATCATGGAGGTCCGGGAATTTTAACTTTAGATCAGAATATATCTCCTTAAGCTCCAGCGCGCTTTTACCCAACTTATCGGATTCGAAATAAATTCTGAATTCCTCTATGCCGAGTCTATTTCCGTATTGTTTAACCTCCGCTCTTTCAGTACTTGGGTCATACTTGGCTACTGCCGATACAATTAGTTTATTTTGTCTTACATAGTCTGAAAGATCAGACTTTGCTTCCTCAGAGAGTTCCGAAAAAGTAACAGTGATCCGGATGGGATTGTCAATATTTTTATGATGGAAATCATCAATAGATAACTTGCTTAAGTCGGTTTTAGAATCTTTGAATTGTCGAAAGAAAACATTTAATGCAGCAAGTACGGTCGACTTACCTGCGCCATTTGGCCCAACAAAGCAATTATACCTCCCGAAAGAAATAGTCTGATCTGCTATTGCGCGAAAATTTTCAATATGTACTGATTCTATAATCAATTGCTGCTCCTGACTGAATATCTTGAAGAATCCCTTTTGGCCCCTAAACAGAAGCAACTAATTTAAATGCGGTCGATATACGTCTTTATTACTTGTTTTCCGGGATTAGGTTATAGACCTGACGATGCATAAGGCACGACTCTTCACCCTCGGTTATTAACGATGCAGTCGCCTTATCTCCGAATACTTGTACTACTCCATCAGCTCTAAAATATTCTGGATCAATTGGGTTAACAGCATACGGGTTGTGATAAACCTGTAAGCCGTCTTGAATGGTTTCAGTGGATTCTGAACCAGAGCACGTAAATAATTTCGGAGCTCCGTGTGGAGGCTCTCCACGAATAGAACTTATGACGCGTCGCACGTTTGAATTTGTAGTTAAAGCATCAACTTTGCCCCAGGTTGCAGTGCAACTAAAAATAACTGCACTTATTTCACTACACAAAGAATCAGAGAAGACTCCCAATTCAATCTCAGAGCCGTTGTCTTTTTCTACTGAGCCTAATTGTCGTGCTGGAGGCCCGCTCGGGTAGTCTTCCGGGTTAGCAAGATATGCTTCTTCGTCAACGTAATAGTCGTATAAAAGCGCTGTTATTGGCCTATTGTATTGAAGATTAAAATGGGGCTGCTCGAATGGAGCAATCGCAATAACGAAAGGTCGGTTTTTCACATGCGACGCTTTGGAGTAGCTATCGCGGTATTTCTTTAATTTAGAGAAAAATGTGTTAGACAATCTTATTATCGATTCGCGATTCAGTGCGTTTAAACTTATATTTTCTATCTCTTCAGGCTTGCTAATAGTTTTTTCCCACTCTGGCGTTTTCCCACTTGCGGCTCCAGCTGTGGCGGCTTCAATTGAAAATTGAATACCATTCTTCCTAACCAAAAAATCTGGCGAAGGAAATTCCCAATCTAAATCAAACCCTAAATCTTTAAAAAGAGCGTTTAAATATAACTCCCAAAAGCAGGGGTTAAATGTAGTTTGAAATTCCTTTACGAATTTTCCGTCTCGATCAGGAAAGTCACTTGCCCATCTTTGGAGCTCCTTCCGTTCCTTACACAATTCTGCTCTAAGAATGTTGCGAAAATTTGGATGAAAATCTTTCTCATTTACAGCTGGCGTAAATAAATCCATCTTTTGCAAGTCTCTTATAGAAACAATCTATTTGTTGTGTCCTGCGCTTCACTAACTATTTCGCCAGACTTGGTAACACTTTCTTGAACGAAAATGTCCGTTGTTCTTACTAATTCCTTTATAAAGTGAATGTGCTTACGCATCGCATCACGTGTGACTACATGTTGTGATGGTTGACCAGGCACCGGTCGTATTGAACGGTGGGCAATATCTCCACGTTTCCTTACAAGATTATTTAACTCCTTACGAGCCTTTGTAGGATCAATATTGTTCCATGACCAAGCTTCGGTGATGTTAACGCCAAGGTACTTGATGAAAATTGGCTTCACTCTGTCAGTACTCGGAGAGTGGAAGACTTTAAGATCATTCTTAAGGGACGATCGGAAGAAAGCAGTTAGACGCTCGCTTTCGCAGCTCTGAGAGCACAAATATTCTACATATTCAATTAAAAGCTCTTCAAAATATGTCTCGAGCGCAGCTAGTGCCATAACTAAACTAGCTCTTTTAAGGACCTCTATCTGCGGAGGGGGAGGATGCGTGTTCAAGGCATCAAAGTGGTCCAATAGCTCGGTTGCATCCTTGATGGAGTGTTCAAATGATTGGATTGCCTTTGATCCCATACAATAACTCAATATATTGGAGTGAGAGTCCTAATGTGCTGTGCCAAAAGGTAATTTGTACATAAATTAAGGGTCTCGCCGGTGAATTAAGCACTTAAGCTAATCAACCCTTTGGAGTTTGGAGCAAGCTAATTGTTAGCTGCCGTAAAAATAACCGATCTGCTTACAAGGCTACTATAAAATTAGTGGGAATTAATGTTAACTATTTTTGATTTTTTTCTAGTGTGTAGTAATTTTTGTGCTAATTCACATTAAATCTGGCTACTTCAGGCAATTTCTGGGGCTTGACCAAGGCCGTAATCCATTGTTAATTAAGAAAATATAAATCTACAGCTAAATCTTCGAACCAGTTGGTCGGGAGTTCGAATCTCTCCGGGCGTGCCATATTAAAAAGGGTCCCCCAGGGGACCCTTTTTAATATGGCGAGTCTGGCGGACTTGGTTCTAACCCCTCAGTTCGACAGCCGCGTAGCGGCGCAGACAGCCGCAGGCTGCCCCGAAGGGGTGAGGAATCTGGCTAAGCCAGATTTCGAATCAATCTCTCCGGGCGTGCCAAAACTAGTGATTTAAAATCAAGCAGTTATCTCGAAAAGGGGTAGCTGCTTTTTTGTTTCGCTCTTTCTTGTGTAGTGGAAAATGTAGGCTCTACCCCATTAACGGGGGATGGGCATTCATTTCGATTGTCCCAAAGAGTGGGGTTTGTCCCATTGGGATCTGGGTTTGATCATTATAAACTGTCTGAAATTTCGAAAAACGTTTCCAATCGGAGATGGTCAGAAAGGAAGGACAACTGCACCGAGAATTCTACAAATGACTCGATAATTCCCAGATTCCCCAAGTCTTCGAATGATTCGACGAGTAACTGCGCCAATAGGTATTTGTCAGCTAGGGGTAGCCTGCCTTCCTGTTTTCGGTACAGTCTATATTTCCAAAGCAACCTGGACGGGGTTCGACCAAGGCCGTAAACTATTGTTATTAATAAAGTTCTAACTTTACAGGTAAATCTTCGAACATTGTACTCTTAGAAGCAAAGAACCTTAACAGCCAAGTTGTTAAGTTGTGAGTGTCCCCTTTAACAGAATCGATCCCATAGACCCAACTCAAAATTGTGGTTAGTTTATGAACAAAGTATTTGGTATTGGGTTTCATAAAACAGGAACTTCAAGCCTCGCACGGGCGCTTGAAATTTTAGGATATCGGGTAACTGGTCCAAATGGTTCTAAAGATTCTGAAATTGCCGACAAAGCGTTGCATATGGTTTACGAGCTCGCAGATCAGTTTGACGCGTTTCAGGACAACCCATGGCCACTATTTTATAAGGAACTCGATAAGAGATATCCGGGCAGCAAGTTTATTCTTACAGTTCGCGAACCAGACTCATGGATTCGCAGCCAAGTAAACTATTTTGGGGAAAACAGCACTCCTATGAGAACGTGGATATACGGAGTCGGATGCCCGGCCGGGAACGAAGATATTTATTTGAATCGATATAATCGTCACAACAAAGATGTGATTGACTATTTTAAAGACCGCCATGAAGATTTACTGGTTATTGATATAACTAAAAAGGACTGTTGGGAGGAAATCTGCGATTTCCTCGGTCATGAAATTCCAGATGTTTCTTTCCCTCACGTAAACAAAACAAAAGTTGAAAAGGTATCGATTTTCAAGTTTTTCCCCTTTAATTTTGGTAAGCGGGGCAACCGACCTGGTGACTCATAAATTATTATTGGCTATTGGTATGTGATGTTTCGTTCCCGGAAAATCAATTCTGCTTGTGGAGGCGAAGCTCCACGCCAGATATCCCGACCTCCCCTCGAATTGAGTAAAAAAGAAAAATCCTCCCAGAATCTGAGAAAACGCAAGGGTCTCTGAGTTGGCAAACATTGGTCTGAGCTCCGTGCAATGAAGGTTGCATTGGGCAATCTATCCCCTCATTTGCGTCATTGGGTCTTAAGACTTCAATTGGTCTTGATGGCTGCCACGAGTCGATTGCCTTTCTCATATCTATGCTGGTAAGAAGGATTCGTTCAGGGCAATCACCGACACGACTAAAGAAAATCAGCAAATTATCGTCGATCACCATGACGGCTGTATGCCTCGCACGTCTTAGTAGCTTTCTGCCTGGTTTGAAGCTTATGCCCCCGTCCAGTGAAGTATACAACTGACTCCAGCCACTCCTATAGTTTTTTGCCAATGCAAAATGGACGCCCTTATAATTCCACACTCGGAAATAAAACTTGCCTACGGATCTGTCTTCTCCACTGAACTGCAGTCCGTTGTGAGAATGTGCGATTCCAGTTTCTTGGCGGTCGATCGTTGGTCTTGCGCCATGGAAGTACATGCGAATACGTCGTTCATCCTCCAATACATGAACATCTGGAGACGCCAAATGATCGTTGAATCCTGGTGTATCAGTCAGATGTAGAACGCCAGGTTCATAAACCTTCCAAGGACCTTCCAGCATGTCTGAGTAAGCCATCCTTATATGCTTACCTTTATGATGGGCGAAATACAGGTAGTAACGGCCGAGTTTGTCTTCGACCCAATCCGGCACTTTGATTAACGACGGGCCATTGATATTCTTTCCAAGTGTAAGACTGGATTTCGGTGTAACTAAGGGATTTGTTGGAAAGCTTGTAATTCGGTCAATAGTAAAACTACATTTTGGGGAAGAAACCCAATCCTGTATTCGTATTATGGAAGCATGTAGAGGGGTTTTCTCGCTGATAATTTTGTTAGAAAACCAATCATGGAAAATTGATATAGGCATGTTGATCAACTAATCGTCATAGTAACAATTCAGGCCAGTTTTTCGCTGGAAAAATAATTTCCAAAATTCAGATCCAGATTTTTTCGATCGGATCCGCGTTAGAAACTAGCGATATGAGGTTCTGCAACTCTTTGTCGTCAGTTACTTGTTCTAAAAGTAGTCGCTCGTTTTCAGCGAGGCAATCCTTGCGCCTGGCAATATCCATTTTTTCAGCGTCACCATCGAACTTAGTTCCATCAAAAGAGCTGCCGCCGCCTGTCTGACTTACCTGATTGATACCAACATCATCCGAAGCAAGACCCAAGCGATTGCAAATGGCTTCGCGATAGATTGGATCCTGGGTCCATCGATCAAAGTAGATTGCTACCCGCCCGGCAGACGGCTCATTGGCATCCAAGTAAGATCTGGCATGATTTTTCCAGGTGTTTACAATGCTTTCCAGTACAGGAGACATTTCACGAGGATAGGCTGCCATATTTGTCTTAAAGGCCTTGTGAATACGGCTGCTCATCATATTTTCGAACGAACGAATGATCAGAATGTTCACGGGATTGTTGACCGCAAATGCGCTTAAATTAAGAGGGAAATCCTCCAGTGACACATAAACCGGCTTGAACATAGGGCTGATATCTTTATACAAAGTCTGCAACGAATTCGAATCGTCACGCTGTCGGTGCGCAAACCAGGATGCGAACCTATCTAGGTCAGGAACTGTTTTTCTACCCCTGATGATATCCTCCATTGGTACAATATTATTAAAATATATGGCATTCAGCTTAGGAAGGAGCCAGTTTGTGATAGCGTGATTGCCACTTCGCTTCATGCCGTATTGAACGATAAGCCGTGGCACCCTGATGTTGAATGCCGTCTCAATTAGCCTGGTCCTGACTGAATTAAGTTTCATGACGATGTCAACCATGATCTGGAAAAACGATTATCAATCTCGCAAAGTACGCTTATAAATATTTCTATGTCAAATTCTTGCCTCCAGTTCAACTTGTGCATGGGTATCCCGCGCAGATCAGGTAACGGGGTTTCTGGAGACTTCTCGATAGTTCTCAACCAGTACTGCAGCCAGTGAATGGGTGATGCGCTTACCTTAGGGATTTTCGAAAATCCCCTATAGAATCTAGGGTTTGTTCTATACAGGAACTCGACCGTGTAATGATAATTGTAATAGGGTGGTTGCTTTTCAGAGATGTATACAGGGGGAGATGTCAGGTAACGAGTATAGGCCCTTTCGATCGAATTCATGAGGTTTCCCCCTTTTATCGAGGCCAGAAACCAGTTGGAAATTATTCTGTCCTTACCTGGCCGACTGAAGGCAAACATGTCTGTTTGTAACACAAAATAAAGCCAGCTATCCAGTGGCGCACTACATACTAGCGTACTATCACACCAGACTCCACCATGCTGCTTTAGTAGTCGAGTACGCAACAGATTTGCGCGCTTCTGGATAGGAACTCCGATGTTTTCGATATCTCTCAAATTGACATATTTCGAAACGGACTCATCGTCAATGAGAATGAGGGTCCAATCCGGATTTAATACCTCCCAGGTTTTTACGCAGATTTTGACAACTTCAGGCGCTGAATCAAATCCATCAGCCCAGTACATCCAGATGGTTTTGGGAATCTTTTGAAAATACCCATCGTCGACGATCCATCGATTTAAGATGCTCCCGGCTCTCGAAGCTTTGATCGAAACAAAAAGTTTATGCAGATTCATTTTCTATTAATCGCTCGATCTCATGGAAATAACATTGCCTGCCCCTTTATGCAGAGGCAGCTACTATTCTGAGCAAATGCCTAAGGAATTTTTTAAATGGACACCGCCCGTTTGCCAAGAGAAACTTATTAACGCAAGGTAGTAGATTGCCGTCTTACATCCGGACTGTTTACAGAGCTTTTCTCCTGTGTCTGCAGGGACACTGATAACTTAACAACTTAAAGAAATGATATTGCCGTACTCCCCTGTACTTGACCCTTGCAAGCATTGGAAATCCTTGACGTAGGGGCCCTGATCTGCAAGGTAAATCCAGGCCCGACCTACCGGACTGCACCCGGCTGGTCGGTAAGCCGAGGCCGTGCGAATCTCCCCTTCATCAAGGATTTCAGCTACTTGCACTCGTGTAAATACTTAGGCTTTAGATGACAATAAATGTCTGCTCTGGTATCCATCGTACGAGGGCAACCAAGATCCTTTTTGGATTTGCGAGTCCTGGCCGATGCTAACCTGTAAATAGGCTTGATCTTTCGTCGGAAAGCAATTCTTGTCTGAGAGTGAGATGGGGTAGGAACGATGTCCAAGCTTTACGAATTGTACGTTACAGTTGCTCGACACGTTCTAGCAGCAGTGATAATACTCGGATTTTTCAGTATTACTGCCGGACAAGTTCGAGCTTAATACCAAAGCGCTTCGACCTATATGGAGGAGCTTCTAGCCTTGGAGAAGCACAATGCCAACTTATTCGTTGCCATTCTGTTATTACAAGGTGAATCTACGCATATAAATCGGGACAGCTATGCTTCACTTGAAGTCCAATTACTTAAAGAGGCAGCCTATACGACGCCTTATTACGATCGATATTTCAAGATAGTGGAAGAGTGTCCTGGGAACTGCCTGGCATGATCAAGCTCAGTATAGGAAGCTACCTTTGCCCGCAGATCATGTTCTGTGAATTTCTCTACCAGGCTGGTCTGCTCGAGAACCTTGGCCATAAACTGTTGCCAGATCGAATTGAATCCGTCAGCCGAACCGTCAGGCTTGATATGAGGCTGTCCACGGTTGGTATGAAAGAGCCGAACTGAAAGGACTTTCTTTCTCAGGCTCGAGTTTGATAGATCGCGCACTTATAGCGCTTGGGGTCGCAACCAAGAGAGATCGGAAGAGTTAAAGAAATACTGGCTTGGTAAGTGGGGCGAGTACAAATGCGTACTTTCCGAAAGTCGGGGAATAAAAGAGAAGACTGGTGCGCTCTCTCGATGTTGAACATGCTAATGCGGATCGGTTTTTTCTCCTTCTGGTCGATCTCGCCCGGTAGATTAACCAGCAAATCTATCAGGAAGATGTCGGTAACGACTACGGCAATAACTGGCTGTGCCAGCACCTCGCGACTCATTGGCATCGAAGGAAAAGGCACGGGACGCAAAAAAGGGCAAACCCGCAAAGGTTTGCCCCTCAATTTGCAGCAACTATCGTTTAGATAGCTACAATATTCTCGGCTTGTGGACCTTTTTGGCCGCTCGTCACGAGAAACTCTACACGCTGTCCTTCTGCCAGAGTTTTGAAACCACCGCCAGCGATTGCACTGTAGTGGGCGAAAACATCCGGGCCTGACTGTTGTTCGATAAAACCAAATCCTTTAGATTCGTTGAACCACTTTACGGTTCCTGTAGTTGTATTAGACATAATAATCCTGAAAAAAATTTAGCATTGTGCCTTCAAGAGGCTTGAATAGCTTGGAAAGGTAGACAGAGACTTAGAAACTGCAGGACGAGGAATTACGAATAAAACAACGAAATGTAGAATGTAAATATATGGCTTCTTTTAGCTGGAACTCAGTCTACAGGGGAAGTTGCCACATGTCGATCTATTTCTGATTATGATTAACAGGCTGGGGGTAACGATTGCAGCGGGTTAATGGTGACAGGGTGAACCTGGCTGGCTTGACGAACGCTGCAGAATAAGGACAATGCAACCCTTTTTGACCGCTACTACAAATATTAGGAAGAGTAATGTCATTACCCCCGTGCCCTAAATGCCAATCCAGCTATACCTACGAAGACCGCGATCTGTTTATCTGCCCTGAATGCGCGCATGAATGGAGTAAAGATTCTAGGCCAGTCGAAGACGTTGCAACGGTAAAAGATGCCAATGGCAACGACCTGATCGAGGGTGACAACGCCACCCTGATTAAAGACCTCAAAGTCAAAGGTAGCTCCAGTGTTTTGAAGATTGGCACCAAGATCAAAATCAACCGGATCATTGAAGGAGATCACAACATTGACTGTCGCGTACAGGGTGTAGGTGAGATGATGTTGAAATCAGAATTTGTGAAGAAGTCTGGCGCTTAGAGAATCTGCAGGGACACTGATAACTTAACAACTTAACAACTTAACAACTTAACAAACTGATATTCTCTTCTATCTTTGGATTTATGGACATAGATACCTGGTGGAAGCAAAGCATTGTGAAAGAGAAGCAGGATTAAGGTTTTGCTAAGTTATTAACGATCAGGTGGTATCAGGACAGCCACGCCGACTAAATTCCTGGGGGAAATCGGGTCGCTAGCTGTTGACTCTGATGCAATCTTCAATGCAGAGGACAATTCGATTTTCCTGCCCGAAATTGATAGTGGAGTGCGCGGCGTAGAGACTAGAATATTCATTCTGGATCTTGCGAATTTACAACTGGATCTCGACGGTAGTGCGCCGATCTACTTTGGTATACAGGCGACCGATTCTGCGGCGAACTATATAGATGCAGGTAGTAAAAGGAATTACTATGTGCCGAAGCTGCTTGTTGGCGATCAATTCGACGAAATAAGCTTCGAACTTATTGGTGGGTCCGCAAACAATACCTATGGGAATATTCAGGTCCTGAGTGTCACAGACAGATAATTAGACCGGTAGCTTAGAAAATGTAGTCCACTATCGCCTCAATCTTTTCATCAACAGTATTGGCATTTGAAATACGTCTCAGCGGAATCTCTGCCAGATTCTTTTGCCGCTGCGCAACTATCTCTCTTTTCGTCAAATGTTTTATCAGCGAATCTGAATCTGATCAGCCAGGAATTTGATTGCCCAGGACCTGAGGGAAATCGATCTGGTCGGCCACGGTGTGACCGGTGGTGATGCATCAGTTCAGCAACTGTATTAGAGTATGGCTTCCAGGCAACAAACCACAGATAACAGCGGATGGAAAATCAAACCAGCTTCAGCAGGATTTCCCGCAAGGCACGGTCCGTTGGGGCCCCGTTGTTCTTTATTTTACTGGCCTCCTGTATCACAACTGGCAATCCCACGTGGCTGGACGAGATCCCACCCCAGAGTCTGTTTGTTCGGGCCTACCAGGCTGATCCGCGGAACCAGCAATTGCAGTCGCAGCAAGAGTACCTGGATTGGATACTCGGTTTCTATCAGGGCACGCTGCTTTACCCAACGGGCTGGCTCGATATCGAGTCTGCGCTGCTGGGCCGGGCCGCCCCGGACTCTGTTGACAGCCTGGATAGCCGGCTCGAGCAGCTTGGGTTCGCCATTGGGTCCGAGTGGGCCAAGGAAAATGATGTCAGGTTGATCGACAATCGCATGCTGGCGCTATGGGGATCTACCTTGCAATTAGCATATGGTTCCGGTGCGCAGCAGCAGGCGATCGAGTTGATCGGCAGCGACATTGACAAAATACTGAGTGGCACACTGGCAAAGGAAGATATCGTCGAATCGCGCTATGCGGACAGCCTGGGGCTGGAGGTGTTCGGAGGTTTCTGATCGTTCTGCTTTCTCCTCTGACTGACCCGATTTCTCGCCTCGTTCATCGCGATAGTCCCAATGTATGCCTATAAACGCCAGGAGAGCATAGCTTGTTACCATTGGGCTATCCGGCCAGGCGGCCGTCTCTGGCGGGGTGTCGGGGCGGTGCCGTTGTAGTAAATAGAATTAATCAGCCAGGGGATGGTAATCACCCTGCCGAAATTGTGTCTTTTCTTGACCGTGGCTGGCTCAAACCCCTATTTATCCTTTACCATATCGCCCAAAAGTAATGTGGAAGAACAAAAACTATGCCACGCACCACGATCGCGTACCGGGTGTCTGATACCCCGAGAAGTAGAGTCGCGCTATTGGCAGCCCTGTTGCTGCTCGTCGCCAGTTTTCTAATCACCCAGCCTGCGTTAGCTCAACGCGCCATCCCCATCACCGAGGAGCTCATGCAGGAACTCCTTCCCGGTGCTGACGCGTTTTCAGAAAAATCCGGTGATCCTCCTGTGTATGCAGCCTACAGGGCGGGCGAGGTTGGCACCCAGGAGCTGGTGGGCTACCTGTTTGAAACCCCTGACCTGCCTCCGGAGGAGATCGGCTACGCGGCGCCTATACACGTGCTGGTGGCTATTGACCTGGAAGGCATCATTACAGGAATCAAGATCATAAATTACCGGGAGTCCTACCGCAGTATTCGTGGAGACTTCCTGAACACTGAACGTTTTCCCAACCAGTTTTTTGATAAAGACCTGCGGGACGACTTCCGGGTCGGACGTGATGTGGACGGTGTGTCGCGGGCCACGATCAGCAGCTGGGCGGTGGCGCGGGGCATCCGCAATGCAGCACGGCGCGTAGCGCAGACCTACCTGACCGACCTGGAGGGTCTTGGCGACGAAGGGGGAGGGGCGCTGGCCGCACTGGCAGAAATGGATTGGTACGATCTGCTGGATATTGGCATGATTTCCGAGTTGCGGGTGCCCTATCCGGAGAACTCGGAACTGGTGTTGAATTTCCTCTACCTTGGCAATGAAGAGTTCGGCGAGATGATGGTCGGGTCCAATGACTATTCGGGCGCGGAACGGGAGGCCAGTAACCGGACTGACGCGGGCACCTTGATGCTCGTGGGTATCAGCGGCAATTCCAACAGCACCGGCAATCCGTTCCGACCGGAGCGATTGGCGGTGCGCCAGGGGGAGAATTTTTTTCCTTTACCACGCCGGCAATTTGTCTATGCGGGCAGCGGCACCGATGGCAAGATCGCCAATCGGGTCAATTTTGCCGGTGCCATCGTGCTGAGCCCGGCTATCGATGTCACCCAGCCGTTCAGCCTGGAGTACGACACCAGCGAAGACATGGGGTCATTCACCACCGTTGAATCGGTGGATTACGAGCTACCGCCGATTGGTGTGGCACTTGCCACCGGCGCTCCCTGGGAGGATCCCGCCGACAGCATTGACTTTGGCAGTTCCGAGAATGAGACCGGCTTTGCCCGTTTGGTGAATGAAGCGCCTATGGGCCAGGTATTCGCCTTGATCGGGCTGATGGCACTGGTAATGACTGCCTTTCTGCGCAAGAGTGCTACTGTGCGTTGGGTGGCACTGGCCTGCACCCTGGGCTACCTGGGCTTCTATGACGGGGGCTTCCTGTCGATTTCTCATATCACCAGCGGTATCAAGATCGGGCCGTCCATGTACCTGAACGATGCGCCGGTGTTGTTGATGGTTACATTCACCCTGGTGACCGTGCTGCTCTGGGGGCGTATTTTCTGTTCGTCGCTTTGCCCGTTCGGAGCCCTGCAGGACTTTCTTACCCGCATTGTGCCCAAGCGCTTTCAGCGAGATGTGCCGCGGAAAATTCATGACAAGGCCATCTACATCAAGTACGGAATTCTGGCGCTTATCCTGGGGTTGACCGTGGTGGCGCCCAACGTCAGCATCTTTCAGTATTTTGAGCCATTTGGCACCATTTTCTTCTTCAGTCAGTCGGTTCTGTTGTGGGTGATATTGATCGCCTTCCTGATCAGTTCGTCGGTCGTGAAGCGGTTTTACTGCCGCTACGCCTGCCCGCTGGGAGCGGCACTGGGCGTGGTATCGCTGATCTCTCCTTTCAAGATCAAGCGCGTTGAGCAGTGCAGCATCTGTAAGGTCTGTGAGCACGCCTGTCCCACCGGTGCAATTCGCGGTCCCAATATAGATTTCAAGGAGTGCGTGCGCTGCGATCTGTGTGAGATCAAGCTGATCGAACGTGCCGGGGTCTGCAAGCATGAAATTGAAGACGTCAAGGCCAGGGTGAAAGACTGGCAACCGGTTACTGTTTCCTGATTCGCTTGAATTCGGTTGTGGGTCTGCATGGACCGCAGTTGCAACGCAGCGCTGGGAATGCCACTATCACCGGGTAGTAACACGCTACTGCGGAGCACTTTAAGAAGTGCTCCTAACTTCCTGTAAAAACTAAAATAAATTGGGGAGTCGTTGCCATGTTCAACATCCCGCAAGTCCTTTCCCGCTGTATCCCGGCCCTGCTTGTCGGCCTGGTTGCCGTGTCAGCAACCCCTCTGTCGCGCGCTGCCGAGGACACCACGCCGGCCACCGGTACCTTCACCGAAGAACAATACCAGCGCGGGGAGCTCCTCTATGCCGAGCAATGTGCCCTCTGTCATGGCGACAACCTGGAAGGGGGGGTTGCGCCAACTCTGTTAGGCCCCACTTTCCGCAAGACCTGGTCGCGGATCAATGCCAACGTGGGCGAGCTGTACAACCGCATTGCCACCACCATGCCTCCTGCTCAGGCGGGCAGGTTGGGTGACGCGCAGAACCTGGATATTCTCTCCTTTGTGCTGGGGCGTAACAATGTGCTGGTTGGCACCGAGGAGCTGCAGGCTGATTACAATTACCTGAGTGTCATCCCGCTGGACCGGGGTGATGAAGTGCTGGATATCTCGGCCAATTTCATCGAGGGCTTCAACGGTATCGAGCCCACCGGCAGTGGCCCCAGTTTCGACCAACTGAAAGCGGCAGCGAGCAATCCGCGCGACTGGCTTTATCACAACCACAATTATCAGGGCACCCGCTATTCGGGGCTGGCTCAGATCAATACCGGCAATGCCACCGAAGTGGCCCAGGTCTGCGCTTACCAGATGAACAGCCGGGCAGCCATGCAGAACGGACCCATCGTCTACGATGGGGTCATGTACATCACAAATACCACCCACACAGCGGCGATCAATGCCGCCACCTGCGAAAAGCTCTGGGCCTACGACTGGCAGCCCCGTGACCGCATGGTGTGGGGCAACAACCGCGGTGTCGCCATCAAGGATGGCTACGTGGTGCGCGGCACCAACGACGGCTATCTGTTTGCGCTCGATTCTGCCAACGGCGAGCTGCTGTGGGCGCGGCAGGTGGCCGACCCCTGGCTGGGCGAAACCTTCACGATGGCTCCGATGATCTTCGAAGACATGATCCTGATCGGGCCGGCTGGCAGTGAAAATGCCATCTCCGGCTGGGTGGGAGCGTTCAGCCTGGCCAACGGCGACCAGATCTGGAAGTTCATGACGGTACCAGGTGCCACACTGCAGGGCGGCCCCACCTGGGGCAACCCCCAGGGTATACCCCTGGGTGGTGGCGCGGTCTGGACCCCATTGAGCATGGATCTTGAACTGGAAGAGCTGTACGTGGCAGTGACCAACCCGGCACCGGATTTTCCTGCCTACCTGAGACCGGGGGAGAACCTTTACACCAACAGTATTGTGGCTTTGAACGTCAGAGACGGGGCCTTGAACTGGTACAAATCCATCGTGCCCAATGACGACCATGACTGGGATCTGACCCAGGTCAGTCCGGTTCTGAAAGCGGGTCTCAATAACGTGACCCGTGACCTGGTCGCCACCGTGGGTAAGGATGGCGTGCTGCGCACTCTGGACAAACAGACTCGCGAGGCGCTTTATGAAGTGCCCGTTACGACCCTGGAAAACGTGGATGTGCCGGTGACGCCGGAGGGGGTCCATGCCTGCCCCGGCCTGAATGGCGGGGTGCTGTGGAGCGGCCCGGCTTACCACCCCGGCGAGAACATTCTTATCACCCCGGCTATCGATTACTGCGACACCTTTATCGCGGCGCCTACCGATGAGGTGCGGTTCGTGCCGGGCCAGCTCTACATGGGAGGTGCCTGGGAGCGGGATTCGGAATGGTCCGGCTGGGTGACGGCAGTCGATGTGGAGAGTGGCGAAGTACGCTGGAAATACCATGCCCCCATGCCCATGCTGGCGGCGGTCACTACCACCGCCGGTAACCTGGTCATCACTGGTGGCCTTGATGGCAACCTGCTGCTGATGGACGCCGCGAGCGGCGAAATTCTCAAAGCCATCTGGACCGGAGCACCTATTGGCGGCGGCATTGTTTCCTACGAAGTAGAGGGTCGCCAGTACATCGCCATCAATTCCGGCGAGGCGTCCGGGTTTTTCCCGACCGGGATCGAGCCGCGTCGCGACGGCAGTGTTATCGTCTACGCCCTGCCTGAATCCGGGGCGGATTGAACCTTGCCAATCAAACACGGCGGCAAGGCGCATTGCCGGCGTGTTCGACTGCAGGCCAGAACCTGGCGGCAGTTGATCAGAGCGTATCTAGATCAATCCGCTAATAAGCCCGATTGCCACCACGGCCAGTAACGCTGTAACCACCACTTGCACTGACCGGTAAGTCAGCTTTGTCAGCAGTCGATTGCCCAGAAAACTCCCGGCAAAGGCGGCACCGCAGGCACTAAGAATCAGTGGCCACTCGCCACGCAGATTCTGGTCTGCCATGCCGGCGCCATAGACCAGCAGCCGGGTCGTGTCGACCATAACGGCCAGTGTCACACCGGTGGCGATAAACTGGCTCTTGTCCAGGCCGGCCTTGATCAGAAACATACTGCGAAAAGCCCCCTGGTGGCCGGACAGGCCCCCGAAGAAACCGCTGATCATGCCGCCAAAGGGCAGGTAGGCAGGTTTGATGGTCACGTTTGCCAGCAGTGGGGTGAGTTCCAGAAGCAGGAACAACAGGATCAATAAACCGATGGTCAGTTTTACCGGTGAAATGATAAATTCCTGTGCCCCCAGGGAGTAGCTGGCCAGGCTTGGGACCGCCGACAGCCAGTTCAGCAGGAGCGCTCCCAACAGGGCAAACAGGATGGCTGGCAATCCGAAGCTGACCAGCACCGGGCGCTGCGCGTTTCTGCCCACCAGTGCCAGCTTGAACAGATTGTTGGCGAAGTGCACCACGGCGGTAATGGCGATAGCCACGTTAAGTGGGAAAAAGAGCGCCACCACCGGCATCAGCAGCGTGCCCAGGCCGAAGCCCGAAAAAAAGGTCAGCGAGGCGGCGCCCAGTGCCGCAAGAGAAACCAGAAGAATCGCCATCGCTACCTCACTGTCTGCAGTCAGTCGGCCCCACTCAGAGCCATGCTATGCCTTTCTAATGCCTGAGCGGGGCCGGGGTGATTCAGTCAGCCAGATCAGCGTAAATGATGTCATTGGCGATGCCGCGCATGTCGGCTGCCCCCGGGCGCCTGCCATTCTGGCTCTGGATCATACCAATCCAGAACAGGTCTTCCACCGGATCGATATAGAACCAGGTGCCGGCCGCGCCGGACCAGTAATAGCTCCCGGCACTCTGGGGCGTGTTGGCTGCGGCCGGGTCTTCGATAATGGCGAAGTCGAAGCCGAAAGTCCGGCCAGCGAGGCCCGGGCTGGTCTCGGTCTGGTAGATGTTCAGCTCATCCCGGAGCCGGTTGGTGCGCATGATGTCGATTGCCTCCGGCGACAGAATCCGATTGCCATCCAGTTCACCGCCATTGACGAGCATCTGCAGAAAGCGGGCATAGTCATGGGTTGATGAGACCAGGCCGCCGCCACCGGACTCAAGACGGTCGGGGTCGTGGTAACTGGGGCGGTCGGTCCGTGGCTGGTTGCGCGCCAGTCGACCGTGCTCGGTGTCCCAGCGGTACACGTCGGCGAAGCGGTTGCGGTCTTCCGGTTTGACAAAGAAGCGGGTGTCACTCATTCCCAGTGGCTGGAAGATACGCTGCTCAAGAAAGTCGCCGAATTTCTGACCTGACAGCTTCTCCACGATATAGCCCTGCAGGTCCACGGCGATAGAGTATACCCACTGCTCGCCGGGCTGATAAAGCAGGGGGATGGTGGCCACTTTGGCTACCAGTTCGTCCAGGTCGGCGGAGTTGAGTACTTCCAGATCCCGGAAGCGCTGATTGACCGGGTCATTGCCGCTGAGCCCGTAGCCGAAGCCGGCCGAGTGACTGACCAGTTCCCGCATGGTGGGCTGGCGCTTCATGGGCTCCAGGATCATGTTGCCGTCATTGTCATAATGGGTCATGACCTGCAGGTTGGCGAACTCGGGTATGAATTTACTGACCGGGTCATCAAAGTCCCACAGACCCTGTTCCCACAGCATCATGAGCGCCACGCCGGCAACGGGCTTGGTCATGGAGTAAATTCGAAACAGGCTGTCCCGGGTCATGGGCCGGTTGTCTTCGATAGAGGCCATGCCGGCGGACTTGAAGGTGGCGATGTTTCCGTCTTTGGCCAGCAGCCAGACAATACCGGCCACGTCCTGATCGGCGACCAGTTTTGCCATGACCGAATCCAGCTCGGCGATGGCGGACTGGGAAAAGCCGGCTGCGGCGGGACCGTTCTCGTGCATGGGCCAGCTGTCATCCCCATAGAGGGGGCTGGACAGGGGTAGCAAAAGCAGCGTCAACAGCAGCGCGCGCAAGGTGGGAATAAGGGCTCGTAGTTTGTCAATCATGAAACTCTCCAGGGTATCAGTGCTATTTTTTTTCGAAATTCACCAGTGGTCGATTGTTTATCAGTAGCGATGCGCTAACCTAGTCGTTGATTCTACTCTCCAGGGAGCCTCTGTTGCACGGCGGCAGTTCATCAGAAGCTTTCTCAACCCTGGGCAGTCGCCGGTCATTCTCCCCGCTTGGCACATCGCTCGGCTTGTCTTCCTGGTGCGCTGTGATGCAGCCGATGGCGAAGGAATCATTGACAACGGCAGGACCGGAATTCTGTCTTGATTTCGTTTCAGATGCCAGCGAATCAGTCCTCCTTCTGACAGCGTGCCGACTTGGAGAAGTCCGGTAAGGGATGCCGCACAGTAGTTAATACTGGCTATTGTGCCAGGGCGGCAAGGCAGGTCAGCCTGGATCCGTGTGGAGAAAAAGGTGTATGTTAATAAAAACAGAGAGTTAAAGGTTTTTTATGATAAAAAGTCTCAGCTTTTTTCTGTTGCTTTCCCCATTTTCCCGGTAGTGCAATACGCCGCTCGCACCCGGTCTGAGGGAGCCACCGGGCCTGCCGCTAGCGCGGCGGCTTCGGGATCAGCACCGGCGTGTTCTGCTTATAGGCCTGATAGTCGGGGTCGTCGCCCCATTTTTCGTCGGCCTTGCGTTCCAGTAACGGTACGCCGCTGACGCGGGTCAGCAGCAGCACGACGAACACCGGCGAAATCAGTGTCACCAGCTGCCAGCCCTGCAGAACTGGAAAGGCAACAATTGCCAGGCCTATCCACAACAGAATTTCGCCAAAATAGTTGGGGTGCCGGGACCAGGCCCAGAGTCCCTCGCGGATGAAGCGGTCAGCATTGTCCGGATTATTTCGGAAGGCGGTCTTCTGCCGGTCGGCTATCACTTCAACTCCGAAGCCTGCTGCCCAGAGTATCAGTCCACTGTAGGCCACCGGCCCCAGCGGGACCTTGGTGGCGGCGGTAATGGCCGCCAGGGGGGCTGCCATGGTCAGAAACACCCACAGTCCGCCCATGGTCCAGGTGAAGCCAAAGCGCCAGAAGCGGGTCTTCAGTTCGCTGAAGCGGCGGTCCTGGCCGGCGCGCTTGACGCGCACAAACAGGAAACTGCCCAACCGCAATGCCCAGACTATGATCAGCAGGCTGAGGAGCAGGGTGCGGGTATCCGGTACAGGGTTCAGCAGCCAGGCGAGGGACGTGGCGGCGATAAATGACACAGCACCGGTCAGGTCGAAATAGTGTTCGGTCTGAGCCCAGTAAGAGGGCAGAAAGACCAGCCAGTGGAACAGGAAGCCCACGGCACCGCAGGCTGCAAACAGGGGGATGGTGTCGGTGAATGGCAGGCTGCCCTGACTGCCGGCCAGGGCAATCAGGCAACCGATGGCTACGCAGAGGATTATCGCCAGGACGGCTTGGCTGTTCTTCATCGGGGCTCTCCGGGACGCTTATTGTTTTTATTCTGGGTGGCTATGCGTTGGTTGTGATCTGCTAGTACGCCCGCCAACCCCAACTGGTTTTATGGTTCTTGCGGATCGCTGCAGGCAATAAGGTCTGCAGCAGGCATACCGGGCAGGACGTTTCCCGCCATGGTCCCCGGGCTCCTGCCCGTATCGGGCCCGGGAAGCTCCCGAGCGCGGGGTTGCCTGATGGGGTGCCTCAGTTTTTCTTGCTGGCCGGTTTTTTCTTCTGCAGCAGTTTCTGAATTTCCGAGCTGCTGTCTATTTTTCCGTCCGTCATGAACTGTTCGTGGTTCCGCTCAATGTGCCGCAGGTCGTAAAGGTAGTTCACCATGAGTCCTCGACTCTGCTGCAGGCCTTTCTCACTGGTATCTGCAGCAACCAGGATGTTGTGCACAAGCGCGCCGTTACCGAGATGAAAGCGTGCCACCGGGTCGAGGGGCAGGATACCGCGCTTAATGTTTAACAGGTACTCGGCGCAAAGGGGTTTGAGCAGGTCAGCCGCAGGTTCGGCGTTACCCACCGTGTTGGGCAGCCTTTTGACCTTTTCGACCAGCGGCGACAGGTGTTCAGGAATGATCGGGTTCTCTGTTTCCAGCCAGCGGTTGAATCCCGGGATCGGTGAAAGGGTGACAAAATTCCTGATCGACGGCACCTCACTTTGCAGTTCCTGGACTACCTGCTTGATCAGAAAATTGCCGAAGGAAATGTTCTTCAGCCCGGGCTGGCAATTGCTGATGCTGTAGAACGTCGCCGTGTTGTAATTTCCGGAAGGCTCTTCATCCGGGTCCAGATTGAGAATCTCGTTGATCGAACCCGGTATCTCATTGCTCAGCGCCACTTCCACAAAAATAAGCGGTTCGTCGATGAGCGCGGGGTGAAAAAAAGCAAAACAGCGGCGGTTCTCAGGCTGTATGCGGCGGCGCAGATCGTCCCAGTCCTGGATTTCGTGCACCGCCTCGTAGCGAATAATGCGCTCCAGGATATCCGCTGGCGTCTGCCAGTCAATTCGCTGCAAAGTCAGAAAGCTGCGCGCGAACCAGGATGAAAACAGGTGGATAAAATCACTGTCGACGGCAGCCAGTTCCGGATGCTGCCTGACCAGGGTTATCAGGTCGGTCCGCATTGCCACCAGGTCATGGGTGGCGCCGGCGGTCTGGTTGAGGCGTCGCAGCACTTCACGACGGCGGGGCTCGCAGGCATCGCTGAGATCACGCAGGTTCAGGCTGCCGGGGTTCTCTTCGTATTCCCGGTAAGCCAGCCTGACCTCATCAAGCTCGGCATTGAAAGCGTTCTCCAGCAGCTGAAAGAATTTCAGTTGCTCCTTGTCATTCAGCTTCTTGTAGCGGTCCAGAATTTCCCGGGCCGTGACCATGGCGGAGATTTCGCCGGAGCTGCTCATGAGTTTCTCCAGCAGCTCTTCCAGCGTCGAATACTCATCGGTGCCCAGTAGCCGCTGACCCTTGATCATGTTGGCGAGGAAGTTTTGCACAAGCCCGAAATTCATAAGGATATCCTTCACTGGATGGCGCTGCCGTTATGGCGGCGCTGACACAAAGCAAGCAATCAGCCCTTACATGAAACAGAAGTTTCCTACTCGAACGAAATCGGGAAATACAGTCCGGCCCGTAAACTCGAGGTTTTCTGGTTATAGCTGATGAGTGCCTCTCCGTAACCTTCGTAGTAGCTTAGCATGAACTGGCTGTTCACCCATTCCGGGATACGATAAACCAGATCCAGCTGATAACTGATTTTGCTGGTTTCCCAGCCTTGAATGGCATTGGCCCTGACAGTCAGGTGGTCATTCGCCTGAAAAGCGGCATTAAGCCTTATATTGCCAAGGTAATCAGTGATGTCGGTGTTCAGATCGCCGGTATTAAACTCCTCCCAGGCCTTGATGCCAACCTGCAGGCGGTCGTTCAACTGGAACTGGCTTTGGATATAGAGGCGGTCCCAGCTGCGGGAACTGGCTCCATCTTCGCCATTGGACTGATGTTCGTAGCCCACCTGATCGATAAGCCTGCCGACAAAGTTAAGGCCGTTGCGATTCGATGTTTTGGAATAGTCCCAGAACACTTCCGGGTTGTAATTGTGTTCCCGGAACGGCGCTGAGGATTCGGCGACATCCCACCAGGATTCCTGGGAATAACCGAAGTACAGGGGCGCCAGGGGTTCAAAGGCCGGCAGGGCAGGAAACAGGCGAAATTTCATTCCCAGCCTGAACTTGATGTCGGCTGTCTTGCCGCTGAACGGGTCACTGCCATCCTCATTATGCATGGCTCCGGTCAGCAGGTAGGTTTCTTTGTAGGGCTCAAAAAAATCATTGAACCGGCCGCGTTCGAAAGCCGGCACACCCGCGGTTGGAGCGGCGACCGGGGCGGAAGGCGCTGCCATAGCCTCCACAGGCTGTTCTGACTGGCAGCGCTGTTTTACGGCCAGCACGGTCAGCAGATTGTTGTCAGCCTGTCTGAGCTGTTCTATCCAGCAGGACTCCAGTGCCGTATTCCCGGCTGCCATGGCAGAAGCGCTGGCGAAAATCAGTGCCGCAGGGAAAAGCAACGGAAGCAGGGCAAAAAGACCGGCCAGGAGTCCGGGGGCAGAAACTGAGGCCCGGTTCTGCCCTGGCCTGGGGAGCCTGAATCCGAAAGTCGTGAAAAAAGATGAAACTGGCGTAAGGCGGCTATCGTCGGTCGGAAGTGACATGTAACAATCTCTGGTGGCTGAAATAATCATTGTTTGAGGCGGATCCTATTTTCTATCATTCTTGATGGCGAAACAAAGTGTCGTGAAAATGTCATGGGAGAAATGAAATCTTTGCTGCTGGCTGAGAAGTGGCTTTTGCCGACCTTGATGATCGTAATTGGCTGGCCATTGCCGAGCCTGGCACAGCCTTCTGCGCCCGCTCTGCTGCTGGAACAGTCACAACTGCAGGCCCAGCCCCAGGCCCGGATCCGGAACCAGACCCAGAGCCGTCTTACCCTGACGGTTCAGGATGGCTCCGAAACGGAACCCAACTGGAATGATTATTACCAGGCAGGCAGAGAGGAGAGCCTGCTGGAGGAGGCGCGTCTGGCTCTGAGTGAGAGCCGGTTCCAGGAAGCTGAACGTCTGCTTGATCAGGCATTGCAGGTCAACCGGGCCAGTTACGGTTTACACAATCCTTCCCAGCTCGGCGTTCTCGATGCCATGCTGGAAGCCCAGCTGGTGCAGCAGAATTGGACAGAGTTCGGCCAGCGACTGGAATATATTGATTGGCTCAATCGGCGGCTCTATGCCGAGCATCCGGAACGGCTGGCGGCAGGGTTACAGCGCCTGAGCCGCTGGCATCGGGCAGCCGCAGCTGTTGTCGAGGGCACACCAAGCGCCTGGTATCTCATTCAGGGGAAGTACCTTGACTGGCGGGCGGTCAGCATTCTAGAACGCCAGTTTGGTCGAAATGACAAGCGCCTCGCACCGATTCTTTACCAGATCGCACTGACCCATTTTTACCAGACAGTGTCCATTGAACGGCGTGGCATGACCAGTTTCGATTTCAAGACTGAGGAGAAAAAAATCGCCAACGGCTGGATGTCCTCCCGCAGCGAGACCGTCCGGCGCAGTTACCGGATCGGTCGCGATAATCTGCGACGCATTCAGGCTATTTACGCCGCCGATTCCAACTCGATGAACACAAGCGCTGCCTTGCTGAAGATCCACCTGGCCGACTGGGAGTTCCTGTACGGAAATTCCACGACAGCGCTTCAGCTGTACCGTGAAGCCTATGCCCAGCTGCTTGAGGCCGGTGTGGCTGAATCAGCAGTGGACGCTTATTTTGCGCGCCTGCAGGTTTTACCTGAGCAGCAGTTGTTGCAGGAGTGGCAATTCCCAGAGGCGGGAGAAGAGGGTGAGGTGGTTTCTATTTCGGCGTGGTCGCGAGTTTATCCTGGCGCGCAGTTGCCGGTGGATTTTCAGCAATCGCTCTCGTCCTCCCCTCATCAGGTTCGCGCTCTGCTGGAATTTGAGGTGCAGGCTGACAGCGATTCTGCTCAGTTCGGCTACGGCATAGCGGGCATGGAATTTATTGATGTTGCCCGGGAACACGAACAGGCTGCCGCGCGAGCCAGTCTGGAAATCCCGCTGCTGAGCTTCCGGCCCCGCCTGAAGGCCGGCGAGCTGGTGGCACACGATCCGGTGCTGTTGGATTACACCCTGGCGCCAGACTGATCAGTGGCGAAAAAATGGGGACTGGCATGCAGGTGACAAACGTGGCACGGACAGGGATCTCAAGCCGCTATCGGGCCAATAGCTTGGCTCGCGCTCCAGTCGGTAGATCGAGGAAAAATTTTAAGATTCTAAAGATTCTCAATAGGCTGAGGAGTCTGAAGGCCCTGGCGGTGCCAGTCCTGCTCCTGGCAACAGGGTGCTCGTCTGTCCTGCCCGAAAATGGGGAGCAGCAGCCGCTGCGTCGTTTGCCCAGCGACGCGGAGGTCGAGCAGTATAACGCTCAGGTAGCGCCGGAAGAACGCATTGTCTGCCGTGATGAAATCAGAGTAGGTAGTAATATTCCGCAAAGGACCTGTCGTTACATACGCGACATGGAGGACACCTCAAGGTCTACCCGGGACCAGCTGCGCAATATACTCCACTGAATAGTTGCGGCGTTGCACGCGGGCGGCAAGTAGTATCCCGATCATAAGCAGTCCCAGTGTGGACACCAGTTCCCAGTCTGTGTTCGCCAGGCCGGCAAGCACAATTTCAAAGGTTTCTTCATTGTTCTGGAAAGTATGAAACAGCAATCCAGGTACCAGAGAGCCACGCAGAAAAAGCGTGACCAGTAATCCCGTCTCGAGGCTGAATAAAATGGGCCCTGCCTGCAGTCTGGACCACTCCAAGTAGGGCAGTGCGCCGCTGATTGATGTGGCCAGCAGATAATGAAGTCAGCGGGGCTTCCGGCTAGAAGGCACCGCTGACGACAAACGGGTCAGTCAGGTGATTGACCCTCAGGTTATTCCTTCACCCGGTTACGGGTTCGGAATCAACAGTCGATGCTAGAGCGCAGCTATGTTGGCGGCCTGTGGACCTTTCTGGCCCTGGGCGACAGTAAACTGCACGCGCTGGCCTTCGTAGAGGGTCTTGAATCCTGAACCGGCGATGGCGCTGAAATGAGCAAACAGGTCGGGGCCTGATTCTTGCTCGATAAAACCAAAACCTTTCGATTCGTTAAACCACTTAACGGTTCCTGTTAATGTATCTGACATGGTAATTTCCTGTGTATTCACAAGTTAAAGTAATGTCCGCCATCGGACCGGCCGGCAACTGAACAGCGGTGCTGGAAATGTTGCTATTACTACTTATGAATTTCAGGACGAGGTATTACTGGAAGGAACTTCGAAATGGTCTTACATAAATATAACGCTTACTTTCAAGCTGGGACCAGTATAGGGGCTAAGGGCCGGAAGTCAACTGCTATAAGCGACTCATTGACGGAAGGTGCTCTTTCTGCGACCAGACACGCATTTGCCGGTGTTGTTCCGGTGCCCTGGCCGGTATTTTGGGAGGGTTTCGGCCAGTGGCTTTGTCATAGGGGCTGCGCTATGCTTGTCCCAGGGTCATAACAGGGCCGTAACAGGACCCTGATTAAAGACTCTTGCCCGGGTTACGTGCCTGATAACCGGTAACGATAACCGGTAACAAATTTATGGAGCCTCTGATTAATTACTACGATGCTCTGGCCTTCAGACGGTTCCGCTGGCAACACGCATTGCCGCCGGCAGGCGTCGGTCTGTCAGGGCAGTGCAACGAAGCCGGCGGTCTTATCTGAAGTCCTTCCGGGCGGGGCCTGTCGGGCGTTTTGGTAATTGATCAGAGGCTTCCTAGCAGAACAACACCCTGGAATAAAAAGCACCCGGGACAGCGGGGAGAAACAGGTGAAGAGATTAGTCGTGGCGCTTTGTCTGGCCGGGCTGGCGGCCTGCGGGGAACCACCACCGCCCGCGATCGACGCGGCAGCTGAGGGCCTGTTGCTGCCACGCACCATAGCCTGGTCAGCCTATCCCACCGGCACAGGTGGTTACAGTCAGGCGGTCGCGCTGGGAAATATCATGCAGCGCCAGTACCGGGTCAATCTGCGTGTTGTACCGGGCCGCAATGATGTATCCAGACTTGCCACGCTGCGCGCCGGGCGGGTTAATTTTTCAGCCGGCGGGTCTGAGGCGGTTTACGCTCAGGAAGGCATTCTCAACTTTGCAGCGAAAATCTGGGGGCCACAGCCAATCCGGGCGCTGCTGTCCAATTTCTCCGACAGTTGTTCCTTCAACTTTGCCACAGCAGCAGATGCTGACATCCGGTCTCCGGCGGATGTGGCCGGTAAGCGGGTCACATTCGTGCAGGGAGCGCCATCCCTCAACAATGCGACGGCAGCATTGCTCTCCTACGCCAACCTCACCTGGGACGATGTCACACCCGTAGAGGTCGGGGGGTATAACGCCTCCATCGACGCTGTTTTGAACAACCGGGCCGATGTGGTGGGCGGTGCCTGTAATTCGCCCCCCTTCCTGCGTATCGAAGCTTCCCCCAGGGGGCTCAGTTTCGTGGCGTTTCCTCACGACGACGCCGAGGCGATCGCCAGGGTGCGTTCCCGATTGCCCTGGTATGTGCCCCATCTTGCCACCGAGGGGCCTACATTGCCGCCGGAGGGCCTTGAGGTGTTCACGTCGGCCTACCCTTTGCTGGTGGGTATGGTGGATGCCGATGAGCCTCTGGTTTACAGCCTGGTCAAAATCATGCACCGTCATTTTGACGATTACAAAAATAATGCCCCTGGCGCCAATGGCTGGGCAATGGACAGACAGAAGCTGGAACAGGCTTTCATACCCTATCATGCGGGGGCTATCCGCTATTTCCGGGAGATCGGTGTGTGGACGCCCGAGGCGGAGGCCAAGCAGCAGGAAAATCTCTATCGCCAGGAAGTGCTGGCGCGGGCCTGGAAAAATTTTCTGCCCTCGGCGCCGGAAAGGTTTGGCGAGTTCGAACAGGCCTGGCTGGACTTCAGGACCCGTGCTCTGGAAGCGGAAAATCTGATTACCCTGGCAGATACCCAGTAATAACCAGCCCGTCGGGTAATGACGGCAGCAGAGTGACCGGGGCTGGCGGGAATAACACCAAGGGAGCCTCTGATCAAGTACCAAAATGCCCTGGCCTTCAGACGAGTTCGCTGGCTAGGGAGTGACCCTTACCTGCGGACGACGCCTTGCAGCAGCGCCCGACAGACTCCCGAAGAGCGTTGTGGTACTTGATCAGAGGCTCCCAAGAACTGGCGGAAGAACTGACCCTATGACCCACGAAAGTTTTGCTGAAGATCCTTCTCAGACCCACGACGAGAATGATGCGATCGATATCGGGCGCTACCGGGAACTGAATCGAACCTGGCGTATTACCATGGCAGTGCTCACCGGTGTTGCCACTCTGCTGGCGGTCAACCAGATTTTCAACCTGGGCTTTCTGGTCGGTTACGTCATGCTGGACAGTCGCTACATGTACCTGGTGACCGGCACTATGCTGGCGATGGTGTTCATCACTTTCCCAGCGACCAAGAAAAACCTCAATCATGTTCCCTGGTACGACATCGGCATCATCGCCGTGATAGCGGCGATCTTCGGCTATTACGCTTTCTACGCCGAGCGCATCGTGCTGGAAGCCTGGGAGTATGCGGCGCCACCGACCGGCATCGGGCTGGCGTTGATAACCTGGGTGATCGTTCTGGAAGCAGGGCGTCGAGCCGGGGGTTGGCCGATCTTCATCATCGTCGCCCTGTTGTCGTTTTATCCTATGTATTCCGATCGTATGCCGGACGTGGTGGCCGGTATTGGAATGCCGATTCAGGATGTGGCTATTTTTCATATTCTCGGTGAGGAAAGTCTGTTCGGAATTCCCATGCAGGCATTTGCCCAGCTGGTATTCGGGTTTCTGTTGTTCGGGGTGGCTCTACAGTTTACCGGGGGCGGTCCGTTCTTTATTCACTTCGCCTTCGCATTGCTGGGACATATGCGGGGCGGGCCCGCGAAGGTGGCGATCTTCTCCAGTGGCCTGATGGGTTCCATGAGTGGCGGCCCGGTAACCAATGTTCTGACCACCGGCCCACTGTCGATACCGGCCATGCAGCGTATCGGTTTCAGCCGTCAGTACGCGGCGGGAGTGGAAGCCTGTGCCTCCACCGGTGGCGTGTTAATGCCACCAATCATGGGTGCCACGGCATTTGTGATGGCGAGCTTCCTCAATGTCAGCTATATCACTGTTGCCGTGGCCGCCATTGTGCCGTCGGTACTTTATTTCTTTGGCCTGTTCATGCAGATCGATGCCTATGCGGCCCGCAACAAGCTGGCCGGGCTGCCTAAAGAGGAATTGCCCAGGCTGAAGGATGTGTTCCGGGAGGGCTGGTATTTTATTGCCGTATTCGTCACTCTGGTCTGGCTGCTGGTTTATATGCAGCGGGAAGCCACGGCACCATTCTATGCCACTGCTCTGTTGCTGGTTATTAATCATTTCACTGCCCATCGGCTGTCGCTGGAGAAATTTCTGCTGATGATTGCGGCAACCGGCAAGCTGATGGCCGAGCTGGCCGGTATCCTGGCGGCCATCGGTCTCATCATCGGTGCGCTGGCGGTAACCGGTATGGCAGGCACGCTGGCCAATGACCTGGTGTATCTGGCCGGGGACAATGTGTTGATCCTCCTGATCATGGGGGCGCTGACCAGCTTCTTGCTCGGCATCGGTATGACAGTGACCGCTGCCTATATTTTTCTGGCTATCGTGCTGGCTCCAGCTCTGATCAACGCCGGCCTGGATCCTCTGGCAACCCACATGTTCATCATGTATTGGGGAATGCTCAGTTTTATAACCCCGCCAGTGGCTCTGGCAGCCTTTGCGGCGGCTTCAGTCGCCAGGGTCTCGGCCATGCGGGCCGGCTTCGAAGCCATGCGCCTGGGGGCAATAATTTATTTCATTCCGTTTTTCTTTGTTTTCAATCCAGCCCTCCTGTTACAGGGACAGGCGAGCGAGATCCTGATCGTATTGATCACCGCGGTAATCGGTGTGGCGCTGGTGTCCGGCGCCCTGCAGGGTTATCTGATCGGATTTGGTGATCTGGGTAGAAACGCTGTTTCTCTGCTGTCCCGCCTGCTCGTCGGACTGTCCGGCATGATTCTGGCCGCCCCGGCGGGAGGCATGCTGAATGTGGGACACTGGACCCTGATTGGCCTCAGTGTGATCCTGCTGGTTGCAGGTCTGGGGCTGGCCGGCTACGCCCGTAGACAGAATGCTCTCCCCACAGCCGGGCCGGGCTCGGCGTTGTAGGGGGTAACAGAAAAAGCGGCCGTTTCAGTGCCGGCGCCAGGGTCAATTGGCAAGTGGAGGTCAATGAATGCTTCAGAAAAATTGCCAGAGCATTGTGATAATAAATAAGAGGCTCCTTACAAGATCATCAAAAAAACAGTTTCCACAACCCCGGCAATCAGCTTCCGGGCCAGGAGGTCATAATGAAAACAACCCTGTGTAATCTTTTATCTGCTCTGACGCTGGCAGGTGTCGGAGTGGTCAATGTCCATGCCCAGCCTTTGCCGGTTGAGCTGAGCAGTACCGTGGATGACGGTTTTACCCTGGCGGCAGTGGGCGACATCATCATTGCCCATTCTCTGGAGCACCTGGCCGATGAAGCGGACTTTGCCCGGGTGATCGGGCTGCTCAGCGAAGCCGATGTGGCCACCGGCAACCTTGAAACCCAGATCATCGATCCCCGTACCTTTGTTGGCAGCAACGGGGGCGGGCGGCATGGGGCGGAGCCGGAATCGGCTGAGTTTCTCAAGGCTATGGGTTTTGATCTGATGGCACGTCCCAATAACCACGCCAATGATTACGGGCCGGAAGGACTGGCGGAAACCAGCCGCCACCTGGATCGGGCGGGACTGCAGCACAGTGGCTATGGCGGGAATTACTGGTCGGCACGGGCGGCCCGCTTTGTCACCACTTCCCGGGGCAGGGTGGGGATGGTTGCCACCACCGCCGGGACCAGTTTCGCGGCCAGAACCGGCCTTGGCGAATGGCCAGGGCGGGGAGGGCTCAGCAACCTGGATGTACAGCGTTATCTGATGATTCCGGCCAGCGACTGGGATGCGGTGCAACGGATTCGTGATCACTTTCCCAATGGCACCGGTTTTTATGCCCGCGGCGCCAATAGCGACCAGCAGATCACTCTGCTGGGAAACCAGTTTCGCAAGGCACCAGCCGGTGTCAGGGAAGCCTATTACCAGTTTGAGCTCGACCAGCAGGACCTGACCGATATTCTGGCTTCGGTCCGGGAAGGCAAGATGCGCTCAGATTTTATTGCTGTGGCACTGCATTCCCATCATTTTCGTGACGCAAAAGGCGGCTACCGTGGCGAGGGTATCCCCGAGGCGGATCATCTGGACACCAATCCCAGCGTGGCCAACTACCTGGAGGAATTCGCCCGCGCGACTATCGACAATGGCGCGGATCTGTTTCAGGGCACTGGCGTGCATGTATTGCGTGGCATCGAGATTTACCGGGGCAAGCCGATTTTTTACGGCCTGGGCGAGTTTATCCGGCAACGGGATATCGGAGGCCTGGCCGGTCGCGGTGATCCGACCAGGGATGAATGTGCCGGTTGTCCCTTCCCGGCCAAATACGAGAGCGTGGTTGCGGTGAGCGAGTATCATGAGGGGCGCGTCTCGGAAGTCCGGTTGTACCCGGTAGAGCTTGGTTATGACAGTCCTCGCATGGCGCATCGGGGCGTGCCCAGGCAGGCGGATGCGACAACCGCCAGGCGCATTCTGGCAAGGCTGCAGCAACTCTCGGCTCCTTATGGCACTGAGATCAGTATTCAGGGGGACGTGGGTTACATCAGACCCTGAGGGCTGCCGCGATCTGCGAGCGCATTGAAATCAACCGGCGGCCGTTTTATGCTGCAGGGCAACTGACTGTCAATTACAACTGGCCAAGCGATGAAACCTAAAACCGGCTATCTTGACCTGGTTGCCCGGGCCGAACAGAAGATCAGGGCGCTGACCCCGGCGGAGGTGACGCGTCGACGCGGCCTGGACGGGGTGTTGCTGGTGGATTTGCGGGATATCCGGGAACTGAAACGGGAGGGCCGCATTCCAGGCGCCGTGCACGTGCCGCGGGGGATGCTTGAATTCTGGGTGGATCCGGACAGTCCTTATTACAAACCCGTCTTCGCTTCTGCCACAGAAGTCATACTGTACTGTAACAAGGGCTGGCGCTCTGCGCTCGCGGCGGAGTCGCTGCTGGCTATGGGCTGTGAAGGCGTTGCTCACATGAGCGGGGGGCTGGAGCAGTGGCTGGCAGAAGGGGGCGAAGTTGAACCATTACCTTAGGAACCTCTGATTAATCTATTTCGGAGCCGGCCTGACTCCGCAGTCAGCGAAAAACAGCACAACGGAGTAAGAAATCCGGCAAATCAAAAGCCAGCAAAGCGTTAACGCGTGCTATTGCCAATCGAATAACAATCAACAGGGTAAAAATCAATGACGAAACCACTACCGCCCAAGAAAAGTATTCCCGGTGTTACCCGCAGGGCGTTGCTGAAGGCGATGCCGGCTCTGGCACTGTCTCCGGGGCTGTTGGCGCAACGGGCTCCCGCGCCGATCCCCCTCGTTAAACTGCATAATTTCGGCTTGCGGGTGCGCGATGTGCGGCGCTCGCTGGCGTTTTATCAGGGCCTGTTCGGCTCGCCAGTGCTGGCGCGGCAGGGGGAAACGATTGTTCTGCAGATGGGGGATGGGCCGTATTTCTATACCATCAGCCCGCTGCAGGCTGGGGAAAGTCCGGGCATCACCCACGTTGGCCTGTCAGTTGCTGATTTCAACCTGGAACGCACCGAAGCCCTGCTGGCCGGCAACGGCGTTGCCCGGGGAGCTGTGCCTCCTCCGGGGGGTCCCAGCCTGCGAGCGGCAGGCACCAGCTGGCGGCGGGTACGGGGGCCGGAAATGGGCGGGGCGCCTGGCGGCACGACAGAACTGTTTTTCGCCGACCGGGATGGTATTTACTACCAGTTGAACGGGCAGTCCTATTGCGGGGGGAGCGGTCCTGATGGAAATCGTTGCGGGCCTTTGCAGGCCAGCCCTCAGCCGGGATTAATCAGACTGCGTGAACTCAGCCATTTCACCAACTATGTGCACAACAGCGATCGTTCCAACGACTTTCACCGCCGCCTGTTCGGGCTGGAGTTCCAGGCCTACCAGGGTCCCACCTCACCGGTTATCGGGGTCGGTGACGGTCTTCAGTTTCTGATGTATGTCGGCGGACGCAACGAAGGAGCGCCGCAGCAACCGGGTCGGATCGATCATGTCTGCATGGGTATGGATGATTTTGATGTGGATGCGGTCCGGGCACTGCTGGACGATTATGGGCTGCGGGCGCGCTCGAACCCGGCTGACACGCAGCCGCTGATGCACTGGGTCAGCCTGCGCATGCCGAATCGTGGAGGCGCCGAAGGCGGCACGCCGGAGCTGTATTTCAGCGACCCTGACGGCATCCATGTGCAGCTGCAGGAGCCCTCCTATTGTGGTGGCACCGGTTACCTGGGCAATGATTGCAGTGCCTGATGTCAGGGCCAGGGCTAAAGTAATGCCGACGTTACATTCAGAAAAGCCGCCGGGATCACACATAAAGTGATTTTCAGAGGCACCGAAGAGAAAACAATTCAGGAAGGAAGCAGTATGAAGCACCGTTATATTGGCAAGAGTGGTTTACGGGTCAGCCCCATCTGTATGGGCACCATGAGTTTCGGGTCCTGGAGTGACAAGGCGGAATCGTTCAGGATATGCGAGAAAAGTTATGATCGCGGTATTAATTTCTTCGATACCGCCGAGGTCTATCCGGTACCACCCCGCGCGGAGACCGTCGGCCGCACCGAAGAGATTTTTGGTGAATGGCTGAAGACCAAGCCGAGGGATTCGGTCATCGTTGCCACCAAAGTGGCCGGCGCGGCGGCGGGCTGGTTTGTGCCGCCAATCCGCAACGGCATGACAGCCATCGATCGTCACCACATCGAAACCGCGGTCGAAGGCAGCTTACGGCGCATGGACATTGACTACATCGATCTGTATCAGGTCCATTGGCCGGATCCGATTGTTCCCATGGAGGAGTCCATGGAGGCGCTGGACCGCCTGGTCCAGTCTGGCAAAGTTCGTTACATAGGCACGTCCAATGAAACGGCGTACGGGCTGACCAAGTCCAATACCATTGCCGATTACGAGGGGTTCGCCCGCTTTCAATCAATTCAGAATAATTTTTCACTGCTGAATCGCCGCTTCATGGATGAGCTGGCTGCCGTCTGTCGTCGCGAGAACGTATCCTTGTTGCCGTATTCGCCAATTGGCGGCGGTGTGCTGAGCGGCAAATACAATGGTGGCCTGTTTCCGGAGGATGCCCGTTTCAGTGCCTATTTCAAGCTGGAAGATCCGCGCCAGCGGGCCATGGGTGAGCGGTTCGTGAATGAGGGTACTCTCGCTTCCACCGAGCGCTACATGGCCATTGCAAAAGAGGCGGGAATGTCACCAGTCACGCTGGCTACCGCCTGGAGCATGAATTTTGATTTCGTGGCGTCGACCATCATCGGAGCGCGAACCGCCGCGCAACTGGATGAATCACTGGCGGCGCTTGATGTCACGCTCAGCGACGATATCATGCGTGCCTGTGACGAAGTGCACAGCCAGTACCTGTATCCAATGGGCTGAGCGTGGTCTGTCTCTAGACTATTCGTTCCATTTTCAGGGGCGGTTTGCCGGCGTGAAAGCCTGGCTCCGCCTCTGTGCGTTTCAGGCGTAATAAACAGAATGAGCTTCAGGCAGAGTAAGGCAGTTGTTCGGCGTTTCTGTGCCGGGTTCATCGGGGCTGCCTGGGTGGTGCTCGGAGCGTCCCGGTTGGCCAGTGCGGCTGAAAATACGACCGTCGTGGATGATAGTCTTGCCCCCTGGGACTGGCTGTTGGAGCGAAGGGCGCAGGTGTCACGTCAGGTGACGCAGCTTGGTCGTAGTCTCGATGAATGGCTGGCGGGGGAAGGCGTTGGCCAACAGCTTAATGAGACTTATCTGAGTATCCGTTTCAATCAACTCTACGGCACCTTTGATCACTATAACTCCAAAGTCAAGATTGGCGGACGACTCGATCTACCCGCCGTATCGGAGCGCTGGAAGCTGGTCTTTGACTCCGACGTCCAGGAATTGAATTCGCTGGAAGAAAATGTGCTGGACGGAGCAAATTCCGGTGACACAGTCGGGGCCTTGCGTTATCAGAATGATACCGATTCCGGCTGGAATCTGAGCCATGACGTGGGTATCCGTTCATTGGCGCCGGTGGATCCCTACTACCGCTTCAGGGCCCGCTATGCGCTTCCCTTGAACGAGAAGTGGCAGGCCGGTCTCGATCAGAAAATCTGGTACTACGACAGTCGTGGCTGGGGGTACGAGACAGAGCTGTCTTTTATTCGCCGCCTGGAGGCGGACCGGTTTATCCGGATAGCCTCGGAGGGGAATTTTCAGGATTCCCGCAATCGCACCGACCTGATTCAGACTGTCGCACTTTTCAGGACTCTCGGAGACCAGGAAACTCTGGGTTATCAGCTTGGAATTCTTGGTACCAATAAACCCAATGTCCGGGTAAACGACTATTTCGCGCAGCTGATTTATCGCCGGGCCATTTACGAGGACTGGCTGCTGCTGGAGTTCACTCCCCAGATTCTGGTATCAAGAGTTGAAAGCTGGCGGCCGCAGCCCAGGTTGCTGCTTAATCTTGAGATGCTATTCTTTGATTTCTGATTGTCTGCTCGGATGCCCTGTATTAAAGTTGGTCGCGGTTTTTCTCTGTGAAGGATTCAGTTATGCAACAGATTTCGCTTACGGTGCTGCTCAGCCTGCTCCTAGTCTCCGGAGGAGCGCCCGTGGCAATGGAAAATCTGACTATCGCCCACTGTCTGCAAGGGTGCCCAACGGGCACGGCTGCCAGCAATGAGATTGTGGTTCGACATCTTTACGCTGTCTCTATCAACCAGCAGACCAGGATGGCGGACTGGGTTTCCTATCGAATTCTGCCGCAAAGTATCGGGGTCGCCTCGCTGCTGCCACGGCGATGGAATAATGACCAACTGGCACAGAACAGTGTGCGGGTTGAAGAGCTGGGGACCGGCGCTGCCACTGACACGTTGCAGCAACCCGTGCTGGGCAATCAGCCGGAGAGTGTATACCGGATAACCGAGTTTACCGTGCAGGCGGGCGATCAGGGCCGCCTGGTACCCATGACCAGCTTTGCCGGAACTGGTTACTGGAACGATCTCAATCTGGTTTCTGTCATGTCGTTGATGAGGAGTGATCTGCGCCTGGGCGCCTGGTCCCGGCTGGATCAGGCTGTCAATGCCCTGGTGCGCAGCGACGGTGAGCTGTTCGTGATCGCCGGGCCGGTTTATCAGTTCGATGGTACTTTGCCTGAGGCCGGGAGCAGCAGCACGCCCACGGCCTTTTTCAAGGTGGTCGCCAATCAGGCCGGAGCGGTGGCCGCGTTTCTTTTCGATCAGGATTTACCGATACATGCCAGCTTCTGCGCGCAGCACACTGAGCTCGATACAGTGGCTGAGGCGGCTGGGCTTGCACTGTTTCCCGCAGCAACGGAATGGCCTTTGAGCGGGTTAGGCGACCGGCTGGGATGCTGACGCGGGTTTTTCTCAGCTAAGGGATGCCGGCTATTAAAAACTGACAAGGGCAAGACTATGAATTATCTGTTTCCGCCACTGATACCCAGCGTTCCGATAGCCGACAGCGATAGCGCCCTGGCAGTTCACCGGGTCTATTGTGTAGGTAAGAACTATGTAGACCATGCGCGGGAAATGGGGGGGGATCCCAGCCGCGAGCCGCCCTGCTTTTTCAGCAAGCCTGCGGACGCAGTGGTTCACGGCAGGGAGGAGATTCCGTTTCCCGGGCATACCGGCAAGCTTCACTATGAGGTGGAACTGGTGGTGGCTCTTGGCAAGGGTGGCAGAAATGTTGCAGTCGATGATGCCGCGGACCTGATCCTGGGCTATGGGGTCGGTATTGATCTAACCCGCCGAGACCTGCAGGATGACGCCAAGAAAGCGGGCCGCCCCTGGGATGTTGCCAAGGGCTTTGATAATTCAGCGCCGCTTTCGGCTATTCATCGTGTCGCCCGGACCGGGATTCTGGACCGTGCGGAGATCAGTCTGACGGTAAATGGTGAAATACGGCAACAGGGTAATATTGCAGACATGACCTGGGGTGTCGCGGAAATAATTGCCGAACTTTCCACTTACTTCACGTTGCGCGAGGGTGATCTGATCTTCACCGGCACGCCAGCCGGCGTGGGGCCTCTGCAGGTGGGGGACAGGGTGGTGGCAACCGTAGAGGGAATAGACCAACTGGCGATCCGCCTGGTCTGAAGGCCGGGGTATAAGCCTGTTGAGGGGAATTATTCAGCCACAGGGCGAATTAAACCCTTCCGATCAGCCGAAACAGGCAGTCAGCATTACCTGGCCTGGCACGATGGCCGCGCGGCCAGGTAATTCTGTATTCAGGCTTCCTCGAGAACGTCGTCCTGGTCTAATTCCCAGTCAAACTCGTGACTGATTCTCTTCCAGTCCTGTCGCTCTTCGGCACGTCGACGCAACTCGGTGAGGCGATGTTTTTGCACTTTTTTGACGTCCGCCTCGACGAAATCGCTGAATTGCATCACGTTGTCGGCGTCAATACCTTCGAACTGCTCAGCGACTTCCTCGCTGTCGTCCCAATCGTCGTCCCTGGTTTCGCTCAAATCTGCCATCTGAACAACCCTCTATCAACCTCTGGCCCGAGAAGGATCCAGCAGGATTGGTTGAAAACAAAACCTTCAATACCATTATCGGAGCCTGGGCAAATTATCTTCAACAAAAAATTGCCAGTTTCGTGAAGTACCGCCCGGTTTGACCTCGGGTTCGGCGTTGCCGGGCACCACTTTGCTCCGAGGACTATATAGGGGGAAATGGAGTAAAAGGCAATAGTCGGCAGGCTAAAATATGCCAGCATTCAGTCACTGGCGAGCTTTGCTTCCGCGATTTCGCGCAGCTGCTTCTTGGCGATTTTGCCACTGGCGATCCGCGGCAGCTGTTCATACTGGAAAAAGAAATGAGCCGGGATCTTGAAGCGGGCCAGTTTCCGGGCCAGAAAAGTATTGAGATCCTCGCTTGAGAGGGATTCTCCTGGCTTCAACATGACCGTGGCGCAGGGAACTTCTCCCAGGCGGTTATCGGGGATACCGTACACGGATACCTCGTTAACGGCAGGATGTTCCACGATGGCGTACTCCACTTCCGCGCAGCCTATGTTTTCGCCGCCGCGGATAACGATGTCCTTGGCCCGGTCCATGATGATCAGGAACCCCAGATCATCGAGTATGCCGATATCGCCGGAATGGAACCAGCCATCCCTGATCACCTCCCGGGTGTCCTGGGGTTTGTTCCAGTAACCACGCATGACAGTGGGGCCTTTGATACAGATTTCGCCTGCCTGGCCGGCGTCGAGCGTGTTGCCCAGCTCGTCGACTATTCTAACCTGGGTTACCGGTGGAGTCGGTCGCCCGGTACTGCGGGGATTAGCCTCGTAGAACTTGCCGGTGATGATGCCGCCAATGGCATTGGTTTCCGTCAGGCCGTAGCCAAGTCCGGGGACGGCCTTGGCAGGAAACCTTTTCAGCATCAGTGCCAGATGTTCCGGGGGGCGGGCGGCGCCACCGCTCTGGACGCTGCGCAGGCAGCTAAGATCGGTCCGGTCGAAAGCAGGCGACTGCATCAACTCCCAGGTCATGGTCGGTACGCCGTGAAAAACCGAAATGCGTTCTTTTTCTATCAGCTGCAGGGCGACTTCCGGATCCCATTTGTACATCATGACGAACTTGCGCCGGGTGACAAAGCAGTTCAGGAACTGGGCGTGACTGCCGGTCACATGAAACAGGGGGACGTTGCATAAAATGGCCGGCTCGGCTGTCGGGTCCGTCTCCGCCAGTTCCGGGCGCAGAATTTCGTTCGCTTCTTTGACGAACAGCCAGGTATACAGGGCGTGGGTGATGTTGCGGTGGGTAGAAAGCACGCCCTTGGGGTGCCCGGTAGAACCGGAGGTGTACATGATCGAGGCGTCGTCGTCAGCCGTGGCCCGGTGCTGCGCGAGGTCGATGTCCGCAAAGGCCGGCCCGGCCAGCAGCTGGTGAAATTCTGGGTAGGGCTGGTTCCGCTCCGGTTTGATGGCGACCACCTGCAGGTTCAGCGGGTTCAGGTAGGGCTCAATACGATCGATGCGTTCCTGGTCGGCAAACAACAGCCTGGCGCCACTGTCCTCCAGGCCATACTCCATTTCGGCGCCAGTCCACCAGGAGTTCATGGGAACCACGATAGCTCCGATCATGGTGGTAGCCAGGTAGGCCAGACACCACTCGGGATTATTGCGGGAGCAGAGGGCAACCCGGTCCCCTTTGGCTATGTCATAGCGGCCTATCATCACTCGCGCGAGCTGCTGAGCCAACCGGTAGGTTTCGCCAAAGCTGAAACGCTCATCCTGATAGACGAGAAAATCCCGCTCGGCAATCTCTAAGCCCAGCCGGTAAATTTCGTCGAGGGTCTGCGGTGTATTGGAAAATACATCGAGCTCGATACCGTCGATGATTTCCTTGTGGGTGGCTAGGGGGCGACCGGGCGCCTTGAGGGCCAGAACTATTTCCCGCAGGCGCTCCAGATCCCGTTTCATCTCCTCGCGACTCAGCATCGACAGCGCCTTAACTCTCGGCCCTGATTTCTAGCACTACCTTGCCCATCACCTTGCGTTCTGAGAAAACATTGAAGGCAGACACGAATTCCTGCATCGGAAAGGCCTGTGTGACAACCGGCTGGATCCTGCCGGCGGCGAACAGGTCCAGCAGTTCCTGAAAATTCTGCTCGTAGGCCTCTGGCTCCTCCTTGCGGAACCGGCCCAGGAAGACTCCGACCATGGAGGCTCCTTTCAAAAGTGCCAGGTTGGCCTTGTACTCGGGAATTCTACCGCTGGTAAAACCAACGACCAGCAAGCGGCCGTTCCAGTTGATGCAGCGGGTACACTGATCAAACAGATCACCGCCGACGGGATCGTAAATGACGTCGGCGCCACGCCCGTCGGTCAATTCCTTGACTTTCTCTTTCAACTCGCCGTCTGCGTAGTTAATAGTATGGTCAGGTTTGAAGCGCCTGACAAAATCCAGCTTCTCGTCTGAGCTGGCTGCGGCGATTACCCGGGCGCCCATCAGCTTACCAAGCTCCACCGCCGTGAGGCCCACACCGCCGCTGGCACCCAGCACCAGGAGAGTTTCTCCGGGCTGCAGTCGGGCCCGTTGCTTCAGAGCGTGGTAAGAGGTGGTGTAGACCATGGCAAAACTGGCCGCCGTTTTGAAATCCATGTTGTCAGGTATTTTCCGCAGGCCGGCCCTATCGACGGTCACTTTCTCGGCCAGGCCGCCAATGGAGGGCGTGGCCATGACCCGGTCGCCAGGCTGGAAATCTTTCAGGCCCGGGCCAATAGAATTGACAACACCACCGACTTCGGAGCCCGGTATAAAAGGCATGGGGGGTTGGAACTGGTACTTGCCCTGAATCTGCAGCGTGTCGGGGAAATTGAGCGATGCGGCAAACACCTCGACAACCGCCTGATTTTCTCCGGGGATGGGATCCGCCACCTCTTCCAGTGCCAGGTTTTCAGGGGGGCCATAGGAATGACAAACAATCGCTTTCATGGTGCTTTGTTCTGCTTCGGTAACGACGAAGCCGGATTCAAACATGAATGTCGGAGAATCACAACAGCCGGTCCGGCCCGGTTGTTGCGGTCACCCTAAAGGCGTATAGTGAAAGGCCTGCAGTATCCGACGATTCAAGCACTATTCACTCTATGAACGAACTCCGCCGCCTGGCCTACTTACGCGCAATGGGAATCGATTGTTATGAGCGTCATAGTCAGGCGGCGTTGGCAGACGCTGATAATGACGCGGTAATTTCCGATCCGGAGCGGGTGGCATCCGCCGGGAAGGCTGCCCTGTCTGTCCGCGCCTCGACTGCTGCCGGGCCGGCGGCCTCGGCGCTGGACGCAATGGGAGTTTCGGTTGCCCCGGCGGTACCACCTCAAGCCGGCACCGGTTCCCGATCCAGTTCATCTGTAACCCCTGAGCCAACGGCATCGATTGACCCGCCGGCGGATGCCGAGGCACAGCAACTGCGATTCAGTATGCAGTTCTATCCGGCCACGGAAAAATTGGCGTTGATCAGTGAAATCCCGTTCATGGGAAACGAACGTATAGTAAACGGAACATCGAGACTCCTGCAGGCAATACTGCATGCCCTGGATGTAGAGTCAGAACAGACCCGGAAGCCGGATAGATTCAACTGGCCCCTGGGGCTTGAAGATGATGCCTCGATCGCCCGGGCCCCAGAGGCCTTTCAGGCGCTGCAGGGTTTTCTGCGCAAGCGGCTCGAATCAGCCGCCTTTGCGGTGATCGTGGTGTTCGGGAATCAATCTAAAGCGCTGTTTGCCCAGGCCGGGGTTGACACGCTATTGGCTGGAGGTGATACGCGGGTGATTTACACCCACAGCCTCGGTGCCATGCTTCAGGTTCCCACTTTGAAGCGGTCCGTCTGGGAAGACATCCGCGTAATTCGGAGCCTCTTGGAACAGTAAGGGACTGGCGTGCTACCAGATATTCAAGCAGAAGATGATTTTGTCATGCGCCGTATGCGTGCCAGTGATCTGGACCTGGTGGTGCAGAATGAGGCCGCGGCATCCTATGAACATCCATGGAACAAGCGTATTTTCGTAGACTGTCTGCGCGCCGGCTATCAGTGTTGGGTACTTGCCAGCGATGACAAACTGATCGGACATGGGGTCCTGTCAGTCGCCGTCGGCGAGAGTCATCTGCTGACCCTGTGTGTGCATCCTGACTATCAGGGAGCAGGGCACGGCAAGCGCATGCTGAGATTTCTGCTGGAGCAGGCGGAACAGGAAGAGGCGGAAGTCTGTTTCCTGGAGGTCAGGCACTCTAATGAAGGCGCCAGGTCACTGTACCGGGCAATGGGTTTTCTGCCGATCGGCGAGCGCAAGAACTACTATCCCTCCGAACACGGCAGAGAAGACGCTATCATCATGTCGCGTACGCTCCCACTATGACGGGTCGTCGTCGGACTCGTCGCCTGGAAGCGATTTCCTGATCAGCTTTCCAACCCCTTTCAGTGTCACGATTACCAGCAAGGCTATCAGCATGATACCCAGGATTAAGGCCAGGCTGCCCAGTAACACATTAAAGAGTTGTCGGGCGCTGACATCCTGCCACATGGCGATGCCCCACAGGCACGCCACACCGATCATCACGCCGGCAATCACGGTGCTGGTTTTCTTGCGAACTTTAATCAGAGAGAAAATCAAAGGTCCGGTTTTCCGTCAAGATCATTGTAAGTCTGTTTGCATTCGGGATAGCGACTGCAGCCCCAGAACGCGCCGTGTTTACCGTGCCGCAATTTCAGGAGTCGGCCACAGCTGCCGCAGCGCCAGGCCCGCTCCGGCATACCATTATCGTCCTTGAGTCGCACGTTACAGCCTCTGCTGGAACCGGTGCAGATCCAGAATACGTCGTCTTCGTCGCCCTGAAGACGCACCATCCGGCGCGTACAGATCGGGCAGCAATAATGTTCGTCCGGTTCATGGGACGGTTTGCCGCCCACGTCATCCAGGGTGGTGCGACACTGGGGGAAACCAGTACAGCTCCAGAAAGGGCCCATCTTACCATTGATGCGACGCAGAGGCTTCCTGCAGTCCGGGCAGAAGTGCACCCTGCTGATGCCAAATTGATCAGATCGTCCGGAGAATTCCTGGTTGCCAGTCATCACATCACACCCTGTGTGCCCGGTTTTGAAGGCCTGCTGCTCAGAGCTTCCCGAGGCAATCCAGCAAGCGCTGGTTCTGCTGCGGAGTACCTACTGTTATCCGCAGTTTGTCCCGCAGGCGATCCTGAGCGAAATAACGAATCAGAATGCCTTGCTGTTTCAGGCCTTCATAAATCGACAGCGCCACTTCCGTTGACCGGCATTGAGCCAGCAGAAAGTTAGTCTGGCTTGGCAGGCAGGGCAGACCGAGTCTGTCGAGTTCGGCCGCCAGGCGACGCCGTTCGTCCCGTACCAGTTTCCAGGTAGCGCGCGCGTTGTCCACGGACTCGATTGCGGCACAGGCCAGATGTTGGGCAATGTAATCGGTATTGTAGCTGTCTCTGGTCTTGAACATCATGGGGGCCAGCAGGCTGGCCGCCCCGATACCGTATCCGAATCGCAGGCCTGCCAGGGAATAACCCTTGCTCAGGGTCCTCAGTAGCAGCAGATTGTCCAGCTCTTTGGTTGCAGGGGTCAGGTCGTATCCTTTGTCGGGGTCAACAAAATCCACGTAAGCCTCGTCCACCAGCAGCACGCCTCGAAAAGAGTCAGCGATAGCCATCAGTTCTGCGGCAGGCATCAGCATCCCGGTAGGAGCGTGCGGGTTTACAAGGATGGCGAGGCGGGCACCGGCATCGTTCAGGATGGCGGTAAAGTTTGATGGCAGCGTCCAGTCATCCAGCAGTGGTACCGGCAGAAGCTTGCAGTCCTGTATGTCGGTCAGTACCGGGTAGAGCGAATAACTGGGCTCAGCTACGCCGACCATTTCACCCGGGCCGGCGAAGGTGGTGATCGCCAGGCGCAGCAGCTCGTCGCCGCCATTGGTGGGCAGAATATTGTCACTGTCCAGCCCGTGGTAGTCAGCGGCCAGCTGTCGGAAGCGCTGCGCCGTGGGAGAGGGATAGCGGCGCAGATCCTGAATCCGGATTTCAGCCAGTGCCGCGGCAACTGCGGGGCTGGCGGGATAGGGGTTTTCATTGGTGTTTAACTTGATGACTTCCGGATCAGCAGGCTGCTCGCCCGGTACATAGCCGGACATCGACTGGATGTTGGAACGTTCGTAACTCACGGTAGCGCAACCCCGGACTTAATTGCTGACGAAGGCCGCAAGGTTACTGCCTGGTCCCGGGTTCGGCAAGAGGTAAGCGCTGCCGCAGACTGCAGTGGGAGGTCAGGAACAGCCCCAGGCAGAGACTCCCTTGGTGGTTACAGGCTCCGGCGCCGCTCAGTCGGCAGGTAGGTCTGCAGGCGGTTCAGCCAGCCGGTGAGCCAGCGTTGTTCATTGCGCTCGACCGGGGCGTTTGCTACCCGGCGTTGCAGCACCCGCGCTGCCGCTTCGGAAAATCGTACCAGCACGGCCTGGTCATCAGGGTGCGCAAGCATTTCCTGCAGCACCTGCAACAGGCCCCAGCCCTGACCCTGGTAGCGCTCAGCCGGGCTGGTGCCTTCGCCCTTGAAGTTGACGTAGTCGATCAGGGCGTAGCGTCCGTAAGGCGGGTCGGCGGCGGCGATCCGGTGATACAGGGTCTCGATGGCAGTCCGTTGGGAGCGGGGGAGCCGTTCGAGAATTCCGGACAGGGCGCCTTGCTGGCGTTCAATAATGAAGCGTGCCTGGATCGGCAGGGTCTGCGACAGAAAATCCCTTAATTCCGTCAGCCGCGGCTGATCAATTTCAGCGTAGAACTGCTCCCGGGTCTGCCAGGGAGAATCCAGACCTGGCAGGGCTGTGATCCAGGTCGGAGTCTCGATTTCGTGGATTTGATAAAAATGCATCAGTTCGGGGAAGGTTTCTGAGTAAATCTCCGCCTGCCCGGCCCGGTACCAGATGAAATGTCCCAGCCCCAGGGAAGGAAAGTCCTCTCCTGGATTCCAACTGGTAAGACAACGGACTTCCCGGTTGCATTCGTTGTTGAAAATCTGCTCGGCAATCCACTGGTGCTGTGCCTCGGTCAATTTCGTGGTGCGGGACGGCAAACAGGCTGAAAAAGGCGACCCAATTCCCAAAATTGCAATGAAGACGTTGAGTTTGCTGGATTTTACTGGCAGTTTGAATCGCAAGTTGCTTTATCCTCTGGATTTTTCTGAATTCAGGAGTATGGCCCACAAAGCTTCCGGGTCAATGAATGGCTCCCGAGGACAAGGTAACGACTGTTTTTTCTATCGGCTATACACAGAGTAAGTTGATGAAAGGGTTTTTCTCCTCATCGGAATCAAAAGAAAAGCGACCACCCGTGTCGTCAGCAAGTTCCCAGGATGAGTTTGTCCAGGAACTGGCCAAGGTCTATCAACGCCTGCGTTACAGCAAGAAATTGCCAGTGGCCATGCGGGAAGTGGAAGAGGACCTGCTGAAGTTGCTGGGTGTCAAGCTATTGACCATCTATCAATGCGTGGATCATTGCGCCGAGCTGCTGGCTACTGTAAAGGCCGGTGATACTCGTGGCGACGATTCAGAAATCCGCGTCCCTTTCAGCCCGGGATCCATTGCCGGCTACGTGGCTCTCAGCCACCGTTCCCTGCTTATCAAGGACGTCAACGACGGGGCTGAGCTCAGCGCAATGCATCCGCGATTGCGTTATAACAGCAGTTTCAGCGAGGAACGAGGCTGGAAAGTCAAATCCCAGATCGTCGTGCCTATCAAAGATGAGGTGCTGCTGGGTGTGCTGCAATTGGTTCGATTCGAAGGCGATCCAGAATTCACCCGGCTTGATCTGAAGTATGCCCTGATGCTCTCTCAGATCCTGGCCAAGCAGTACCGGGCGGCTCTTCAGTCTACCCAGGGCCCCTACGATTACCTGGTCCAGAAGGGCAGAATCACCGCCCTGGAATTGGCCGCTCTGCAGAAGCGCACCTCTTCCTATGGCGGAACCATGAGCCGGGCGCTGATGGAAGGTGAGAAAATCGAAGCGGATCTGATCGGCAAATCCCTGGAGTATTACTACCGGGTGCCCTATTTAGGCTACGAGCCTGAGCGGGAACTGCCCATGGACCTTCTGCAGAATATCGGCCTGAGCTACCTGCGCAGCAACTTGTGGTTGCCGATTGCTGGAGACAAACAGGAGGCCGTCATCCTCATCGACGACCCCAGTGACTACCGGCGTATCATGGAAATCCAGGGCGTCGTTAACGCACGCAACTATACTTTCCGGGTCGGGTTACCCGAGCACATTCTGCAATACCTGCACGATGAGTCCGGGGAGCTGGATGAGGCAACCGACTTCGATGAGGTGTTCTCGGCCCTTGACGAGCAGATAAACATCGAAGTCGAGGATGACGGTGAACAACACGATGAAGAACTGGCGGCAACCTCCGCGGTAATCCAGCTGGTCAACAAGATTATTACCGAGGCGGAACGCCTGGGAGCTTCGGATATTCATATTGAGCCTGGCAAGGACGGTTCTCCGGGGGTGGTTCGGGTCCGCGTGGACGGCAGTTGCCGGGAATTATTAAAAGTCCCCAAGGAGCACACGGCCGCGCTGATTGCCCGTATCAAGGTAATAGCCAGGCTCGATATCGCCGAACGGCGGCTGCCCCAGGACGGCAAATGTAAGCTCAAAGTACGCAACCGCAAGCTCGAACTGCGGGTTGCCACACTGCCTACTGTTTACGGTGAAAGTGCGGTACTGCGTTTACTGGCGGCCGGCTCGGCCATGCCGCTCAGCAAATTGAACCTGTCCAAGCCCAACTACGACAAGATTATCGATCTTTCCACCCATCCCCACGGCCTGTTTCTAGTGGTGGGGCCAACCGGTTCCGGTAAGACCACCACCCTGCACGCGGTGTTGGGACACATCAACACTCCAGACCGGAAAATCTGGACTGCGGAGGATCCGGTGGAGATCACCCAGCCGGGCCTGCAGCAGGTCCAAATGCTGCCTAAGATTAATTTTACTTTCGCTACAGCCATGCGGGCTTTCCTGCGGGCTGACCCGGATGTCATTCTGATTGGTGAGATGCGTGACACCGAGACTGCCAATATCGGCGTTGAAGCCTCGCTGACTGGACACCTGGTGCTTTCCACGCTGCATACCAATTCGGCGCCGGAAACCATTACCCGTTTGCTGGACCTTGGTCTGGATCCGGTTAATTTCTCCGATGCCCTGCTGGGCGTACTGGCGCAGCGCCTGATGCGAACACTGTGTCACAAGTGTAAAGAATCCTACAAACCGGATCAGCGCGAGTTGGACCACCTGATCATGGTGTATGGCGAAGACGATTTTGACAGCCTGGAACTGGATCCGGAGAAAATCGAATTACACCGTCCGGTCGGCTGCGTCGAGTGCGGTGATACTGGTTACCGGGGCAGGACGGGGATCCATGAACTGCTGGTTGGCACCCGTGACCTGCAGTCGATGATTTACAGCAAGGCGAGCCTTAAGGAGATTCGCGAGCAGGCCAAAAAAGATGGCATGCGCACCATGAAGCAGGATGGTATCGAGAAGATTCTGGCCGGCCTGTCGGATTATCAGCAGTTGCTGCGGGTCGTGGCCGAGTAGGGCCTGCCCGGCAGTTGTGGGGCTTGACGTGCAGCGTCGGGGTGCGGAGCAGCCCTGTTGTGACGGCGCTCACAATTAGACGAATCAGGCAGCTGCGGAGCCGACCAGTTCCTTGTTTGTCGAAGAAGATTAAATAACCATAGGCTGCTCAGTCATTGCTGGATCAACAGACTAAGTCAACAGATCGTCAGTCAGCAAAAGGTCTGACAACCAGAATTCGGGCAAGCCAGGCGGGCCCTGCAGGGGCATAAGTCACAGAAGGAGTGTTACTTTGGAGCGTGAAGGAAAATCTGCTCGGGCAGTGATGTATGCCCTGGCCTTTTTTTCACTGATCGGTATCAGTCTGGCCAGTGAAACGCTGTCCCGCCTGGGTCTGGGTGACAACTACTTCTACATCGTCAGCCTTGGACTGGTGTTCTCCGTGTTGTTGCTCAACAAGCGACGCCTGCTGGTTCTCTGCGTTCTCATCGGTGTGCTGGCGATTAATCTGCCGGAGTCCTTCATGGCGACCTACATGATCGATCGGGACATGCTGTTGGCGTCGGTTTGCAGTTTCATCCTGGTTCCGACGCTTTACGATTTGTTTCTGGCGTAAGCAGGTTTTCACCGCCATTGCGCAACCGGGGTTTCCAGACAGCACACCAGCCCATAAAGAACGAGCGGTAATCCAAATAGAAAAAATCCAATAAAAACAGTGAGAAAACACATGCAGTAAGTTGGAAGCTGAGTTTTGTTCGGGTTTTTATGCACAAAAATTACCCGGGTGTCATAAAACCTCGGGAAATCGCTGTTATTTTTTTGTTTCGACCCGTCAAAAACACATAACTAATTGATATAAAAGAACTTAATTTGTTGGTTAAAAATTGAACAAATTAACGTGATGTACCAGAAAATCGCGCTTTGGGGCTACGGTGACTATTTTATTCACTGAGTTATCCACAGATTTTGTGGAAAAGCAGCGTTTAAAGAGTGGAGCATGCTTTATTATTTTAGATCAATGGGTTAGCCGCGATAGCTTGATTTTAATCTGAGCTAAGCAGCCTAACTTGACAAAAATTGGCTTTAATTTTCCACCGCCTGATTGACTGTGTTGCAGGCAGAAATTTTTATCGTGAACAACCTTCAGAATAAATAGTGCCATACGACTTACTTAGAAAGGTGACAGATGGTTTCCCCCGGCAGACGGTACCCTATGATTGAAATTGAAAACGAGCTTCCTTTTCTGTGGTGCCTGAGCGCGGAGTCCAGCGAAGGCTTCTGCGCAGTTTCCATGGTGGTTTCCTACCAGGAAGAAGAGGACCTGAAGAATATGACCATTGAGACCTCGGTGCTCAGCTTTTCCTCTGACAGCAGCCGTTCCACCCACGGCGAGATGCTGGAATGGAACGATGACGATATCGACCTGTTCCTGAAAATGGTCAACTACCGGCGCCTTTGCAACAATCTGCCCATGGCCGATACCCTGAGAATAGACCTGTCGGACCCGGCTATTGTCGAGATCATCAACGTGGTGGCCGCTGCCGGTTTTGGTACCGCTTACATGGTGCCTGGGGTATTGAAAAGGAAGCGGGGCAATCTCCCTGGCTATCACTGTCAGATCGGCGGGTTGGCCTCGCTGAATACAGTCTGCGGGTTTAAGCCCTGCGCAGTAGTGGAGATGGACGATGAGGAGGTGATCTGCGTCCTGCTGGATGACCTGGAGTTTGATGAAAAGGACGACATGGAGCCCCTGCATTGCCACGATCTGCTGCTGGTGAAGCGAGGTGATCTGCTCCACCCGGGTTTCACCAGTGAACAGATGCTGGGTGGTTCCCACGTGCTCCACTAGGGCCTTCAGACCCTGACCTGCAAACCCCGTCACGAGGGTGCAGCGCACTTCTCAGCGACGCTGATCGAAGCGCCGACCTGCCAGTGAAGCCGCGATATTGATCTTCTGAATGTCGATGGTCCCACCGGCAATCCCCCAGCCCCATCCGTCACGGAGTTTCTGTTCGATGGGAAACTCCTTTGAGTAACCATAGCCCCCCATCAACTGCATGGCCTGGGAGGTCACTTCTCTGACCGTTTCATTGGCAAAACATTTGGCGATGGCGCTTTCGTTGCTGGAAGGCAGCCCCTGCTGGGCATTGGCCACCGCCCGATAAAGCAGTAACCGGGCTGCATCGAGGCGCATTTTCATGTCTGCCAGCTGGAGCTGCACGGCCTGGAAATCCACCACCGGCTTACCGAACTGCCGGCGTTCCTGCACATAGTCCAGTACATAATCAAAGGCAGACTGGGCCACGGCCAGGGACATGGTCGTATTGCCGCAACGTTCCAGGTCAAACGCTTCCATCAGCCTGCTGAAGCCGCCCGCCGGCACGATAACGTTATCCTGTGGTACCGACACCTTGTCGAAATACATGTCGGCACTGTACACACCGCGAAAGCCCATGTGGTGGTCGCGCTTCCCGAAACTGAAACCGGGGGTGTCCTTTTCGACCAGGACCGCCCCGATACCCTTGGCGCCAGGCGCGTCACTCAGGCGGCAGTAAACCACATAGGCTTCCGCGTAGCCGGCACCGGAGCACCAGCGCTTCTGGCCGTTGAGGATGACGCGATCGCCTTCGAGCACCGCGCTGGTGGTCAGATCGGTCAGTGCCGAGCCGGCTTCCGGCTCCGACATGGATACGGCGACTACCAGATCACCGCTGCAGACCCGGGGCAGTATGCGTTGCTTGAGTTCCTCACTGCCAAAATGAGCAATCGCCAGGCAGGGGCCGAAGCAACTTTCGAATACCGGGAATGCCACGGCAATGGAGATACTGGCAATTTCCTCCAGCACCAGCACGGCGTCCAGGTGAGACATGCCGGCCCCGCCGTAAGCTGAGGGCAGATTGGCGCCCAGAAACCCCAGTTCTGCAAAGCGGCGCCGCAGTTCAATGCCGGGCGGCTCGTCGGTCGTTTCGATTTCCCGGGCCAGTTGCGGCAATTCGCTGCGGGCGAATTTCCTGGCGGTGTCCTGTAGCAGTTTTTGTTCCTGGCTGAGCTGAAAATCCACGGATGAATACTCCTGGTGCTGGTCGGGACTGTCGCGGGGCCCTTGCCGCTCTCAGGCTTGCAGAGGCATGCAAGCCGACAAGCGGTGATTATAAGGGCTGGTGGAGACGCCGGACAGGGGCGATCTTCCATTGCCAGTGGGGGCGGGCAGTGCGGCGGCAGGGCCTGACAGAAGGGGCAGGGCCTGACAGGAGGGGCAGGAGCTGCAATGGGCAGTTTGCCGGTAATCGGCCAGTTGTTATACTTGCGCCCCTTTCACGGATGCGCTTCCTGATTAGCCCGGGCGCCGAGGCCAAGCTGTCGATGAACACCAAAGAGTTACAGGATGAGATCCAGCGTCGGCGGGTGCTGGCCATCATCTCCCACCCCGACGCGGGTAAGACCACCATTACTGAGAAGCTGTTGTTGCTGGGCAAGCTGATTCAGGTCGCCGGCATGGTCAAAGGGAAAAAATCTGATCGCCATGCCACCTCCGACTGGATGGCCATGGAGCAGCAGCGGGGCATATCGGTGACCTCCTCAGTGATGCAGTTTCCCTATCGGGAGCGCATGGTCAACCTGCTGGATACACCCGGTCACGAGGATTTTTCCGAGGACACCTACCGCGTGCTTACGGCCGTGGATTCCGCCTTGATGGTGGTCGATGGGGCCAAGGGTGTGGAAGATAGGACCATCAAGCTGATGGATGTCTGCCGGTTGCGGGACACACCGATCTTTACCTTTGTCAATAAGCTGGACCGTGACACGCTTGACCCGGTTGAAATTCTCGATGAAATAGAAACGGTGCTGAAAATCTCCTGTGCGCCGATCAACTGGCCACTGGGCATGGGCAAGGAATTCCGGGGCGTTTATAACTTTTACACGGATACTATCCATGTCTACCGGCCTGGCAAGGGCGATCAGATTCCGGACGATGAAAAAATCGCCGGTCTGGACAGCGCGGCGGCCAGGAGTCTGCTGGGCGATGAATACCAGGATGCAGTGGATGCCATCGAGCTGGTGCGCGGTGCCAGTCACGAATTTGACCTGGCTGCGTATCTCGCCGGCACGCTGACACCGGTTTATTTTGGTACGGCGCTCGGCAATTTCGGTGTGCGGGAAATGCTGGACGACTTTGTGGAGTGGGCTCCGCCGCCCGGCGAGCGGGCCACCCAGACTCGCAGTGTGGCTGCCGACGAGCCGGCCTTCAGCGGCTTTGTTTTTAAGATTCAGGCCAACATGGACCCGAAACACAGGGATCGGATCGCCTTTCTTCGGATCTGCTCCGGCGCCTATGAAAAAGGCATGAAAATGCGCCATGTGCGACTGCAGCGGGATATCAAGATCAACGATGCGGTGACGTTTCTGGCGGGGGAGAGGGAGCAGACAGAGGAGGCGGTGTCCGGCGATATCATAGGCCTGCACAACCATGGCACGATTCAGCTGGGGGATACCTTCAGCGCGGGTGAGGATCTCAAGTTCACCGGCATTCCGCATTTTGCCCCGGAACTGTTCCGGCGGATCCGCCTGAAAGACCCGCTCAAGCTCAAGCAGTTGCAGAAAGGCCTCACCCAGCTGGCAGAGGAAGGCTCGACCCAGGTTTTCATGCCCCTGAAGAGTAACGACCTGATTGTCGGCGCGGTTGGCGCGCTGCAGTTCGAAGTGGTCGCCTTCCGGCTCAAGGATGAATACAAAGTAGACTGCCTTTACGAACCAAGCAGTATCTACACCGCCCGCTGGGTGCACAGTGACAACGGGGCAAAGCTGGAGGAATTCCGCAAGAAGGCCCATGACAACCTGGCCATAGATGGAGGCGGGTGCCTGACTTATCTTGCCCCGACCCGGGTCAATCTGGCCCTGATGGAAGAGCGCTGGCCGGACATTGAATTTTTTGCCACCCGAGAGCACTAGAAAGGTCTGCTGATGGTTATGGAATTTACGGTCAAGGCAACAGACGGTCAGGCCCGTTGCGGCGTACTGGAGTTTCCCCGCGGCCAGGTACAGACACCGGCATTCATGCCAGTGGGCACCTACGGAAGTGTCAAGGGGCTTACGCCGGAGCAGATCACTGCCAGTGGCTCAGAAATCCTGCTGGGCAACACCTTTCATCTGATGCTGCGGCCGGGAACGGCAATTATTCAGGCCCATGGCGACCTGCATGATTTTATCGGCTGGGATAAGCCGATACTCACGGACTCGGGTGGTTTCCAGGTCTTCAGCCTTGGCAGCATGCGCAAGATCAGTGAGGAAGGGGTCAGCTTCAAGTCACCGGTGGATGGCAGTGCGGTATTTCTTGGGCCGGAATCGGCCATTGAGGTGCAGCAGCAGCTGGGCGCGGACATCATTATGATTTTTGATGAGTGCACGCCCTATCCGGTCGACAGGAAGACCGCCGAGCAATCCATGCGGCTCTCCCTGCGCTGGGCGCAGCGTTGCAAGCAGGCCCACGGCGACCATCCGTCTGCTTTATTCGGCATTATTCAGGGTGGTATGTTCGAGGATCTCCGTCAGCAGTCACTGGCCGAGCTGGTTGGCATGGATTTCAGCGGCTATGCCATCGGTGGGCTGTCCGTTGGCGAACCCAAGGAAATGATGAGCGAGGTGATTGCCGCTGTTACGCCACTCATGCCGGCAGCCAGGCCGCGTTATCTCATGGGAGTAGGAACACCCCAGGACATTGTCGATGCGGTGATTCAGGGGGTCGATATGTTCGATTGTGTGATGCCAACGAGAAACGCCCGCAACGGCTACCTGTTTACGTCCCGGGGATTGCTGAAGCTACGCAACTCCCGCTACCGGAAAGATACCGGGCCTCTGGACCCGGACTGTGACTGTTACACGTGCCGTAATTTCAGCCGCTCATACCTCCATCATCTTGATAAATGTAAAGAAATGCTGGGCGCGCAGCTCAATACCGTGCACAATTTACGCTTCTATCAGAATCTCATGCAGAATTTGCGTCAGGCCATAGAACAAGGTAGATTGAGCGCCTTTGCGCGGGAGTTCGGTCAGTCTCAGGAGCAGCTCAGCGCTGAAGCTCCTGGAGCGGCGTAAGTGGAATTATTGCACTGCCAGGCCTTGAATTTTCAGCAAACTGCCAGATTCATACATTCAACAATCAATTAATTAATTCGTGTTGTCGTATTCAAGCGAGATCACTCAACCTGTGAGAAGAATCATGGACCTGTTATTTCCAACCGCCTACGCCCAGGAACCTGCGGCTCCCAGTGCCACCTTCAACCTGATTTTCATCGGGGGCATGTTTCTGTTGTTTTATTTTATTCTGTGGCGGCCACAGTCCAAGCGTGCCAAGGAGCACCGCGATCTTATCTCTTCCATTTCCAAGGGTGATGAAGTGATGACCTCGGGAGGGATACTGGGCAAGGTAACAGTAGTTAACGAGGACTATATCAGTGTGGCCGTGGCCGAAGGCGTCGAACTGAAGGTGCAGAAATCTTCTGTGGCGGCGGCGTTGCCCAAAGGCACTATCGCAGGAATCAAGTAAGCACTGAAATCAGACCGGGCCTAGAGCAGTCCGGTTTTGTACAGGCTCCGAAAAAAGCAGAAGCCAGCCAGGGCCGAACCTGGCCTGACTGTGACCCGTAGGGACTGACGCAACATGTTGAACAAATACCCACTTTGGAAAAATGCCCTGGTACTCCTGGTCGTAGTGCTGGGTTTTCTGTATTCCTCCCCCAACCTGTTCCCCGACGACCCGGCGTTGCAGATATCCCACGAAAGCGTTCCGGTTACCGAGGCGGACCTGGCGATTGCCACCACCGCTCTGGAGGCTGCCCAGATCGAATTTTTCGGTGAGCAGGTTCAGGATGAAAGTGGCCTGATCCGACTCAATAATTTGAACGATCAGTTACGGGCCAAGACGGCAATAGAAGAGGCGCTGTCGGACGAGTATATCGTCGCGCTGAATCTGGCACCTACTACGCCGGCGTGGATGCAGAGTATCGGAGCCGGCAAGATGAACCTCGGTCTCGACCTGCAGGGGGGTGTTCATTTCCTGATGGAAGTGGACATGGAAGCGGCCTTGACCCGGCGCATGGAAGACAACCTGAGCAATATTCGCAATCAGTTGCGAACCGCCAGAATCCGCTCGCTCGGCATGGAGCTGGTGAGTAATTCTCATATTCAGATTCGTTTTGCCGATGAAGACACCCGCTCTCTGGCGAGGTCTGAGTTACGCGATGGCTTTCCGGAACTCCTGTTTCAAAACCGTGAGCTCAGCGGCGAGGCCATACTGGATCTGCGCATGACCGAGACGACCATTCTGGAAATCCAGCGGGACACAATACAGACCAACCGGGTCACTCTCCTGAACCGGGTGGATGCGCTGGGTGTGGCAGAGCCTACTGTTCAGCAGCAGGGTGCCAACCGTATTGTGGTGGAATTGCCCGGCGTGCAGGACCCGGCCCAGGCGATCCGTATCCTGCAGCGGATTGCCACGCTGCAGTTTCATTTGGAGGCTGAGTTAGGGGCGCCGTCGCTGAGTTACGAAACCTACGAATACCAGGGTCAATTGATCAACGTGGATAACGACGTGATCCTGCAGGGAGACCGCATCAGTAACGTGCGGGCAACGTTGGATGAAAACGGTCTACCCCAGGTGTCCATCAACCTGGACGCCCAGGGCGGGCAACAGTTGAACCGGGTCACCCGTGAGAACGTGCAGCGCAACATGGATATTCTGCTGATCGAAACCAAATCCCGCACCAACTCCTACCTGGATGAGAACGGCGAGGAAGTCGAGGAAATCGAGTTTTACGAGGAAAGCAGGCTGATCAGCCATGCCACGATTCAGACTGCGCTGGGGCGGCAGTTCCGCATTACCGGCCTGACCCAGCGGGAAGCCAATGATCTGGGGCAGTTGATCCGCTCCGGTGCTCTGGCGGCACCGATGATGATAGTGGAGCAATCGGTTATCGGTCCCACTATGGGGCGGGAAAACCTGCAGCAGGGCCTTTACGCGGTAGTCATCTCCTCGCTGCTGGTGGTCGCATTCATGCTGGTTTATTACCGGGTGTTCGGCTTCGCTGCCAATGTGGCGCTGGTCATGAATATTCTGCTTATTTTTGCGGTGATGTCGTCGATCATTCCTGCCACACTGACCCTGCCCGGGATATTCGGTATCGTGTTGACGGTGGGCATGGCGGTTGACGCCAACGTGCTGATTTTCACCCGCATCAGGGAGGAGCTGGCCAGCGGTCTGCCACCGCAGCAGGCAATCGACGCGGGCTATGATCGGGCGTTCAGCACGATTCTGGACGCCAACCTGACTACTTTTCTGGTGGCGGTGGTGCTGTTTACCATCGGCACCGGGCCGGTGAAAGGGTTCTCGGTCACTCTGATGATCGGTATCATCACCTCCATGTTTACCGCCATCGTTGGCACCCGGGCGCTGATAAATCTGATCTACGGGGGGCGTCGCAATCTCCGGACCCTGTCTATCGGCGGGCAGAAAAACAACAAGGCGGCAGCCCCTACGGGTGCAACGTCCTAGCGCTTGCGGGGCACCTTCATGGCGCCCTGAAAGCACTTTACAGGCAATTGACAGGGCACACGGCACAGCACTCATCGAGCAAGGATCCAGGCGAGCATGATAATAGACCGACAGATTGATTTTATGGGCAAACGCCGTATTGCGGCCATGGCTTCCGGTTTACTGGTAGTCGTCTCGCTGGTGTCGCTACTGGTGAACTCGCTCCAGTTTGGCCTGGATTTTACCAGTGGAACCTCGGTCAGGCTGGCCTATGACCAGTCCGTCAATATTCCGCAGGTTAATGAAGCCCTGCAGGAAAACGGTTACGGCGATGCGCTGGTTGTGACCTTCGGCTCCGACCGGGATATCCGCATTATCCTGCCGGTCAACGAAGAAGTGGCCGAGGAGGATCAGTCAGCCGCCGCGCTGCAGACCGGCGAGGAGCTGGCGGCCCTGCTGCGGCAGTCCACCAACGGCGAGATTCAGTTACAGGGTTCGGATTACGTCAGCGCCAAGGTGGGTGAAGAACTGGCCGAGCAGGGTGGCCTGGGTATGCTGGTGGCACTCGGGATCATCATGATCTATATCTCGGTACGGTTCCAGTTCAAGTTTGCAGTCGGCGCAGTTTCCGCGCTGGCCCATGATGTCATTATTGTCCTGGGGATTTTCTCGCTCTTTCATCTGGAGTTCGATCTGACCGTACTGGCGGCACTGCTGGCAGTAATCGGTTATTCCCTGAACGATACCATCGTGGTGGCCGATAGAATTCGTGAGAATTTCAGGCGCATGCGCAAAGGCTCGCCGGAAGAGATGGTCAATGTCTCCCTGAACCAGACACTCAGTCGTACCCTGATCACGTCATTAACCACCTTGCTGGTGCTGGTTACCATGCTGATCGTGGGCGGTGATTCCATCCGTGGTTTTGCCATTGCGTTGACAATCGGCGTGGTGGTTGGAACCTACTCGTCCATCTACGTGGCGAGCAGTACCATCCTTTATATGAAGGTTTCTCGAGAGGATCTGATGGTGCCGGTCAAGGAAGGCGCCGAGCTGGACGGTATGCCCTGAGTCTGCGGTCCGGGCGTGGGCACCGCGCTGGCGGGCATCGGCGGGAAAGCCTGACAGAACGGGGCTGAAACAGGATGGTCCGTCTGTCGAGCCCCTTTACAGCAGGACCGGTGGTTTCTACACTCTACCCGGTTTCGTGAATCTCGAGCGTACAAGGTCAGTGACGTTGCATAAAGATCGTTAACGCCGGGGCGATAAACCTTACGATGTCCGTCGTTTAGCGCCAGCCGCCCGCGGCAGCTGCAGCAGCAGGATTAAAAAGGCAGCTGCAGGTCAGACCGGTGCCCCGCATGGGGCGTGCAATCACGACCGGATTTGTTGCCCGCGACACGAGACAGGCAGAAGAATTCGGAACGAAAATAATCGCCTGGTCAATCTTACCGGCCGGGTCATCGATAAGCGATTCAGTCCAGACTCAATGGGTTTTACCAGATCTCCAAGTTTGCTCCTCCTGCTCCTGCTGCTGCTGGCAGGTTCCGCATCGGCCCAGGATCGCTCCCTGTTTCCCCGCCCCCCGGAACTGGAGCCGGCCATTCAATTCTGGATTAAAGTCTACACTGAAGTTGATACCCGCAGCGGCTACCTGCACGATGCCAGAAATCTGGCTGTGATCTACCGAAGCCTGCCGTTGGACCGTCGCTTGATCGAACAGACCCGCCAGCAGATCGGTAAGGATCTGGAGGTGCTGGCCTCTGGTCGACGTAGCGGCCTGACTGACAGCCAGCGGGAAATTCTTGCTTTATGGGGAGAGGATACAAGCAACGCAACGTTGGCGGAGGCATCCTCCAATATCCGCTGGCAGCTGGGGCAATCGGATCGGTTTCTTGGCGGGCTGATTCGTTCGGGCGCTTACCGGGCGCATATCAACCAGGTGATCCGGGAAAAAAACCTGCCCCTCGAGCTGGGTGTTCTGCCCCATGTGGAGTCTTCATTCAATCCCCTGGCTTATTCCAGCGCGTCGGCCTCCGGCATGTGGCAGTTCGGTCGTGCGACCGGGCAGCGTTTCATGCGCATCGATCACATAATCGACGAACGACTGGATCCTTATACGGCCACTCATGCCGCCATGAGTCTGCTGGAATACAACTACAGCATTCTGGGCACCTGGCCGCTGGCGCTTACCGCCTATAATCACGGCGCCGGGGGCATGGCAAGGGCCAAGCGTCAATTGGGCACCGATCGCATTGAGGACATTGTCGCCGACTACCGGGGGCGGGCTTTCGGGTTTGCATCCCGGAACTTCTACGCGCAATTTCTGGCGGTACTGGATGTCGAGAATAACGCCCGGCAGTATTTCGGTGACTTTCGTCTCGATCAGGCGCCTGAGTTTGTCGAGGTGCGAACCGACGCCTTCGTCGATGCCGAGGTTTTTGCCCGTTCCGTGGGAGTCAGCCTGGAACAGCTTCGAGCAGACAATCCGGCATTGTTACCCATCGTCTGGGACGGCACCAAGCGTATTCCTCGGGATTTCCCCGTCAAGCTGCGCAGCAGTGTCGCTGACGACCCGGCGCGGGTTCTTGCCCAGATCCCTGCCGATTACAAATTTGCCGTGCAGACGCCGGATGTCTCCTATGTCGTCGAGCGTGGTGACAGTCTTTCCGTCATTGCGCGACGCTTCAATACCACGGTTGCCAAGCTGGCGTCGCTCAATCAGCTGGCAAGCCGCAACCGGATCCAGATCGGCCAGCGTCTGCTGCTGCCGCAGGACAACGCCCAGGCTCAGCGCCTGCTGGCCGTGGCAGACATGCCGGTGCCCAGTGACGGCGTCTACAGTGTCAGGCGCGGTGACACGCTGTCCCTGATTGCCGCCCGCTTTGATGTGGGAGAAGCAGAGCTGTTACGCCTGAACAATATTTCCGACCCGCACCGTATCTTTCCGGGGCAGCAATTGAGCCTGCCAGGTTTTGGCGCTGGCGGCGCTGAAGCCGGTTCGTCGCCTCAGGAATCACCGGCCCGGCTGGTAATTGCCAGCGAGACCCTGGCAAGCGCCGGCTCACCTGCAGACTCGCACTCTGACGACAGGCAGGCAGCACCGTCACCCGCTCCCGTGCAACTGGCTCAGGTTGAAGAGCTGCTGCCACCGGCGGCGGTCCTGCCTGACAATCAGCAACTCGAACAGGCTGCATCTGACGAGCAGGGCCAGGCGGTGGCGCAGGAGTCCAGCCTCAGTGTCGCCGAAACCAACGAGCAACTGGTCGAGGAACTGCTGGCGGATCCCTCTGACTATGGCGTGGCGGCGGACGGCACCATTCAGATTCAGGCTTCGGAGACCCTGGGGCACTATGCCGAGTGGCTGGGAATCCGGGCCACTGATATCAGGCGTCTGAATAACATGAGTTTTCGGGAGCCTGTCATTATAGGTGAACGCCTGAAGCTGGACTTCGCGCGCATTCCTGCCTCGGAATTCGAGGTCAGACGGCGGGATTTCCACGTGCGGATGCAGCAGGAATTTTTCAGCAATTACCGGATTCAGGACGTGGATCATTATCGGGTCGCAGCCAATGACAACATCGGCTCCATCGCCCGGCGCCGGTATTCAACTCCGATCTGGCTGTTGCGACAGTACAATCCCAGCCTGGATTTCAATCGGGTGCAGATCGGTCAGGAAATTGTTTTTCCGCTGCTCGAGCCGGCCGAATAGTTTTTTTGCGCTGGCCGGCGAGCCAGGGGCATTCCTGCCGGGCGATTATTGCCACAGTGCTTCAAACAGAGCCAGGTAACGTTTTTTCAGGGTGGCTGCTGCAAAAGCGGTTGGTTGAAACGCTGGCAGCGGCCGTCCGCTGGCCAGCTGTCGCTGCCAGGCGCACAAGCTGGTCAGCAGTGCCTGCAGCGTAACGTCATCCTTGCCGCCCGGTGGCGCCGGATAAAGAAACCGCTGGTCCAGATACTCCGGGTATACCAGCTGGTCCGGGCACAGGGGAGTGCAGCCCAGTGCGCAGGCCTCCAGCACAGCCAGACCCTGAAAATCATGTATCGCCGTGGACAGCACCACATCGCAGGATGCCAGTCTGCCAAGATAGTCGCTCCGGTCAGGCACATAGCCCAGATGAGACGGCCAGTGGGGGTTGCGTCTGTCGTGAGCGGCCAACAGTCGGCCAAGCTGTTCAAATTCCTCAGGCTGACGACGGAACTGCTGGCCCATGATGCAGAATTGAATCGGCAGTTCCTGGTCGACAACCGCTTTTACCAGCTTCAGCAGCAGAGCCGGCCCCTTGTCGTATTCCCAGCGGTGGTTCCAGGCCACCGTCAGGACTGCAGGCGCGACCTGCAGCGGTTCTGTCCTGCTGGCGCTGCGATGACCTGTAAGGGCCGGGTCCAGTGGCACCGGTAAAGTCTCTGCAAGCGACAGTTTTTCCATCAACCGGGTGGGCAGCCGGTCGGGCAGCCGGTTGAACAGCTGTCTGGCCCCCGCCAGGAAGCTTAGCCGGTTGTAGTCGCTGTTGAAAACCACCCGATCCGCGCACAGTGCTGAATAGAGAGAAACCAGGGCTGCATCCAGGTCGGTGTCATAGGGGCGCTGAACCTGTTCAGGGCTCCGTGGATAGGCAAACTGATTCTCGTGAAAGTAAACCACCGAGGGAATCCGGGCCAGAGCGGGGCGGAACCCCCGTAAACTGGCCAGGTCCACCAGCGAAGTGGCTATGAGGAGGTCGTACGACTGCTCCAGTTCCACGTGTTCGCCTTGCCCCCAGAGCAGGCTGTTGCCCCGCACGCGCCAGCTGAAATGCCGAGGCGGCAGAGACAGCTGAGTCCAGGTAAACTCCGGGAACAGACTTGCCAGTGACTGACGCCACTGACGATGGCTCATGGCATCGTAGGCGGAAAGAAGCAGGATGTGTTTTTTCATGCAAGGGGGTGTCAGGCAAGGCTTGCTTTGATGGGCCAGGGCTGATTTTGCCGTCCCGGGCAGCGCAATTGCAACCGGCGGCCAGAAGCGCTAGCTTGAGCGCTGCGCATCCGGTGTCGTTTTCGTCCTGGTCAGCGCGCTGAAACAGGCGCTTACCTGCTGCCATGGGGTGAGTCGGGGGGCTTTGAACGGGCGATTAACGGAGAATATCAATGGTTGAACCCAGACCCGCTGCCACTGTTGTGCTGGTTCGGGAAGCGCAGACTGACCTTGAAGTCCTGTTGTTAAGGCGGGATGAAAACCTGGCCTTCACTCCCGGATGCTGGGTCTTTCCGGGAGGCAAGATCGACCCACAGGATTACCCCTCGGAATCCGGTACCGGGGAGTATCAGGCGGCACTGCGAGCGGCAGTGCGGGAGACCCGCGAGGAAGCGGGGATTACCATTGATCATCGGCACCTTATTCACACCGCGCACTGGACCACGCCCGAAAATCTGCCGCTACGGTTCAGCACCTGGTTTTTCCTCTGTCCCCTTTACGAACAGGTTGAGGTTACTGTCGACGACGGCGAGATAAGAGATTTCCGCTGGATCAGCCCGGTCCGGGCGCTGCAGGAAGTTGCGCGGCGGGAACTGAAAGTCATTCACCCGACTCTTGTGACACTTCAGGATCTGCGGCACTACTCAAGTCTCGATGAATTGCTTGCCGGCGTATCCGGGCAGGGTATCCGGGTTTTTCCCGACGATTCTCCCCACTACCGACCAATCGAAATGGGGGTGGCCGACGTACCCGATAGTGAGTAGTGGATAATCCGGGAAAAGCCGGGTTGAAAAGCGGCTCACCATTCTGTCCGAAAGCGGGCAGAAGAGCGGCTTGTCTGTGCGCTTTTCTGACTGTTTCGGGCAGTTGGCGGACTGTCGGAAATATGACGCGCTTTGTCCGCCCCGTATGCGCTGCCGGCTTGCTTTTCATGGCCGACTAGTGGGATAGTTAGGGCAGTTTAATGAAAGCAAGTACCACTGATTCGGGCACCGACCAGGCAGATTGCCCGATACCGGCTGCAGTCTGGCAGGTTGCTGGTAGTCCGCTGTTGATGTCGGTCACCAGGTAATCGGATTCACGACCGACAGAACTTGGCGAGATAAACCGGCGACAGGACAGGACAGGACAGGACAGGTCAGGTCAGGACAAGACAGGAAAGGACGGGATACAGGGCAGCCGGCCGTGGCAGTGAAAGTGGCGCCACCCATCAGTCCGCACCTGGCCGTGTAAAGCGCGCGACTTAACTACATTCGACGGAAGAGCTCACCATGTCGTCCCCTACATTCTCTACCTTGCGACAAACCCTCAAGAAAATCCGCCGTCGGCACAGCCTGCTTTTTGCAGTCAAATACCTGGGTCTGGCTGTGATCGGATTATCGGCACTGGTTTTGCTGATGACGGGTATCGAGGCCTGGCTGGAACCTGGCCGTACCGGCACAATCGCACTGTTTGTTCTGACTGTGGCCGGTGGGGTGGCAATACTCTGGGCATTGCTGCGGGTGCTTCACTTCGGCAGGGCTGACGATCGCAATCTCGCCCGCTATGTGGAGGCGCGAATTCCCGATCTCGAACAGCGCCTGCTGACCTCCCTGGAGTTTACCGATGATGAACTGCTGCATGGCCGCCGGGGTGTTTCCTATCAGTTTATCCAGCAGTTGTGGCTGGATGCCCAGGAGCATGTACAGCAGCAGGAGCGGCATGTTGAAACAGTTATTCCGGCGCGGCAGTCCTGGTTCAGTCTGGCAGGGGCGGGCCTGGTTGTGGTTGCGCTGGGCGTGCTGTTCAGCTTGTCAGAAACACTCCTGAACGCCGGCAGCAAACTGGCCTGGCCATTTGCCATCGAGACGCCGGTGGTCGTGGTGGAAACACCCCCGTTACCGATTGAAATAGCGCTGGAACCGGGTAACCTTGAATTACAGCGGGGCAGCAGTGTCACCGTCATTGCGCGGGTGGATAATGCTATCCCCGGCACCGTCACTCTCAGGCTCCAGGACGATAATGTCAACTGGCGTGATTACACCATGTCCAGGGATGGCAGTGGCAGCGACAGCGCTACCTATAGCTATTACATCCCAAGCCTGGATGAGGACACCACTTACTATGTGACGTTCACCGAAGCCGAGCAATACAACTCGCCCCAGTATCAGATCGAACTGTTCGATCTGCCCCAGGTGGAGCAGATTGACGTGGCTTTTGATTATCCGGATTACACCGGCTTCGAAGACACCGTGGAAACTGACAGTGGTGACATGGTGGTGCCCGAGGGCACCGCGGTTGAGTTGACGCTGACTTTTAATAAGCCCATCGCGGAAGCAACTCTCCTGTTCCAGCCTTCCTACAATGACGAGGGTGAGGAAGTGATTGTCTATGAAGACATTCCACTCAGCCTGGAGGGTGAGACCGGCGTGGCTTCCTTTACCGTCAGTGCTGACACCGTCTACCGGATAGTGGCACGGGATTTCGAACAACTGGAGACCCAGAATCCGCTGGACTACTACATTCGCGCCATCGAGGATACGCCGCCGGAGCTGGTGCTGAAGCGTCCCGGTAATGATCAGGAAGTCATGCCGCTGGAGGAAGTGGTCATTGAGGTTGATGCCAGCGACGACTACGGGATCAGCGAATTCAGCCTGCATTACAGCGTGGTCGGCCAGGATGAGCGATCCGTTCAATTCCTCAACGGCACTGACGTGCGCTCCGTATCGGGTACAGAATTGATCTACCTGGAGGATCTGCAGGTAGAACCGGGTGATTTTGTTTCTTACTATCTCACCATGGCTGACAACAACGGGCTGGAAGGGCCGGAGGAAGTGATCTCCGATATCTACTTCCTGGAAGTGATCCCCACTGATCAGGAGTTTCGCCGCGGTGGCGGCGGTGGCGGCGGTGGTGGCGGTGGCGGTGGCCAGCAGGGCGGCGACAGCAGCGCGCTGGTAAGAATCCAGAAAGACGTGATCGCTGCCACCTGGAAGCTGCGTAACCGCCAGGGCGATGTGTCGCCCGATGAGTTTCTGGCGGATGCCGAGATTATTGCCGAATCCCAGCGGGAGGCTACGGAACGGGCCAGGATGTCCATAGATCGCCTGTCCGAACGGCTTAACTTCTCCGACGATTCCTATGACCAGGCGGTGGAAAACCTGTCGCTGGCCATTGAGCAGATGAATGTTGCTGCCAACGAATTGGACCAGCAGCAGATTACCAGTGCGCTCACGCCGGAACAGGCTGCCCTGCAGTACATTCTGAAAGCCGAGGCCAACATCAATCGCACCCAGATCAGTATGCAGCAGGGCGGTGGCGGCGGCGGTGGTGGTGCGGCCCAGCAGGAACGTGAAGATCTGCGGGAACTGTTCGAAATGGAGTTGGGCCGGCTCGAAAATCGCTATGAGACCCCACAGAGTGCCGGCGGCGGTCAACAGCAGGACAGCGAGGAAGCCAATAAGCTCGAGGAACTGGCGCGCCGTCAGGAAGGGCTGACCCGGGCGCAACGTAACCTGGCCCGCCGCGAGGACCAGATGACGGAAGAACAGCGGCGCCGTGAACTGGAACGCCTGATGCGCCAGCAGGAACAGCTGAGCCGCGAAGTGGCCCAGTTGTCGCAGCAGTTGTCCCGCTCACAGCAGGCGCAATCGGGATCACCCCAGTCACAGCAGCAGGCCCAGCAACAGTCGCAGCAGCAGGCCCAGGGCGGTTCCTCCTCCAGTGGCAGCAGTTCACAGCAGGCTCAGCAGCAGCCCCAGTCACCGCTGCAGCGGGCGGCGGAGCAGATGCGTCAGGCCGCCGAGAGTGGCGACGCTTCAATTGCGTCGGCACTGAGTCAGAAGGCACTGGAGAACCTGCGTGAACAACAGCAGGCACTGAATGAACAGTCCGAGCGATCGGTTAACCAGCTGGCGCAGAATATCGGCCAGAGGGGGCAGCAACTCTTGCAACAGCAGCGTCAGTTGCAGGAACAGCTGCAGGAAACCAGCCGTCAGCAGGGGCTTGGCCAGACCCGGCAGTCGGTCCGCAACGACGAAGATCTGCAGTCGCTGGTGGAAAGTCAGCAGCGCCAGCAGCGGGACCTGGAAGAAATCGAAGAAATGCTCAGGGCGATAATCGCGCGTGGTGACAACGAAGATCAGCGGCTGATGTCCCAGGCTCAGGAAGCCAGTCGCGAGCTCCGCCCGATCAGGGAGCAGATGCAGACCAGTAATCGGGTTCTGCGTAATGGCATGGTGAATCTGGCAGTGGATATTGAAGGAGAAATCGAGGATCAGCTGACTGATTTGAGCAGCCGTCTGATGGCACTGGACGCGGGGCAGCAGGGTACGCCTTCGGATCAGATTCAGCAGGCTGCCGCCGATGCAGCCGAGCTTGCGGAACAGATCAGGCAGCTGGAACAGCAGGCCCTGGCCTTTAACGAAGGCAACCAGCAGAACGGTGTCCCGACAGTCAGGCAGATGCGCGATCAATTGCAGCGCAGCCAGCAGTTGGCCCAACAGCTTACCCAGCAGCTGCAGCAACAGAATCAGGCTGGCGGACCGCAATCGGGCGGCAGGCAGCCGGGTCAGCAACCGGGTCAGCAACCGGGCGGCAGGCAGCCGGGTCAGCAGCCAGGCCAGCAACCGGGCCAACAGCCCGGGCAACAACCGGGGCAGCAGCCCGGTGGCAATCAGCAGGCCAGTGCCGGACAGCCTGACGGCCAGCAGGCCGGTGGTCGTGGAGGCGACGCCAACAACAACCAGATTGGCGGTGGCCAGATTGACACGGATGGCAATAATTCACCGGTCGGCAATGCCCGGTCCATTCGCCAGCAACTGACCCAGCAGGATATCGAGGACTTCCTCAACCAGCCGGATTTATTCCGCCAGTTGCTGGAACCTGTTCTCGAGCTGGAAGGCCAACTGCGGGCGCAGGCTGAGCTGGATAACATCAACAATAAACTGTACGCCGCCATGGACGAGGATATCCCGGACGCATACCGCGACCTGGTGCAGGAGTACTATCGGGTATTATCGGAAAATCAGGGGGCGGCGGGTACGGCTCCGCAGTAATGCAGTTTATTAATCCAAACCTCTTACAGGCTATTCAGGAAGGACGATTCTCGTTTGCTTACGGAGTCAGCCTGCCAGTATTTCTGCTGATCGTGGCAGCGCTCGTTGCGTTGGTCTGGTTCACCTACAGAAAAACTACGCGCCCGATCAGCAAACCATGGAAAGCGTTTTTTATCGGGCTGCGGTCCTTTGTGCTGGTACTCCTGCTGGTGTGCCTGCTGCGACCGATAATTACCACTACCCAGGTGACTCCCCAGGAAACTTACCTTGGCATATTGATAGACGACTCTGAAAGTATGCAGATCGCAGACCAGAATGGTCAGTCCCGGGCCGGTGCAGCCAGCGGGCTGCTGTTTGAAAGCGGCTTCCTTGATCAGCTGTCGGAAACCTTTCAGGTCAGGACATTCCGGTTCGACAACGAAACCCGCCGTATCGCCAGTGCCTCCGACCTTCAGGGCAGCGGAAATGCTTCTTCTTTGGAACAGGCGTTACAATACGTGGATGATCAGTTAAATGGTCTGCCGCTGGCAGGCGTTGTTCTTGTTACCGATGGTGCGGACAATACCGACTCCAACCCGCTGTCGGTGGCTGAATCCCTGGGCTCGCGCCAGGTGCCTGTGTTCACGATCGGCGTCGGTCAGGAAAACATCCCCCAGGATATCGGTATTGTAGATGTCAGCAGCGCCAAGACCGTACTGGAGGGCTCCGTTTTCGACGTCCAGGTGGCCCTCAATCATCAGGGCTATCAGGGAGAGCAGGTTGAGATTTCAATCCTCGATGGGGACATCCCGGTGGTCAGCGACACGATTACCCTGGGTGAAGAGGGAGTAACCCGACGATACGACCTGCAACTGACGCCCGAGCGGCGGGAGGAAATCGTCTACGAGTTGCAGGTCGCCCTGCAGGATGGAGAGATAATCCCCGAGAACAACAGTTACCGGTTTCTGGTCGACAACAGTGAGAAACCCCCACTGGATATTCTCTATATTGAGGGGCACCCCCGCAACGAATACAAATTCATCAGGCGCGCGGTGCAGGGCGACAGTTCCTTGCGCCTGGCGACTTATCTGCAGACAGGGCCGGAGAAATTCTATCGGCAGGGTATCGAGTCGCCAACCGAGTTGAGTTCCGGCTTCCCTGACAGCCGCGAAGAGCTGTATCGTTACGAAGCGATCATTCTGGGGGATATTGAAGCCAGCTTTTTCAATGCCGATCAATTACAGATGATCGATGATTTTGTTGCCGAGCGCGGCGGTGGATTTCTGATTACCGGGATGGTTGACGAAGGTTACCTGGGTACGCCAGTGGCTGATATTCTGCCGGTCACCATCGTGGAGGAGAATTTTCTACCTTCTCATTTGCGAGGTGGTATCCGGCGCGGTGATCATCCAACCGGCGAGCTCTACTTTCCGCGCCTCACGCGCAATGGTGAATTTTCGCCGTTACTGCGACTTTCCGGTGACGATGCGGAAAATCGCCGTCTATGGCAGGAGTTGCCTGAACTTCAGGGTGTTCATGTAACGGGTCGGGCCAAGCCGGGCGCCACTGTTCTGCTTGAACATCCAATACTGCAGTTTCAGAATCAGCCGCTTCCGGTGATCGCGTCACAGCGTTACGGCAGCGGTCGCAGCATGTCCATCAGCACGGCCAGCACCTGGCGCTGGCAGATGATGATGCACTCCGAGGATCAATCCCACGAAACGCTGTGGCGGCAGGCTCTGCGCTGGCTCGCCGTGTCGGCGCCCGAACGTATTACCGTTGATTTTGATCGGGAATTCTATAATGTCGGTGATAAAGTCAGTATCTCCGCTACGGTGCTGGGCGACGATTACGAGCCTGATAATGACGCCACCCTGTGGGTCCAGGTGACGGATCCTGAAGGGCAGGTCAGCGATATCCCCATGGAATGGGACATCGAAGAGGATGGCGTGTACCGGGTCAGCTTTGAAGTGGAAAATGAGGGTGTTCACGACCTGCTGGTTGACGTCACCAGTGCTGCCAGCGATGCGGCAATCGACAGTTCGGAAAAGCGCGCCGCGTTTGTTGTTACCCCGTCATTGCGGGAGTACTCCAATGCCAATATGGACGCCGGCCTGTTGGAGCGGGTGGCGGCCGCCAGCGGAGGCAATTTCTATGATTTTTCCCGGGCCGGCAACCTGCTCTCGGACATTGAATACGTACCGAATGCCTATTCCAGAGAAGTTCAGGAAGATCTCTGGGATCGTCCCTGGCTGTTGGCGCTGCTGATCTCGCTGATGTGCATTGACTGGGTCGCCAGACGAATGAAAGGGTTATCGTGATGAGCAGAACAGAATATTTTGCCTGGCTGCCTGGTTTCAGAGTGGCGTGCAGAGGGCTTGTTGCTGCCGTGTTTGGCTGCCTTTGTGCGGTAACGGCGACGGCTCAGACTGCCGGTGGTCTGTTATTGGACCCGGGCAATTATTTCAGGGAGCAGCCAGAAGCCCGTAAGTATGCGGTGATTCTGACCGGGCCTTCTGTTGGAGAGGATTCCATCAACCGGTTCCGGCAATGGTCTTTCTCGTTACATGACATCCTGATCCGCGACTATGGTTACAGTTCCGATACAGTTACCCTGTTGCTGGACAGGGGGAAAGACTCCCATCCTGACAATACCCGCATTGATGGGGCCTGTGATCGAGACACCATCTTTTCTCAATTGGCCAGTCTGGCGGCTCAGGTCAATGACGGTGATCAGATTTCAATCTTCCTGATAGGTCACGGGACCGGCCGCGACGAGGAATCAAAATTCAATATTGTCGGTCCTGATATTACCGGGGATGAATTCGCGGCCGCACTCGATGAGTTTGAGGAACAGGATATCGTCATCGTCAATACAACCAGCGCCAGTTACGGCTTTTCGGCCGCACTGTCCAGCGAGGGTCGGGTGGTGATCTCTGCCACCAGGTCGCCCTCGGAGAAATTTGATCCGATTTTTTCCGGCTATTTCATTGAGGCGCTGGAGCAACGCAACGGTGATCGGGACAAGAACAATCGGGTTTCCATGCTGGAAGCGTTTAACTACGCGCGGCAGAGTGTAGATGCCTGGTACGAGGAGCAGGGGCGGCTGGCTTCCGAACATGCCAGTCTGGATGATAACGGCGACGCGCTGTTCACCATCGACCCGACCCCTACGGAAGCGGATGGTCGACTGGCGGAAATCGCGTACATCGATGTACTGACCGCGGCTGACGAAAACCTGTCTCCCGAAGCCCTGGCCTTCAAAGCCAGAGTGCAGGAGTTGGAGCGTCAGGTTTTTATTCTGCGCGGGCGTAAGGCCGATTTCCTGGAAGATGATTACTGGGCTCAAATGGAAGAATTATTGATTGACTTGGCGAGAACCACAGGACAGTACAATGAATTACTTCAGAACTAGCAGGCTGGGTAAACTGGTTCAATGCACGACGTTGGCGCTGTTGCTGCCTCTGGGCAGCAACGCGTTGGCGCAGGATGCGCTCGTCGATACCGGGGAGTCCCCGTTGTTCCGGGGCGAACAGCTCTATCAGACTGGCTCCTTTGTAGCGGCCATCGATGCATTCAAGACCGCCGATGGACTGGATCGTAACGAAGGTGTGGTAGGCGCCAGCAGGGCTTACGCCATGCTCGGCCGATACGAGGAAGCCATCGCCATCTGTGAGGAATTGATCGATGGAGGGGAATATGTCGATTACCCACTGGTCAGTACTCAATTGGCGGAGATGTTGCGGGTCGTAGGCCGCTCCGCAGACGCCGTGGCAATCCTGGCGGCGGTGGTCGACGCCGATCCCCAGGGAGCCCCGGTAAGGGCGCTGGTTCAGTACGGCAGTGTACTGCGCTTTGTGGGGCAGAAAGCCCGTGCCGTCGGCTATCTGGAAGCAGCGATTCAACGTTACAACAATGGCCTGGTCTTCGCCTCGGAAGACGTCGCGATGGTGGCTCTGGCCAACTGGCAACTGGACCGCTTTCACGAAGCCAACAGCCTGTTCAATGAAGCGGTCCGCGCCAACCCGAACAATCTTGAGGCCCACGTGCTGTGGGGTGATCTGTTCCTGGAAAAATACAATGGGGCAGATGCCGAGCAGTCGTACCGGGATGCACTGGAGATAAACAACCGTTACATCCCGGCACTGGTCGGCCTGGCGCGGGCCGCAGGCGATCAGCGGTCACTGCAACGGGCGATGGCCCTCAATCCAAAATCCGTGGAGGCTTTGCAGACTTATGCTGCCGGCATGATGCGGAACAATCGCAAAGAGGAGGCCCGCGCCGGGCTGGAAGAAGCGCTGGCGATAAACCCGGAATACCTGCCTGCCCTCAGCACCCTGGCGGCGGAAGCCATGCTGATGGAGCGGGAAGACGAATACCAGGAGCTGCTGTCGCGGGTTGAAAGCTTCAGTCCGGGTAACCCGGAATTTCTCAGCAACGTGGCGGATGCATTCGGGAATTCCTACCGTTTTACCGAGGCGGTGGAATTTGCCAGGGCGGCCATTGCCGTCGACCCCACCTATTGGCAGGCCTATACGTTGCTGGGTACCAATCTGGTCAGGCTTGGCGAGGAAGAGGAGGGCAAGGCGAACCTTGAAATCGGCTTCGAGAATGATCCGTTCAACGTCATGACGTCCAACATGCTCAAGGTATTCGATACGCTGGCGACCTACGAGACTCGCGAAAGCGAGCATTTCAAGGTTCATTTGAGCGAGAATGACGCGGATATCCTCTGGCCTTACCTGGAGCCTTTATTGGAGGAGTCCTGGGATACGCTGACAGCCAAGTACGGATACCAACCGGAAGACAAGGTGCTGATCGAGGTATTTGAGAACAGCGAAGACTTCGCGGTCCGCTCGGTGGGCCTGCCCGATATAGGCCCCCTGGTGGGTATCTGCTTCGGTAAGGTAATTACCCTGATTTCACCGGATACCCTCAGTGCCAACTGGCAGGAGATCGTGTGGCATGAATTCATGCACGTGATCACCCTGCAGATGACCAATAACAGAATGCCGCGCTGGCTCTCCGAGGGGATCTCGGTGTGGGAGGAAAGCGAGGGCCGACCTTACTGGGGCCGACGTCAGGGGCTGGACCTGGTGCGGGCGGTAGAAGACAACAAACTGTTGCCAGTCGCCAATCTGAACGCCGGTTTCACTGGCGCCCAGAGCAGTGCAGACCTTGGGTTTGCCTATTTCCAGTCCTACCTGGTGGTGGATTACATCACTGACGCTTTTGGCTTCCCCAAGCTGGTGGACCTGGTCAAACAATACGGTGAAATCAAGGAAGAGAACGCCATGTTTGAAGAGGTTTTCGGGCAGGATCTGGATACCTTCAACAATGGTTTTATCGATTGGATCGTTGGCCGTGTAGAAGAGATCAATGTTTATGTCCATTCGGAAGACCAGCCCGATGAAGGTGAAGGGCATGGGCATGGCATTCGGGAAAACTCCAGTGCCATTCTGGCGGAGCTTTACAACAACACCTCACTGAAACAGCACATGCGAGCCCGCATCGCCGACCAGCCGCGGGATTTCCAGGCCCATCTGCAATTGGGAATCGTGCTGTTCAAGGAACAGAATTTTGCCGAGGCAAAGGAGCATCTGCAGAATGCCCATGAAATTCTGCCCAGTTATACCGGCTATCCCAGCCCCCCGCTGGTGTTGTCACAGATCTACGAACAGGAAGGCAACCGGGAAGCTCAACTGGAGCAATTACAGATCATGCTGGAAAATCAGCAGCACGATTATGCTTCCGCCATGGTTCTCGCCGAAGCGGCAGTCCAGGAGGGTGACATCGAACAGGCGAATTATTACCTGGACCGCGCTCTGCAGATCGATCCTTACCGGCTCGATGTCCATCAGCTGAAAGCCAGGTACGCGGATTTGATTCAGGATCCGGCGCTGGCCGTCACTGAATACGAAGTGCTCGCCAAGCTGGACATTACTGATCCGGTGGAGGCACAAACCAATCTCGCGCAGGCTTATCTGAACAACGGCCAACTGGACAACGCCAGACGCAACATTCTCAACGCGCTGGAAATCGCGCCCAGCTACCAGCGTGCCCAGCAAATTCTGTTGCAGTCGGTTGATGCGGCTAATTAATCAGGAACAAAGCTTACAGTGAGAGTGTCAGGCAGGAACTATAGTCCCGGGTGGTTGGCCCTGCTGACGGTACTCGCCTTAAGTGGTGGTGCGGGGCGGGTCTCCGCACAGGTGCAACCACTGATGCTTGGCGGTGGCGAGGATCTTGCCCTTTATGGAACGGACATCACCGAATTCACCTGGGTGCGTGGAAAATACGCCAATTACGGTGGCGGACGAGGTGGCGGCTACGGGTTTGGCCGCCGGGGTGGCTGGTGGGATACCGACTACCCGGATTCCGATGAAAATTTTCTGCGCGGTGTACAGCGCTATACCAACGTTGATACCAATCCGCGAAATCATAGTTGGCTTGAACTGACCGACCCCCGCCTGTACGAACACATGTTCCTTTACATGAACTGGAAACGGGTTCCGATCGGCTCCACCTTCAGCGGCCCCAATTTTACCGCCGAGGAGATCGAGGCGCTGCGCGAGTTCATGTTCCGCGGCGGCTTTGTCATGGTCGATGATTTCTGGGGCGATGCGCACCTGGAAGACATGCGCACGGAGATTGGCAAGATATTTCCGGAACGTGAACTGGTGCAGCTGGATACCAGTCATGAGATCTTCCATATTTTTTTCGATATCGATGAAGTGGCCCAGGTGCCCGGCCGCATGGTGACCTGGGATCGGGGTGGATACTTCAATCTGGATGATCCGAATTATCCGCCGGCAGTTTATGCCATCCTGGACGACGACGGCCGAGTCATGATGGTGGCCAATTACAACACCGATCTGGGCGATGGCTGGGAACATACGTTCTACGAACCTTACCCTACCCGATACACTAATGAAGCTTACAAGATTGGTATCAATTTTTTGATTTACGCTTTTAGCCATTAAAACCACAGGAACTACCCATGGCAGAACTACAAGAAAACCCGGAAGCGATTGAAAGCCAGGACGATCTGGCTCTGGTTCAGAAGATGCAGGACGGTCGTGCGCAGATCGTCGCCGAGATTAAAAAGGTCATCGTGGGTCAGCAGGATATTATTGATGAACTTTTGATCGCGCTGTTTGCCGGTGGGCACTGTCTGGTCACCGGGGTTCCCGGGTTGGCCAAGACGCTGCTGATTAAGACCGTGGCGGATATCCTGCAGGTGAATTTCAGCAGAATCCAGTTCACTCCGGACCTGATGCCCTCCGATGTGGTGGGCTCGGAGATTGTGACCGAGGAGGACGGCCGCCGGGAGCTGCGTTTTGTCCAGGGACCGATCTTTACCAACATTCTGCTGGCGGATGAAATCAACAGAACCCCACCCAAGACCCAGTCTGCTCTGCTGGAGGCTATGGAGGAGCGGCAGGTCACGGCGGGTGGTCGTACCTGGCCCATGGCGAAACCGTTTTTCGTGCTGGCGACCCAGAACCCCATCGAACTTGAGGGAACCTACCCGTTACCGGAAGCTCAGCTGGACCGCTTCATGTTCAAGATAGAACTCGGCTATCTTTCCGAAGAGGACGAGGTGCAGGTGGTTGCCAATACCACTCAGATCAGGGATACGACACTGGCCCATCCCTTGAGTGGCGAGGATATTCTGGAGTTTCAGCGCATTGCCCGACAGGTCCCGGCGGCCGAGGCAGTGGTGCAGTACGCCGTGCGACTGGTGCACGCCAGTCGACCCCAGTCAGCCAATGCCCCGGATTTTGTCAAGGACTGGGTCAGCTGGGGAGCGGGCATTCGCGCCTCGCAGAACCTGGTACTGGCGGGCAAGGTCAGGGCTCTGCTGCTGGGTCGCTACAATGTGTCCTACGGCGATATTCGCGCACTGGCGCCTTCAGTCTTGCGGCATAGGGTATTACTTAATTTTCACGCTGAAGCGGAACGGGTCACTACCGACGACGTCGTGCGCAGACTGCTGGAAGCGGTACCGGAACCGGCGGCTACGATCTGAGTCGCTGCTTACCGTGTTCCCGTTGCAGAGTATCGGTATTGCTGGCACTGCCCTGGCGGGCGGTACCGGCAATCTCGGCAGACCCACAGGGTCTGTCCTTTTGGAAATAGGCTAGCAGTATGGCAGAGTCATTGAATTTTCTGGATCCCCAGGTGCTGGCCAGTCTGGACAACCTGGAGCTCAGAGCAAAGGTGGTTGTGGAAGGGTTTTTGTCCGGTCTGCATAAAAGTCCCCGGCGGGGATTCAGTGTGGAGTTCAACGACTACCGCAATTATTACCCGGGCGATGACATGCGGCACGTGGACTGGAAGCTCTACGCCCGCAGTGAAAAGTTCTATATCAAGCAGTTCGAAGACGAGACCAATGTCCGTTGTTTCATTGCTCTGGATACCAGCGCCTCCATGGATTACACATCCGGCGGCATCAGTAAACTGGAATACGGCAAGACGCTGGCGTCGGCACTTGCTTATTTTATTATGCGTCAGCGGGACGCGGTAGGACTTATTACCTTTGATGACAAGGTGCGGGATTTCATACCGGCTAAATGTCGGCAGCCTCATCTGATACATATACTGCGTACGCTGTCGGCCCTGAAGTCCGGCACTCATACGGACGCGGTGAAGCCGCTTTCCGACCTGGCTTCCCATTTGCGCAAAAAGAGCCTGGTCATCCTCATTACCGATTTGCTGGATGATGAAAAACGGGTGATCAGTGCGCTGCAGAACCTGCGCAGCATGGGCAACGATGTCATCACCTTTCAGATTATGGACGATGCGGAATTGAATTTTCCGTTCAACGAGGCTTCCGAGTTTGTCGATCTGGAAAGTAACGAAACGTTTATTACCTCCCCCGCGGCGATTCGTGACGCCTATTTGAAAAATCTGAACGAGTTTCTGGACTATTGCCGCAAGCAATGCCAGAGCAGTGGCGTCGACTACTGTCTGGTGAATTCCAGCAAGCCACTGGATGAGGCACTTTCATCCTATATCGCCAAGCGTGGCCGGGGGTACTGATGGTTTTTCTGTCGCCACTGTTCCTGCTGGGTCTGTTCGCCGCGCTGCTGCCGGTTGCGATCCACCTGATACGTAAGGAGAAACCCCCCAAGCTGATGTTCGGCACTATCCGGTTTCTCAAAAAGACATCCAAGAAACTGGTGCTGTTCCAGCAGATACAACAGTGGTTGCTGTTATTACTGCGCGCGGCATTGATCGCGTTACTGGTGTTCGCTTTTGCCCGGCCCCTGGTCAACCAGACCATGGCGCGACTGCTGGATGCCGACCCGGCTTCCGTGGTGCTGTTGCTGGATAACTCCATGAGCATGCGTTATGGCGACCGCTTCGAAACTGCCAGGCGGGAGGCCATCGACGTGATCGATGGGCTGAGCGCCGGCGACGAAGTGGCGTTGGTTATTTTCGCAGACGGGGTGGAAACCCTGCAGGAATTGACCACCGATCTGGACAGTGTGCGCTCCTCGATTCAAAACCTGTCCCAGGCAGGTTACGGTGGAACCCGGTTTATGCCGAATCTGCGCCTGGCTGACCAATTATTGAGTGAGTCCAGCTACGACAACAAGCAGGTTTACCTGATTTCTGATTACCAGCAGGTTGGACTCGATGCCAGCGATGCCGATTGGAAGCTGGCCCCCGGGGTGGCTTTTACCGGCATCAACGTGGCTGATGAGGAGAGTAGCAACCTGGTACTGACCGATGTACGCTCGCCTGAACGTCTGCTTGAAGGTGGTGGTGCCGAGCAGTCGATCCTGGCCCGTGTTCGCAGTACCGGATCAGTTTATCTCAGCGACGCTGAAGTCACCCTGGCGGTGGATGGCACTGTCGTGGACAGACAGCGGGTAGACTTGTCGGATGCCTCGGAGGCGGTGGTCAATCTGACCGGTGACTTCGCGGCGACCGGCATTCGGCGTGGGCAGGTAACTGTCGCCGGCGATAATTTCAGAGCCGACAACAGTTTCTACTTTACCGTCGACGTGGCCCGCAAAATCCGCGTATTGCTCGTAAACGGTGAGGCGTCTCCCAACTGGTACGACGATGAAGGCCACTGGTTTGGCCTGGCGGTGAGCAGTGCAGAAGTTTCACCGTTCAGCCTGGACACGATAGAGGCCAGTGGCCTGACACCTGAGCTGTTGGCGCAGCATGATGTGGCGGTTCTGCTGAATGTCGGTGGTCTCTCCTCATTCCAGGCCCGTGCCCTGGTGGATTACACCCGGGGCGGCGGAGGCCTGCTTATCGCGCCGGGAGACAGGGTAGACCCCGAACAGTTTAATCGTCTCCTGGGCGAGATCAGCCCTGCCGAATTGCGTGGCGCAAGCGACAGGTTTGTTGATGATTATCTGGTCATCGCCGATTTTGATCGCCGTCATCCGATCCTGCAGCCGCTGGATAGTGACTGGACGGCCCGATTTCAGCGGCACTGGCAGTTGGTTCCCACCGGCGATGCAGATGTACTGATGCGTTTCGACAACACGCTTCCCGCTCTTGTAGAGCGGCAGGTGGGTGAAGGTAAGGTGATACTGTTCGCCTCCACAATGGATCTTGAATGGAACAACCTGGCGCTGCAGGGCATGTACCTGCCGTTCGTTCATGAAACGCTTCGACACCTGGTAGAACCGGAAACAACCAGACGCGCCTATGCCATCGGCGAAACCATCAGTCTGGCGTCCCTGGCAGAGCCGGCAACCGCAGTGGCGGTCACGCTGCCGTCCGGAGACAGCCGCGACCTGGTGGTTGGCCGGGATTCCCTCGAGGCTACGGAACCAGGCTTTGTAGAAGTGGACCTTGACGGTACGACCGGGTATTTTGCGGTGAACCTGGCTCCCGAGGAGTCGAACCTGCTCGCTACCAGTGTGGGCACGGTAAACGACCTCATCATCAATCCTGAGACCAGTCCGATACAGTCGCGGGAGGTCAGAACGGCACAGATGGTGGCGGAACTTGAGCAGCCGCAGCGCATCTGGTGGTGGATTCTGTGCCTGGTAATTGTGTTGATGTTGGCAGAAGCCAAAATTGCCAATCAGACCTACAGATAGTGGCATTCTGCCTCAGGCGAGCTTTAACCAACTGATAACTAAAGATAAAAAAATAAGTGTTGTCATCGTTCTGTCATAATCCTGACATATTCGGTTAATTTTTACTCTGATTTCAGTTGTCAATGGCGCCTTATTCAGCCATATTTAGCGGGCATAGGAGCACGCTGAGATGGGAAGCAAAGGCTTACATTACGGGTTTACCCTGAGGGGAGTACTCGCCAGTCTGACGCTGGCAGTACCGGTGTTTCTGTTTGCCGATGATTCTCCTGTAGCAGCCGACTTCGTGAGCAGAGAGATTGCTCCGGCGGTTTTCAGGCCCGGTAATGAAGATCTTGTCGCCAGGCAGATAAGTTTGCTTGAAGACCTCGAAGTCCGTTACGGGCCCTACGATATTCGACTTAAGGAAGCGCTTAAAGGACTCGGCTACCGTCTCAGGAAGGACGGGCAGCTGCAGGCCGCCAGCGAGGCATACAAACGCGCGCTGCATATCTCGAGAATCAACGAAGGCCTTTACAATGAGTCCCAGCTGGCCATCGTTGAGCGGTTGATAGACGTCGATCAGCAGATGGGGCGCTGGGAAGAGGTCAATGACCATTTTGCCTACCTTGAGCACGTCTACAAGAAGCTTTATGGCCTGGAGGATCCGCGCCTGGAGGAGGGGCTTCGAAAGATAGTGGCCTGGCATTTTGACGCTTCCAATTTCAATCTCAACGGTAATCGTGTGGAGCATCTGCGCAAGGCCCATGACTTGCTGAAGCTGCGCCTGCAATCTGCCGAAATGACTCTCAGTGGCGAAGACCCGCTGCTGGATTCCCTCAAGCGCAATATTGAGCGTAGCGAGCGCTACCTGTATCTCAATTCCGATATCTACCGGGAGTTGTCCAGCGAGCGGCGCCGTACCATACGTGATCGCTACCTGGCCAATACTGACTGACAGTTCGTCCAGTTCCTGTAACCCGATTTTCTCCTCCCCTGTGTTTGAATCCGGAATACGGTGTGCCAACCGGTTACCAATCTGATAAAGCCTGATCGGGAGAATTTCAAACCTGCCGGAAAAAGGCCGGGCAGCTGTTTCTGTCGGATTGGCGGGCTGGGCTGGTGGAAGGAGCATCTGTGGCCGAGCAGGTCGCGGCGAGCCTGGTGCTTATGACAGTGGCAGCCGGGGCAGTAACCTGTTTTTCGATTGGAATATTGGCGGGCGCCGAAGCAAGAACTTGAAAGCCGCTCAATGCTAATGAAAAGGGGGGAACAAAGAAAAACTCCCAAGCCTTGCTGTCGACTCTTTCCCGATGACCGCCCTTTCCCTGACGGTAGTCAATCTGGAAAGTAAAAAAATACTACCATAGGTAAATTGCGATTGGCCGCCGATTACAAATTGTCACATCAATAGAACGATTGTTCATGGCGGCCGCCGCGACTCCTTCAGCTGCCGGCCAGGCCTGCCTGGGGAGCCAGGACATTGCTTTTACGTCGCCCCACGAGCTGCCTGAGACGCTCTGGCAAGGCCAGCAGGGCCGGTGTAACGATCAAGGTCAGCAGGGTGCCGAATGACAACCCGAAGACGATGGCGCTGGCCAGGCTGACCCATTGGGAGGTTATGGGCCCACCCACTTCAATCTCTGCACCGATCAGGTCGATTGAGACGTGCATCGCAAGGGGCAGCAGGCCGAAACCGGTAGTAAAAGTTGTCAGGAATACCGGGCGAAGCCTTTGTACCCCGGTGTGAACGATGACATCAACCAGAGACCACTCAGGATTGTTCTTGCGCAGAAAATTGTAGGTGTCGATCAGCACGATGTTGTTATTAACGATGATTCCCGCCAGTGCAACCACGCCCACGCCGGTCAGAATAACGCTGAACGCCTGACCGGTTATCAACAGGCCAAGTAGAACACCGGCGGTGGACATCAGAACCGAGGAAAGTATCAGTAAGGCCTGGTAGTAGCTGTTGAACTGGGTAACCAGCAGGATGGCCATCAGGGCCAGAGCCAGTGTGAATGCCTGGCCAAGGAATGCTGCGGAAGCTTCCTGCTCCTCGTTGGCGCCCCGGAAAAGAAAAACCAGCGAGGGGTCGACCGGATTTTCGTCCAGGTAGCGCTGCAGTTCCGCCACCTTGTTCGATGCCAGCACACCCGGTGCTGGATTGGCGCGTACGTAAACGACCCGGCTGCTGTCGACGCGCTGAATCGAACCCACCTTGGGCTGGGGCGTGCGGGTAATGAAGCTGGAAACCGGTACCGGCCCGTTTGCCGTGCTGATGCGGATAGTATCCAATTGTTCCAGCCCACGGTACTCGGCCGGGTAGCGGATTCGGATATCCACCTCCTCCTCGGTGTCGTTGGGCCGATATTCACCCATCATCACACCATTGGTCATCAACTGAATTGCGGTGCCGATTTCAGCGATGTTGGCGCCCATCATGGCGGCCCGCGCACGGTCTACCTCGATCTCCCATTCAATGCCAGGCACCGGCATCGTGTCGTCGATGTCGATCAGCCCGGTCATGCTGTTGGTCATGTAGTCGCGAATCCGGCGGCCTTCGGCGAACAGCAGGTCGAGATCGTCGCCGCTGAGTTCAATCTGTATCTCCTTGCCCACCGGTGGGCCCATCTCAATGGTCGCCACCTCGGCTTTCAGTCCCGGCAGGCCGTTAATGGCGTCGCGATAAAGGTTTTCCAGTTCGAAACCGTTAACATCACGGTCACGACGATCGATAAATTCAATGAAGATTGTTCCGACCAGATCCGGCGCGGTCTGTTGATCGCCACCCATTTGCTGCCCGGCACCTGACTGAGTGACGATGTTCTTGTAGTAGCCGATGGCTTCAATACGGTCTTCCACATCCAGCATGATGTCCCTGATCTCGGCCGGTGAATAGTTGCCCCGGGCAAAGACCTGAACCTGGGTCATGTTCGGTTCCACATTGGTGAAGAACTCCACGCCCCGACCAAACATGCCGTAAGCAATAACGATAACAACCAGTCCGACAATAGAGCCTGTGAAGACCAGAACCGGGCTTCTTACGGCTGACCGCAGCACTCTTGCGTAGACACCGGTGATACCACCGACCTTGTCCGGATCGCCTTCCTCGAGCTCCCGGAGACGTCGCGCAGAATCCTCCGCTCCCTTGGATTTACCCAGCAGAGCGCCGAGAGTTGGTGCAAAAAGCAGGGCGTAAAGAAGTGATCCCACCAGCACGGCGAATACTGTGATGGGCAGATAGCGCATGAATTCGCCTGACACACCCGGCCAGAACATCAGTGGCAGGAAAGCCGCCAGTGTGGTCGAGGTGGATGCGACAATCGGCCAGAACATGCGTTTAACCGCTTCTCTGTACGCGTCGATACTGTTCAATCCCTCGGCCATCTTCCGGTCGGCAAACTCTACCATGACGATCGCTCCGTCGATGAGCATGCCCAGGCCCAGCAACAGGCCGAAGATAACCATGAAGTTGTAGGTAAACCCGAGGCCGGAAATGATGATGAAGGCAAAGAGGAAGGAAAACGGCACAGCCAGCGTAACCAGGATTCCGGAACGGATGCCCACGGATCCGATCACCACGATAAGGACCAGTATCATGGCGGTGGCCATGTTGCCCTGCAGCCCCATATTCTGCTCGATTACCTGGGGGATGGTATTGTTCAGGTATTCGATTTCCACGGCGGGTGGCAGGGTCGGCTTCAGTCGATCGACGATGGCCTCGATGCCGTCCATCGCTTCGATCAGGTTGGCCCCCTTGCGCTTGTTGATGTTCAGAGAGATGGACTGAAAACCGTTGGCGTAAGAAAAGCGGGTCGCATCCTTGAAAGTGCGCCGCACATCTGCCACATCACTGATAGTCAGCACACCCATGCTGTTGGAAGCAATCGGCAGGTTATACAGGTCATCAGCCGTTTCAATAAGACCCGGTACCTTGACCGAAAAACTGCCGCGCCCGGTATCGACAGCCCCGGCGGGAATCAACCGGTTGTTGGTTGTGACTGCCTGGACGATCTGACTGTTGGTTATCCCGTAGGTTTCCAGTTGCCCCGGATCAATGGTGGCCTCCAGTAATTCCTCCCGGTTTCCCACCATGTCGGCAGAAAGCACCTGAGGCAGAGTTTCAATATCACGCTGCAGATCCTGGGCCACCTGCAACAGAACGCGTTCTGGAACATTCTTTCCCCCGATGGCTATCTGAACAATCGGAAGAGTGGCTGCGGCCACTTCCTGAATTATTGGCTCCTCGGTGTTCTGGGGGAATTTGGCCTGGGCGCGGTTGATTGCTTCCCTGACTTCAATCAGTGCATTGCTGGAGTCGAAGCTGACATCAAACTCGGCAATAATGGTGGCGGCACCTTCGCTGGAAAAAGATGACACCTGGGTAATTCCGTCGATAGTCTTCAGTTCCACTTCCGCCGGCTTGGCCAGCAGCCTTTCGGCATCTTCCGGGGAGATGCCCTCGTGAATGATGGTGCTGACAATAATCGGTACTGTCACGTCGGGATTCAGTTCGACCGGAATAGACCGGTAAGCGCCCAGGCCCGCCAGCATGATGACAACGAATACGCTGATAGTGGTTCGTGCTCGCGATACGGCAGCGTCAATATATCCCATGATGTTTATTCCTCTTACAAGGCACTAGCGACTGGTTTGCGCCCAACTGAAATCTGATTCGACCTGCTGTCCGGGGAACACGATTTCCTGCCCATGGGTAATCAGGGTAACCTGATTGGGCAGACCGGTAACCCAGACGCCGGCACTTACCTGGCTGGTTTCATCACCGACGACGGTGACCGGCATGAAAGTAACCGTGTTCTCGTCATCGAGTGTTTTGACACCGACGATACCGCTGTCATCCAGGGTCAGGGCGGAGGGTGGAATGAGGTGGGCGCGGGTGGTAGCTGCGGCGATGAACATCTCAGCGGTTATGCCATCGCGGATACCGTCCGGTTGCTCGGCGGTGGCTTCAATGCGGTAGCTGCGTGACATCGAATCCGCGCTCCGTGACAGATAGGTGACCGTCGCGGCGACTTTTTCGCCAGTCAACAGTTCTGCGTCAACCCGGGCGCCGGGCTTGAGCTTGCCAATCTGCTGCTCGGGGACCATGCCGACCAGCAGCATGGGGTCGTCATCCAGCAGGGAGGCGCACACGGCGCCCCGGTCCAGCAGGTCGCCGACCTCCGCGGGCCGGCGTTCAACAATCCCGTCGAAGGGTGCCTTGATGCGGGTATTGTCCAGCGCCAACTGGGCGCGGGCTAAAGCCGCAGTGGCTGAGTCATAGGCGGCTTTCGCCTGGACCAATGACACTTCCGAGGTCAGCCCCTGGCGACGCAGATCCTGGGTTGCGTCGTACTCCACCCTGGTCTGTTGCTGCCGGCTTCTGGCCTCCATCAGATCGCTTTCCCGGGTATCCACGGCTATCTCGCACAGCACATCACCGGTTGTCACCCGCGAGCCTTCGACCACGGGTGTGGCGACTACTCTGCCAGGCTGCTCGGCACGTATGTCAACCCGCCGAAATGCCTCGGTCCGGCCCCGGACCCGCACGTACTCAACGTAATCCTGAGCGGTAAGCCTGGCGGCCCGGACCGTAAAGCCAGTGATGTCGCTGGTACCAATCTGCTGATCATCGGCGACTGCGTTGATGGTAATCTGCGCTGCCTCGGCCACGTCGGTATCCAGGGTGTCGGAAGAGCGGGGGAAAAACATCCATAGTGCTACCAGTGCGACTATGCCCACGGCAACCAATTGCTGTTTATTCAAGGTGTAACTCCTGGATCCTCTGTAATAATGACAAACTTACGACGGTCGTGCAGTCGAGGATCAATTCTAGTTTGTTGACTGGCGGTTGGACTGTGCCGAAAGTCACTACCACGATCCACCCGGAGTCACACGCTACCTGGTGGCATGCGGTCGGCCGACTGCTGTCGTGATTGATGCTTGGTATCCCTGTTATTGACTTGACCCGCCGCTGCGGGTTGACAGATGACTTCCCTGGACTGGAGGCGCTATCGGCTGGCAGCCTCAAAAACGTTACGTATTGTAACGCCAGAGCGGGGAATTGCAATTCCTTTGGCATCCTGATTCCTGTCGGCACACCCTGTTGATGCTATGTGTTTAGTCTGACAATTCTGTTACAGTCTGGCTCGCGGCAGCCGGGTAAATCAGTGTTTTCGGCACCGCCTGACGCTGGGATGAGAGACTCGCGGGAAACGGGGATTGGCATGAAAGATTTCACTGACCAGGTAGCAATCGTAACGGGTTCCAGTAGCGGAGTGGGGGCGGCAACTGCCAGATTGCTCGCCTCGCTTGGGTGTCATGTGGTTATTAATTACAGCACCAAAAAGGATGCTGCTGAGGCGGTGGCCGGGGAATGCCGACAGCACGGCGTGGAGGCTCTTGTTTCCGGGGCCAACGTGGCCCGCGACGAGGACTGTCGGGCGCTGGTAAAGCAGGTGCTGGCCAAATGGGGGCGCGTGGACGTGCTGGTCAATAATGCAGGGACCACCAAGTTTGTTGAGCACAGCAATCTTGACGGACTCAGTGAGGAAGACTTCCAGCGTATTTACGGCGTCAACGTGGTCGGCGCCTACCAGATGACCCGGGCTGTCAACGAGGTCATGCAGGAGCAGGCCACCGGTGGCAGTATCGTCAATGTAGCCTCAACCGCTGCGATCAACGGCATCGGCAGTTGCATCGCCTATGCGGCCTCCAAGGGGGCGATGGTCACCATGACCCTGTCACTGGCCAGGGTGCTGGCACCGAAAGTGCGGGTCAATGCCATATGCCCCGGGTTTATCGAAGGTGACTGGCTGCGCAAGGGAATGGGCGATGCACGCTATGAGGCCGTGATGCAAAGTAATCGGGACAATGCGCCACTGGGTGTCAATGCAACCCCTGAAACCGTGGCCGAGGCTATTCTGCATTTTATCGTAGGCCCCAGTGTGGTTACCGGCGAGACGCTCATCGTCGATGGTGGTCGCCACCTCAACCAGGTCCCTTTGACCCGGCGGTGATGACGAGACCGCGTGCTGTGGCTCAACGGGCCCCGATCGCCAAAGGGCTGTGCAAGCAGCGGGGCTGAGGCTCCCTGGGTCATTCTTCAGAAGCAGCGGATCACAAGGGCTGGATCAGGAGTGCCGGAGCTTTACTTGGCGACCGGTCGTTTCTGCAGTTTTCGCTGTAAGGTGCGGCGATGCATTTTCAGCTGCCGCGCGGTCTCCGAAATATTGCCATTGTTTTCCTGCAGCACTTTCTGGATATGCTCCCATTCCAGGCGTCGCACTGACATGGGTTCCTGGTTGGCTTCGCTGACGTTTGCCTTGCCGGGCTTCTCCAGCAGCGCCGCAAGTATTTCATCGGTGTCAGCCGGTTTGGCCAGGTAGTTGGTGGCACCGAGCTTGATCGCTTCCACGGCGGTGGCAATGCTGGCATAACCGGTCAGAATCAGGGTTTTAATCTCCGGGTTTTCCTCATTTAATACCGGTATAAGTTCAAGTGATGTCTGACCGCCCAGGTTCAGGTCCAGGATGGCATATTGGAACGTATGATTGTTAATCAGCTGGAGCGCTGTCTCCAGTGTTTCGGCATGGGATACGGCGTAACCCCGCAGGCCGAGCGCACGGCTTATGACGCGGGCAAAGACCGGGTCGTCCTCGACCAGAAGCAGGTTACTGTCCATGGTTCAATCTCCAGTCCTGCTCATGGCAGAGGATCTGAGTGGCAGGTGAATAACAGTCTGTGCACCCCCGGTTTTGCGGTTGAACATCTCGATGCTGCCGCCCGCTTTCTGCAGTGTGGCATTGGCCAGGTAGATACCCAATCCCATGCTGTCTTCCCGTGTTGAAATGAAGGGCTCTCCCATGCGCTCCATCACTTCCTTGGGGACTCCGGGTCCATCATCCTGTACTGAGATCTCGACGCTATCGGCGGGATCCTGCAGGACGCGAAAGCTTACCTGGGTTTCGGATCGGGCAGCCTTGATGCCGTTTTCTATGATATTGATCAGGGCGTGGTTGATGTTCGGATCCCTGGCCATCAGCGACCCGGCGTCGGCTTCAGAGATGGAGAAACGAATGGTTGCCGACGGATGAATATTGGTGATGTAGTCCTTGATGCTCTCAACAAAATCACCGAGGCCTACGGTGTCTTCAGTGTTATCGTATTCCTTGTTGTAGTAGTCGGTCAGCTGTTTTAGAGAATTCTTGCAGCGTTGCACCTGCTGCCGGAGCAGGGAAATGTCCTCCTTGACTTCTTCACTGCCTACTTCCTCCACGCTCAGCTTATCCATTTCGGCAAGCAGGACCGACATGGTCGAGAGAGGGGTGCCCAGGGCATGGGCGGTGCCGGCCGCGAGGGTGCCGATCGCCACCAGTTGTTCATTGCGCATTTCGTTTTCCCTGGATTTGGCAAGGGTCAGTTCCCTTTCCCTGATGGTGCTGGCCATGCGGGTCACAAAAACCGAAATCAGTATTGCGCAAACAACGAAGATTGCCCACATGCCTACCAGGTGCATCTGAAAGCTCATCATGGTGTCGCTTTCAGCAGAGTCGGTGCGCAGGTCCAGCCAGATAAACGTGGTGTAGACCAGAATGCCCCCGAAGGCGAACAGATTTGCCTGGGTTCTGGTAAGGAAGGTTGCCCCAACGGCCAGCAGTACCAGCAGGTAGGAAATAAGCGGGTTGCTGGCCCCGCCTACAGTAAGCAGTACCAGGACCAGAAAGAAGACATCGATCATCAGGTGCGTGAACAGCTCGGTGCTGCTGATCACTCTGGCAGCGGAGAGCCGCCATATTCCCAGCAGGACAGAAAAAAAGATGCCGATAAACACCAGCGCCATCGGTGTCGCCGGGACACTGCCGCCGGAATAGAAACGGTAGATCAGTAATCCCAGCCCGCCCAGCAGGGTCACGGAAGCGCGGATCAACAGCAGCAGGGAGAGTGCCTGGCGGGCGGTGCTGGTGCTGTCGCTCAGGGAGAAAGACGCGAACAGGTTTTTGAATCCGGTGTTATACATTTCGGTAGTCATGGGGCGGTAGTTTAACCCATAAAGGCAAGACTGGTACTGATCGCCGGCTGATCGGCTACCATGCCGGCCCGCAGACGGGAGCAGAGCGGAATCCTGCCCATACCGGCTGGCCAACGGGCTGCGGTAGCTGCTGACTGCAGCTGAGGCCGTTGCCAACCCCTTGCGGGTTCTCTGGACTGGTAATTTTAAAGCGTGTCATCATTGGGCAAACGTGGTTTAACCAGCAACACTGTAGGCGAGAGACATGAGCAGCACGAATATCTATGAGCAGTCTCTGGAGCGCAATGCCGCCAATTTCGCTCCACTGACACCGCTTTCCTTTATCGAAAGGGCCGCCAGCGTGTATCCGGACCGGGTTGCATTGATAAACGGCGCTCGGCGCCAGACCTGGTCAGAGACTTATCGGCGTTGCTGTCTGCTGGCATCGGCGCTGCGCAAGCGAGGGATTGGTAAAGGTGACACCGTGTCTTTCATGGCAGCCAACACGCCGGAAATGTTTGAGGCGCATTTCGGCGTACTGATGCCCGGTGCCGTATTGAATGCCCTGAATACGCGGCTCGATGCCAGAGCCATCGCGTTTATTCTGGAGCACGCTGAGGCCAGGGTGGTGTTTACCGACCGTGAATTCAGCGCAACGATCAAGGCCGCCCTGGCGCTGTTGTCTGACAAACCACTGGTGATCGATATAGATGACCCGTCGTACGAGGGCGGTGAGCTGCTGGGTGAAATGACCTATGAGGAATTTCTCGAGGAGGGTGACCCGGACTATGCCTGCTTTCAGGTCGAGGATGAGTGGCAGGCCTGCTCTCTGAACTACACGTCCGGCACAACCGGCAATCCCAAGGGGGTTGTTTACCATCATCGGGGCGCTTACCTCAACGCGGTGTCCAACGCCTTGAGCTGGGATATGACCAGCCATCCGATTTACCTGTGGACCCTGCCCATGTTCCATTGCAACGGCTGGTGTTTCCCCTGGACACTGGCGGCGATGAACGGTACCAGCGTGTGTCTGCGCCATGTGCGGGCCGACGCTGTTTTCGAGGCTATCCGGGTCCATCAGGTCAGTCATTTTTGTGGCGCACCGGTAGTTCTGAATACACTGATCAACGCGGACGAATCGCTGAAGCAGGGGATTAAGCACAAGGTCGGGGTCATGACGGCAGGAGCGGCGCCACCGGCGGCCGTGATTGCCGGAATGGAAGAAATGAACTTCAGCGTATCCCACGTTTACGGGTTGACCGAGACTTACGGTCCTTGTGTGGTGTGTGCGCCCCAGGAAAACTGGGCCGACCTGTCCATAGCCGACCGGGCTGAGCTGCTGGCCAGACAGGGTGTGCGCGCGCCTCTGCAGGATGAGCTGATGGTGGCCGATCCGGAAACTTTACAACCAGTCCCCAAAGACGGCGCAACCATGGGGGAAATTTTCATGCGTGGAAATCTGGTAATGAAAGGTTATCTGAAAAACCCACCAACCACGGAGGAATCGTTTGCCGGTGGCTGGTTTCACTCCGGTGATCTGGCCGTGTGGCACCAGGACGGCTATGTGCAGATCAAGGACCGTTCCAAGGATATAATCATTTCCGGCGGCGAAAACATCTCGTCGCTGGAATTGGAATCGGTGTTATTCAAGCATCCTAAGATACTGGAGGCGGCAGTGGTGGCAGCACCGGACGAGAAATGGGGTGAGGTGCCCTGTGCCTTTGTCACGCTGAAAAACGGCCAGCAGATGAGCGTTGATGAGCTGGTTGCTTATTGTCGCGCCGAACTGGCGGGCTTCAAAATTCCCAAGAAGGTTGTTTTTGGCCCGATCGAAAAAACCTCAACGGGCAAGGTGCAGAAGTACAGATTGAGAGAGCGTGCGGCCCAGGCGGACTAGCCGTTCGACGCTCAGATGCAGTTGAGCCGTATTGATCAGTGAGGGCAGGCACTATAGTTTGCCAGTTACCAATAACGAGAAGGAATCCCACAGTATGAAAATGACATCAGGTATTCTAGTGGCCGGCCTGCTGATGCTGGCCAGTATGGTGCGGGCCGCGGACGCGCCCGAGACGGTCAGGGTCGCCAGCAGTGCATTCGACAACCATGGCACGGTGCCCCTGGCGTACACAGCCTACGGGGATAATCAGTCGATAGATATCAGCTGGACCAATCTGCCGGCAGGTACTGTCGAGCTGGCGCTGATCTGCGATGACCCGGTAGTGGCGATGTCGCAGCCGTTCGTGCACTGGGTGGTCTACAATATCCCGGCTTCCGCCCCGGGGCTGCCGGCCGGAATGCCGGCTGATTCTTCGCCGGATCTGCCCGGGCTGGAGGGTGTGACCAATGGTGTGAGCGGGGTAAGGCGACCTGGTTACTTTGGTCCCAGGCCTCCGGTAGATGGTCTGCTGCACGCCTACCATTACCGGGTTTATGCGCTGGATGCTGATCTGGATCTGCCCGAAGGGCTCAACAAGGATGAGTTACTGGCAGCAATGGAAGGTCACATACTGGCAACCGGCCTGTTGATGGGACACTATCAGCGAACCGAATAGTCAGTGCTCAGTGGCATTGAAGGGGGCTGGTCAGTGCGGGTGGGGCCGGACTGGTCGGCTGCCTGGGCGCTGCGCTTTGGCGCTCCTGCTTCAATAGTGCCGAATAATCTCGCCAACCTGCGCCCCTTCGGCAATTTCCAGGTCGACGCGCCGATACAGGTGAATGTCCCCGGCCACCGATGAGCTGCTATCGATACGAATCAGCGGCTTGTTGTGTGAGCCGAACCAGCCATTCAACCAGCTGCGGCGTTTCTTCACGATGAGATCACCTGCCACATGGCTGCCGTCCTGCAGGGAGATGTCGCCGTTCTGGGTGACGATATCACCGCCTACCCGGGCGCTTCGCAGCCGGATATCACCATTGGTTGCCCGCGTTTCACCGGACACTTCAGTGCCTTCGCTGAGACTGATGGAGCCGTTCACGCTGGTCACCGGGCCGCGGACCTTCCCGTTTCTACCCACATGAACCCTGCCATTGACGGTCGAAACCCGCTCCCCAATGTTGACGTCGGAGCCAACGGTGATGCTGCCATTCACCGTATTCACCCGTTCTACGGCACTGTTGTCGGCGATGTCGATGCCCCCGTTGACGGTTTTAACCTGTTGAGCTGTGGCGCCCCGTTCAATGGCGATGCGGCCATTGACTGTAGAGACATCGGCGACGAGACTGCCTGGCGCCACTTCGACCCGGCCGTTCACTTTGCTGATATCGCGCAGGCCTTCCCCGGCGCTGGCATCGGTTCCGAAAAGATAGGCTCCGAGCAGCAGGGCCAGCAGGGTGGCCGTGCTTATTCTGGCATTATGGTTTAAATCCCGCATTGTGCTTTCTCCTTTGAGAATCTTTCTGGTTAGACGCTTCCCGTCTCAATCGGGTTACAAAAATTTTTGGCGTTGGTCACTTCTGCGTCTGTGTGAGGAATCTTAGCAAGAGGCTTGCCATAAAATATAAAAACATAAAAAACAATAAGATAAGATTCTTTTATCAAATAGTTCTTAAGTTGAGATGGGGGAGCTGACGACTCAGCTGGTCAATTTCGCCAATTTCTCCCGCATCGTCGCAGCGTATCGTTCGACATCCGTGGCGGTGTGACCAGGCTGGCCTGAGACTATCCGTTGGACTTCTGGCTGGACTGCAGCCCGCTGCAGAAGCCCCGCGGCAGCCGGATTCCCACAAGTTATGGATTGAGCGGATGACAGGCGCCGCAAAGCTTCTCTGGGGCCAATAATTTAGGTACGATGCGCTACTTGAAAACAACCTCAGCGAGGATTAGATCGGGCCATGACTCGACGAAAAAATGCTTCATCTCTAATAAAAATATCTATAGCTGTCTCGGCATTACTGATCATCGCCGCAGGCTTTGCGGCCAGTGCCCATTCCCAGACTGGCAGGGTGGTTGAATCGGATACACACCGCTTTACCGAACTGGCCGAGGGCGTCTGGCATGGCGTCGGGACCGGCCGGGTGCATGTCATGAGCAATGTCATGGTCCTGGTAGGGGAGTTCGATACCCTGGTCGTGGATTCCCATGTCACACCCGCGGCAGCCCGTTCCCTGCTTGACTCACTGTCGGTGTTGAGTGACAAGCCGGTCCGGTATCTGGTCAACAGCCATTATCACTTTGATCACGCCCACGGCAATCAGGCGTTTCCCCGCGAAGTGGAAATTATTGGCCACAGTTTTACGCGCCAGAAACTGAATGGCGAACTGGGCAATGTGCTCGAAGAATCCACTTTCCGGAGCTTTTCAGACGGCGTACCCAGCACGGTTGCCAATCTGGAGCGTCAGGCTGCGGCCGAGCAGGACCCGGCGCGCCGTGCCCAGCTTGAAGAGCGGGCGAGTGTCCAGCGCGACTACATGAATGCCATCCCGGAGGTAACTCCGACGCCGCCCAACATCACCCTGGAAGAAAAAATGACTCTGTTCCAGGTAGTTGAGCGGGGCAGCCGTGAAATCCAGTTGCTGCATCTCGGGCGGGCCCATACCGGCGGTGACGTTGTGGTCTACCTGCCTCAGGAGCAGATTGTCTTTACCGGAGACATGATGCTGCCAAGCCTGTCCTATATGGGTGATGCCCACGTGGACGAATGGCCTGATACCCTGGAAGCCCTGAAGACACTGAAGTTCGACTGGGTGTTGCCTGGTCATGGGCAGCCCTTCAGTGACAGGGCGGTCATCGATAATTTTCAGGCCTACCTGGAAGACCTGTGGGTCAAAGTGGCGCGCCTCAAGGACCAGGGGCTGAGTGCCGAGCAGACTGCTGAACAGATAGATCTGACCAACCACAGCGCTAACTATCCCCAGCTGCGAGGGCCCGGTGCGGACCCGCGGGCGGTGCGGCGTATCTATCAGCTACTGGATAACCGGTGAAACACGGCCTGGCCGCTGCCGGGCCGCTGCTGTTCCTCCTTGACCTGTATCAAGCAAAGCGGTGGCAGGCGTTGCCTGTTATAGCTGTCGAAGCGCAGAATGAAGAGTCTGGTATCTGGTCAGCGAGTTAATCTCGCAAGGAGTGTGGTAATGGTTTTCAGCACAGCAGTATGGGGTACGCGAAGAATTTTGTTGTCGGGTATGTTGGTGGCGTTGGTCGCCTGCTCCGATGAGGGCACCGAGGGAGGTGTTCAAACACAGACCGACACCCTGCCGACCAGCACCAGTGCGGTCATGGAGTCACTGATCAATCACTCAGCCGATCCTCTGTTTGCTGTTTCCTGGGGAAGTCCCACTACCGAAGAAGAGTGGATTGAAATTGAACAGATGGCGCGGCAACTGGAGCTGGGCGGAACGCTGTTACCCTTTCCCGGCACCGGTCCCCTTGATGGTGAGTGGACATCCGATGCCGCTTTTGTGGGTTATGCTCAGCAGCTTACGAGTGCTGCCGGCCGTGCGTTGAATGCTGCGCAAAGCCGCCGTGAACAGGAACTCCTGCAGGTGGGTGGCGAGATCTCAGCTGTTTGCAATAGTTGCCATCGTGATTTTGCCCCAGGTCTTCCGGTCATTAACCTGGTTAACTAGTGTGGTTATGCCGGGACTGAACCAGGCTCTTGGAAAACTCCAGAAAGGAAACTCTACCGTGTTGCGAAATACCCTCGTCTCCGTCGTTGTATTGATGATGTTAAGCGGTTGCGCAGATACCGCGGCGCTGATACGACAGGCGACTTATCCGCCGGATTTCAATTATGTATCTGGCGAAGAATTACGCAGCAGTATGGAGCAGCTGGGTTATCAGCTGCAGCGTCTGGACATGGCCCTTGTGCCGGCGGAAGCCGGGCAACCGGTCGAGCGGGGGGAAGTGCTGGATGTGCTGAGTAACATCGAAAGGATCGGTGCCAACCTGCGGGCGGGGGAAGGGGGGTCCAATCATCCTTTCCTGGAAGACCATATGAGCAACTTCGTCGTGGAAGTGGGGCGTGCCCGCATTGCCGCCCTGATGAACCCGCCAAGTTATTACCTGGCGGGGCGGGTAGCCGGTGGCTGTGTAAGCTGCCACCGCGTGAATCGATAGCGGCCAGTCCTGTCAGTGAATCAGAGGTTCCTTAGTGTGAACAGACCCTGAGAGAAATGGATCAGACCGAGCAGGAAGCGCTGCAGAGGCAGCTCGATAACCGCGACAAGCCCCTCTTCATGAAACCGGGTCACTGTGCCGGTGACCTGGTGGAAGCCTACAAGTGGAATACACTCCGCGAGGAGCCAGGTCTGCTGGAGCTGGATGTGCACCTGCCTGAGCAGCTGCTCAATCCGCGCAGGCAGCTGTTCGGCGGATTTACCGGAACCTACGTAGACATGGCGGCGATCTATACGGTTCGAACCCTGTTTGCTGATAAACCGGGTTTTACCTGGTCCTCTACGGTGAACATGCGGATAGATTACCTGCAGCCGGTGACTGGGCCGCGATTCCGGATCAGAAGTGAAGTGCTCAACGACGGGCGGACCACGACCCTGGTCGCAACCTGGTTTCTCGACCTGGCCGGTAACAATCTTGTGTATGCCATCACCACGCTGCGGAAATACACTCAGGCAACTTAAAGCACCTTTAAAAAGGCGGCTTAGAGGCTCTGTGAGAGTCTTATTGGGTTACTGAGGAGGGGTGTCGACGAGCGTGTCCGCTCCGATGCCGCATGGTGCATGGTAAGGGCGCGTTGGCACCACCCTGGCAGGGGTGGTGCCTGTTCGTCGTATCTATCAGTCGGCTACATTGAATAACCTTTCTCGTCGTGGTCGCTGATGTCGCAGCCCATCTGCTCTTCCTCGTCACTGATACGCAGGCCGGAAGTCAGTGCCCCCACTGTTTTCAGAATCACGACAGTCAGAATGCCAGTATAGACAGCAACGGCGAGAATGCCGGTGATCTGCACCAGCACTTGCGACCCCATGTTCATGCCTTCGGCATAGCCGTTGCCGCTGAATACGCCCAGATTCTGAGAAACCAGGACTCCGGCCAGTAACGTCCCCAGTATGCCGCCAACACCATGGACGGGAAAAACATCCAGCGAATCGTCGATCTTTAATCTGTTCTTCATGGTCGTGGTGGCAAAAAAGCAAATGGCACCCCCGGCGATGCCGATCAGCATACCGCCAGCGGGGCCCACTGACCCCGATGCGGGGGTGATCGTGGCCAGGCCGGCAACCATGCCGGTCACGGCGCCCAGGGCGCTGGGCTTACCGTATTTTACCCACTCGATTGTCATCCAGGTGAGTGCTCCGGCCGAGGCTGACAGATGGGTGGCGATCAATGCCATGCCGGCACTGCCGTCGGCTGCCAATGCACTGCCCGCATTAAAACCGAACCAGCCGACCCACAGCATGCCCGCGCCAGTCACGGTCATAGTCATATTGTGGGGAACCAGGGCCGATGAAAGAAAGCCTTTCCGCTGCCCAAGCATCAGGGCGGCAACGACCGCTGCCACCCCGGCGGTGACGTGCACAACGGTACCGCCAGCAAAATCAATGAGCCCCATTTGGCCCAGCCAGCCTCCACCCCAGACCCAGTTCGCCACGGGAAAATAAACCAGCAATGTCCACAGGGCGCTGAACAGCATCATCGCGGAGAATTTCATACGTTCGGCAAAGGCACCCACCACCAGTGCAGGCGTAATGATGGCGAACGTCATCTGGAACGCAGCAAACACGGTTTCAGGAATATCACCGGCCATGGAGTCCACAACCACGCCACTGAAGAACGCTTTGCTCAGGCCTCCCCAATAGGCGGATTCAGAGGGGCCAAAGGCGATACTGTAGCCTACCAGCAGCCACAGTACGGACACCATGATGGTAATGGCAAAGCATTGCATCAGAATAGAAAGTACGTTTTTGGTTCTGACCAGCCCGCCATAAAACAGCGACAGGCCTGGAATGGTCATGAACAGAACCAGCGCTGTTGCGGTCAGTATCCAGGCGGTGTTGGCGCCGTCAATCGCGGTGCCCTGAGCCTGTGAAAGCGAGGGTAGTGCCAGGGTCGCCAACGCCAGTAGGCTGGACCCCCGGTGTTTTCTTTTTATCATTGTGTTCTCCCCGCTTACAATGCGTCGTTGCCGGTTTCCCCGGTTCGAATGCGAACTACCTGCTCGAGGTTGCTCACGAAAATCTTGCCGTCGCCGATCTGCCCGGTCTGGGCGACCTTGCATATCGCCTCGATTGCCTGATCGACCAGCCCGTCTTCGATCGCTACCTCCAGTTTTGCTTTAGGTAAAAAGTCGATGACATATTCGGCGCCACGATAGAGTTCGGTGTGACCCTTCTGACGCCCGAACCCCTTGACTTCGGTTACAGTCATACCGTTTACACCAAGTTCAGAAAGCGCCTCGCGGACGTCATCAGACTTGAACGGTTTAATAATCGCCGTGATTAATTTCATGGTTTCTCTCCCGCCTTTATTGTTAGCTGGTTTTTATGCCTGTTAAGGGAATCTCCGCTTTATCGCTGCGGCATGGTGCCGGAATCAGGCAGAGCTTCCTGGGTTCTCCGTGCTTCCCGGGCCTGATTGACGCTAATCATAGCGGGGTCGCAGAATGGCCACGACTTTATCATGACACCTTGCAAAGCACCAATAAGGTGCCTGCCGGTTAAAAAAAGGGCGGCCATCCGGAAGGGGATTCTGGATGGCCACCCAGGGGGGGGATTTCTGGCGGGTTGTCAGGCCGGCTCCCGCTGCAGCAGCTTCACCGATCGGATCAGTGGCAGCATGATGAACAGGAATGCCGCGATAAAGGCCCAGCCCAGCAGGTTGAGCGCCATGGTCAAGCCCTGGCTTTCAGCGACATACCCTACCAGTGGCCCTGTGGTGATAAATCCCAGGCGGAATGTAAAGCTGGTCAGTGAATTGGCTGTGGCCCGAAAGCTGCTCGGGACACGCCTGTTGAGCGCGTTAACCAGGATGACCTGTACCAGCCCCCGGCCAAAAAACAACAACAGGCAGATCGCGATTCCTGTCCAGCCCTGGAGCCATGCCATGCCGAAAAAACCAAGCACGGGCAATACTCCGATCAGGCACAATGCTGCTGTGGCGCCATGCCTGCGTTCAATATCAAAGCTCCAGCGGCTGGCCATGCCGACGGTCAGGCTCTGGGCGAACCAGAGAATACCGAAGGCCGCGAGGGACACGCCCCGATCTTCCCAGTACGGCTGGACCAGCCAGACGACGTGTATCGTAGCCAGGTTGTAAACGGGTATAGCGATAAAGACATTGCGCAATACCCGATCGCTACGCCACATATGCCTGAAGATATTGACCAGCCTGGTGCTGGACTCATCCTGTTCCTCATTTTTGTACGGAGGTTCCACCACAAACAGGGCGAGTATGAAACAGACCCAGGCCCCCAGCGATTGACCGACCACCATAATTTCGAATGACCACAATGCAAGCACGCCGCCCAGCAGCGCACCGCAACCTTCCGCGCATGACTTAATGAATCCTAACTGCGCAATTCCAGGGCTGTGTGGCGAAATGTCCTCGTTGTCGAGAGCTTTATGGGAATCGTACAGCAAGGCAAGATCCGCACCAGAGAGCAGGCTGCCGGCAACCCCGACAATGATTTCAAAAGCCATCAGGCTCAGAAAGTTGTCAGCGAAATTGAGCAGCAGATACCCCACGCCGTGTACAACACTGCCTGCCAGCAGGGCGATTCGACGACCGAAGAGGTCGGCGAAGTAACCCGAAGGTGCCTCGAGCAGAACAATGGTGGCGGCATAGACTGTCTGCAGGTAAAAAATCTCCGCCAGGCCAAGCCCCTTCGACATGAAAAACGGCACGATAACCGGCACGATAATCATGAAGCAGTGAAAGAATGCCAGCCCGTAGACAAGCTTGATGTTTCTTTGCAGTTTTTTAACCACAATAGTTCCCCTGCACCCGAAGTCAGCTTCGGATGTTTTGATAAATGCAGTGCAAAAAAAAAGACCTCTAGGCGGTTGAGACGCGTAGAGGTCTTTTTTCAGACTTGGTAATCAGCAGTTTTCTGATGAAATCACTCCAAGCTGGACCTCCGGGTCTCCACCACACGCGAGCAGGCCGTATTCCCCTTCAGGAACATGCTTGCCGGCAGGCTGTTAATTGTTGTGGTGTGATAAATAACCATTTTTCTCACGCGATTTGTATGGATTAGTTTAAAACCCGATGCAGGCTTCAGACAGGTGGCGAATTTTATGCCTTTTAATTTTCAAGTCAACCGTTGATCGAAAAAAAATGTGAAGTTACTAGTACGTTCAAAAACTTTTCCTGGGGCCGGTACCCGGTTCACGGTCAGAGCCTGTCCCTTCGGTGGGGGTGTTTGCTCCAGTGAGTCGCCAGTATAGAGCCGCTGATGTTGTGCCAGATGCTGAACAGCGCACCAGGCAGGGCTGCGGTGGCAGAGAAAAACTCCATGGCCAGCGCCACACCCAGTCCGGAATTCTGCATGCCGACTTCGATGGCAATTGTCCGGCTCTGTTGCAGGTTCAGGCCCAACAGGCGCGAAAAATAGTAACCGCCGCTCAACCCCAGGGCGTTATGCAGGATTACCGCCAGCAGGGTTAGCGTTCCCACCTGAACCAGACGATCTGCGTTCAAGGCAACGATGATGGCGATTATCATCAGAATGATCATAACCGAAAGGCTTGGCAGGAGGGGTTCGAGGCGCGGGATCAGTGCCCCCTGGTAACGGTTCACCAGCAGGCCTGCGCCAACAGGGATCAGCACTACCTGAATGATACTCAGCAACATACCCAGGGTGTCGACTTCAACGGCGGTGGTCAGATACAGGGTACAGAGCAGAGGCGTGGCGACTACCCCCAGCAGTGTCGATACCATGGTCATGCTGATAGACAATGCCACGTCGCCTCGGGCCAGAAAGCAGATGACGTTGGACGCGGTGCCGCCGGCACAGCTGCCGACCAGAATCATGCCGGCAGTCAGTTGGGTGGACATTTGCAGAGTGCGCGCCAGCAGGAAGGCCGCCAGGGGCATGACGAGAAATTGCAGCCCCACTCCGATGAGTATCGGGCGGGGTGTTACCAGCACGCGACGAAAATCGGACGCTGAGAGGGTTAACCCCATCATGAACATGACGGCCGCCAGTAACGGCACAATCGATCCCTGCCAGCCGATGAATAGAGAGGGCTGCAGATAGGCCAGCAGGGATGTCAGTAGGGCCCAAAGAGGAAACAGGCGATTAAAAGACGCCAGGGCGTTCATCGATCCGCGACTAGAGCGCGAAGGGGATGGCGCTCTTGCTGGCGGCGACCAGGAGAATATAGATCCCGCTCAACAGGGTGAGACCGTAGAGCAATCTGCGCCGGCCCTGGTCCGCCTGGGAACGCATCAAGGTGATACCCAGGCCAATATACACGAACAGTGCCAGCACTTTGGCTGTCACCCAGGAAACCACGAAGGGATACTGGCCTGAGAGTGCCACCAGGAAGATGGCACTGGTGAGCAGGACTGTGTCGACGATATGCGGCAGAACCCGGTAGACGAAATGCCGTGGGAGTTCATTGCGACTTACTTTGAGATAGCCGCGCCAGGCAAAGCCCAGTATTGAAATGAGGGCGAAGCTGGCATGGATTATTTTGATGGTCAGGTACATGGCATTACTCGGTTGATTGCTCGGAAGCGTTGATGAAGCATTGATGAATCCTGGGCGCTAACCTTATCAGTACCGCTCCCGCCTGCCAATACGGGATTAAGCCCTGGTTAAGCCTCCTGGCGGCAAAGTCGACAACTGCGTGATTGCCGCGCCGCCGGAGCGGGAAGTGCCGCTCGTGGAGGCCAGAGCGGTGGTATCTGTAACCTTTGTGAGACAGCACGCGTCTAAACAGAATCGAGTAATCGGTGCCGTAATGTAATAACACTAATGGGGTAATGGTATGACTAGAATCGTAGTTCTTTTAATAATGGGGATGGCTCTTGCCGGTTGTCTGCTCACGGTGGATTCCGATGGCCGGTTGCTGGACAGTACCTGGGATGAGGGTGATGTCAACCGCCTGCAGGTTGGCTCCAGTGACGTGGACTGGGTACGGAGTACGTTTGGTGAACCCTCCACCCGTCTGAGCTATGCTGACGGGACAGAGGTCTGGAAATACCGCAATCGTTCGGAAAAAGATACAGAAGTCGGCCTTTTTCTGGTTTTTTCTGTGGATGTCGAGCAGGAGCGCACGGAAACCCTTTCAATCGAATTCGATCAGAATCTGGTTACCAACTACTGGATAGAATCCGATACGTTCTAGGGCTTGTTCACACTAAGCTGATTATCGCTGCTGGAGGCCATTTTTGCCTCCAGCCAGGCGGAATGAGTGCAGTTTAGTCGCTCTAAATAAACGAATGCCAACAACGCTGGCGGCAGAGCACTACCTGTCCAGTGTGAGCAGCCAGCGATCCAGCTCCTCCAGGTCCACCTTGATTATGTGGCGTGCATCAGGGACCAGCGCCGCGTCGACACGGGCGCCAGCAGACATCAGGCGCTGAGTCATGTCCGACATGTCCTTGTGCCAGCGGAAATAGTCTTTTTCCGCCACCCGCAGGAATACCGGCAGACCGTCCAGGGCCGGCAAAGGGCCCGATTGCTTGATGCGGCCCGGGACCGCCACGACGCCGTGGTAGTGTCCGGGGTTCTTGCTGGCTATCTCCAGGGCCGAACTGCCGCCGCTGGAAACGCCCATTAACAGCGCCTTGCCAGTCTTGATGGTTTGATCCTTTTGAAGTTCGGTGATCACCTGGTAGATATTGGTTTCACTGTCGCCGACAAAGGAAAGTCCTTCCGAAGATGCCGGAACCGCCACTACCCAGCCCCGCTCGGTCATTTCGCGCCCCAGCCAGAATTGCGCCCTGGTCGCGTATTCCTGACCGCTGCCGGCGGGTATCATCATGGCCAATGGCCAGGGTCCGGGTCCCGATTCCCGGGGTGTAAACACCCAGATCCGGACTTCTTCCTCGCCTTCCAGGGCCACGGTACGCTCAGCGCCCACCGCCAGATACGGTGTCGCAATCAGCACAGCCATTGCCAGTAAGCGCTTCAAAGTCATTGGAGCTATTAATCCCGAAAAAAGTAGGGGGATTATAGCAACGGTCTGGATTTTCCTTACCACCCGATGAGATAAAACAACCCTCCAGGCAGTCAGGCACCATGAAGTTGGACCATGATGATCCGCGGCTGCGACAATGCCATGTAACTATTTGCAGAGGCGGACGTCTTTATCAGCATATGTTGGCGGAATACAAACAGGCAATTACTCAGCACCGACAGCGGATCTTTTCGTTCGCTTATTACAGTCTGCGTGCCCGGGAGGATGCCGAAGATATAACCCAGGATGTGTTCATCCGCTTGTGGCAGCACTGGCGCAAGATTGACCATGACCGCATGGGAGCCTGGTTGATGCGTGTGGCCCATAACTCGGTCATTGATCACCTGCGCCGGCATAAGAACGACCAACAACGAGTCGATATGCCGGAAACCCTGGAAGATGCGGTGGCGGTGCAGGATCCGGGCCTGGAGTCCGAACAGTTCCGTGAGCATCTGGAAACGGCGATCAGTACGTTGCCTGACCCGCACCGCAGTATCGTCATCATGCGGGATATCCAGGGCCTGAGCTATCTGGAGATCGAACAGAGCCTGAACCTGAGTCAGAGCCAGGTGAAGGTCTACCTGCATCGGGCCCGACGCCAGTTGCGCGGGGACCGGATGTTGAGACTGTTTGCCGCCGAACAGAATCTGATCCCCTATGAACCACCAGCCAGCGCCCCTGACGCCCCGGCCGGTAAGGATAATCAAGGATTTAGTCATGCAGACCAGTAACAATTCACAGTGCCAGCTTTGTCAGTTGCATATCGATGCCTACCTGGACAATGAGCTGGAAGCAGCCCGGGAAGCAGAATTTCAGGCCCATATGGCAGGCTGTCAGACCTGCCGGCAGGAACTGCACTTTGCCCAGCAGCTGCACCGGTCGGTAATCAGCCTGCCGATTCTGGACTGTTCCGACCAGGCACTGGAGCCGGTGGACAGGCTTTTTGAGGTCGTCGCGCAGCCCGCTGTGAGCCCCCGGCCCGCCACCCCGGTTGGGCAGCGAAACACGGGCGGATTCCGGCATGCTCTGGAGACACTGCTGGGTTCAATGCCACTGCCCGTGCGGGTTGGGGTGCCCCTGGCTGCTGCGCTGTTGCTGGCGGTGGGGCTTGGCCGGCTGCTTCTGCCATCTGGGTCGGCACCGGAAATTGCCGGTCAGCTGCCCGCCGACAACGGGCAGCCCCACTACACACAGGCGGAGATTGTGCAGGCGATGCAGGACCTGGAACTGGCTTTGAGTTACCTGGGCCAGATCAGTGCCAGGACCGAGGTCATGATTGAAAACCGGTTTCTGCTGCGCCAGTTGGAAAGCTCAATCAACGCCTCGTTTTCTGAGGACTCGCGGCGCGAAAGCATTGACGCAGTTAATGATGGACCGATTTGACCGTTTTCACAGTCTGCCGGACCGGCAGAATTAGAGAGGTTAACACTATGAAGTACCAAAGGATGTTTGCAACGACAATTCTCGGGCTGCTGCTGTTGCCGGCTGCTCTCGCACAGCAGGGAGACCTGCTGGACCACCCGGGGTATGTGGATTTTTCGGAACTGAATCAGATAGCGGGCAGTGAGCCTAATGTAGAGGTCAGTCTGAAGGAGCCCCTCCTGAATCTGATTACCAATATCCTGAAAAACAATGACGAGACTGCCGCTCAGTTCATATCAACTCTGACCCGGGTCAATGTGCGGGTGTTCGACAGCAGTCGCATCGACACCACGCTGATGGCGGCCACCATGTCTGCGATCGCTCAGCGCCTTGATACCAGTGACTGGGAGCGGGTCATCAGGGTCCGGGAGGGGAGCGATCATGTGGATGTCTATTTCCGCCTGTCTGACGACGCGGAAATGATCCATGGTATCGCCATCATGGTCACTGAGCCTGAAGAGACTGTGCTGGTGAACATTGTTGGCAACATCAGCCCTGCGGACATCAGTGCCATCGGGGCCCGGTTCAATATCGAGGAATTATCGGGGATGGATTATGAGCAGGCTGATGATCATTAGAAGCCTGCTGGCAACAGTGCTGCTGGTCTCAGGCACTGGCTGCCTGTCTTTCTCGGACCGCGGGTTCAGGCCGGTAGCCCGGGAAATATCC